>JARKQH010000445.1 GCA_029974925.1 Verrucomicrobiota bacterium
CCCTCCAGTTGCAGCGTCGAACTGCCGCTGTTGTTGTTGCGAATCGAGATGGCGCCGAAGCCCCCCGCCGCCAGGGGAGACGCCAAACGCACGATGCCTTCGTTCGCCGTGGTGCTGCTGGTGTCCACGTAGAGCGTCCCGGAGACGGAATTCGAACCGCTCAGGACCAGCGTCCCCCCGCCGCTCTTGATTAGGCCCTTGCCGCCCCCCAGCGGCGCGGATATCGTCGTCGTGTTCTGATTCACCACAATGCCGGGAGAGGCGCCGGACCCGCTGTCGAGCGTGAGAACGCTGCCGCTGGCCGACAAGAGCGTCCAGGTTTGCCCCCCTGACGTGTCGCCGAACTTCAACCGCCCCAGGCTGCGCGAAGAGTTCAGAACCACACTGCGGTTGCCGGTGATGTTCAAGGTGCTGAAGTCGGCCGTGTAACCCGCGCCGTTGGCAACCAGTCCGCCGCTCCAGCGGGTCGTGTCACTCCACAAAGCGCTGCCATCGAAGACCCATGTGCCGTCGCCGATGTCCGAGGCGGGCGGCTGGTTGGTCAGCAACGCGGCAATCTCGGCCCCCGACAGGGCGAAGTGCGTCAGCACCACCTCGTCCAGCCGTCCCCGAAACAGCGGGTCGGCCGGATACTGGCTCTTGCCCAGGTAATTGCGCCTCGGATTGAAGTGGGATGGCAGGATCGAAAAAGTGGTCGAGGAGGCGGCCACCACCCCGTTGGTATAAAGCCGGGCGACATTGTTGCTCAGAGTCACCGCCACGTGCCACCACTGCCCGACGGGCAGCGACGCGGCCTCGAGGAGCTGCTCGCTGCCTCCATTCTTGATGGCGAACCGCAGGGTCCCCGCGCCCGAGCTCGGGGTGAGGAAGAGATATTGGGACGTGTCGTTGCCGAAATCGAAAACCCGCTGCCAGTTTCCGCCACCGTCCCAGTTCACCCAGGCGGCAAAACCAAACCCGGGGCTGTTGGCGGTGTTCACCGGCAACTGCACGTAACTGTTGGTGCCATCCAGTTGTATCGCCTGGCCAAACCACCCCACCGGGTAGCCGGGAAGCCCAACCGCAATGCCGTTGTTGCCGAAGCCGAACGCGTCCAGAACATTGCCTTCAAACTGGAGCCACGCGGCGGGCCGCCCTCCGCCCGGCAGGCCCTCCTGCAAATAGCCCACCCGCGAGGGCTTGTCCCGATACGTCACCCCCGCGGCCGTCAGCGACCCGTCATCCCATTGCACGCGGCGGACGTCCTCCACCCAGTTGTATAGCGCGTAGCGCTCGACAAACGGCGCGTTCTCCAGCATGTCCATCATGGCGTTGAGGCACGCCTGCTGCTGCGCGTAGCTCGGGTCGGCGCACCCGGTCCAGTTCGCGCCGTTGTTCCATTCAGTGATCCAAAGCGGCCGTTTGACCTGGTCGTAAATGCCTTTCAGCGCGTTATACATCTGGTTTGCCGCCCCCGCGGGATTCGACGGGTCATAGCACCGGTAGTAATGAACGGCCACGAAGTCCACCCGCAAACCGGCTGCGTCCGCCTGCGAGATGAATGGATACAGCCAACTGCTCCATCCGCCGTCCGTCGTCGCCGGCGAACCCACGCGCAATCCCGTCGCCAGCAGGTCCGGCCACGACCAGATGGCGTCGCCAACCGCGATGTTCGCCTGGCTCGAGCTGTCCGGCTCGTTATAACCCAGCAGATGGCTCGCGCCGCGCGTTTGCCAGTTCTGCCCCAGCCCAGGCCACCAGCGGTTTTGCCGGATCGGCACGTATTCCCAGTCCAGCGTTGAGTTCTGATCTATGTTCCAGTTGTAATACCACCGCACATTGAGATTTCCCGGTATGTTGCCGGCAATGCCCTTCTTGGCCGTCCAACGCCAGGGAAAGATGCGCACGAACGAAACGGAATTGTCCAGGGCCGCCGGCATGATGCTAACCTCCAAATCCCCGTCCTGGGCCACGAAATTCCGGCTGATCCCCGTCCCATCCCCGTTCTGGGCGAACGTGGCCGTGTACCCCCGCCGGAGCTTGAACGAGCGGATGGCATTATTCAGCGGCAGGCTCGAATCACTGTAGGCCGTGTATTGGCTCAGATACGCCGAGGAACCGGTGAAGTTCGTGCCGCTGAACACTTGCACGGGCTGATACCCCGGCGGGTGCGGAATGACCACCGCCCCCATCCCATGCTCGACGACCCGCACGTTGCCGCCAGCGACCGCCGCCGCCCCGCCAACCTGAATCCGGTTGAGATAAGTGGACGCCACCACTGACGGTCTGACGCCGGGGAGAAAAAGCCACGCATCGGGCGAATTCAGATGGATAACGGAGCCGGGCAGCGGGTCGTTGGTGGTGGTGACCCACAGCTCGCTGCGGGCCGTCAGGGTCACCGTCAGGTTGCTCAAAGCCGTGTAAGTGTGGATGCCGTTGGTGATGGTCAATGTCTGCGCTTCCGCCGCCAGGCCAAGACCGGCCCCGACCACCATCGCCAGCCTTTCACACAGTCTTAATTTCACCAGCTTATTATATCCGAGTGAGCGGCACAGCGAAAGCCGGACGTTGAAGGGCTCCGGCGTTGGGAAGTCTGTTGTTCAGACGGGGTGCCGGCCGGGGCACCGGCAAATGGCATGTCACCTTGCCCTACTTGCCCGAGAGGAAGCGGGAACCCGGACGATACGGATCCGCAATGGAAACCGGCGGGTCAAGTCCGGAGCTACCACGGCTTGCGGTCGTTGAGGGCTTTGAGAATCGCGCGGCGCAGGGCCAGCGCGTCAATGCTGCCGGTTTCCTTGTGAATCACTTTGCCCTCGGGCGCAATCAGCACGGTGTAGGGCACCTCCCCCTGCCAGTCGGGATCGAAAGCATCAATCAGCTTCTCGCGATCGCCAGAGGCAAAAATATAATTGCGGCAGGAAGCCTGCTTCTTCTTAAGCAGATCCAGGACCGCCTTTTCCTCCTCCGGCCGGTTCAAGGACACCGTGACGAGCTCGAAATCGCGGTGGCGGTACATGCGGTTGATCTTCACAAACTCATCGAATTCCGCGATACAGGGAGCGCACCAGGTTGCCCAAAAGGTGACCAGGCGGAATTTGCCGGATTCATTCCTGCGCAGCGCCCGCAACGCCGCCGCATCCGCCGGCTGGACCGAAACCGGTTCGGCCGCCAGCTTTTCCAAGTAAGCCTTCACCCCCTCCGCTTTGTCCGACCACTTGACCGAGCACCCCACCACCTTGGTGCGGGTCACCGGCGGCTCCCGACCTGCCAGCAAGGCGTCTATTACCTCGCGAACGTAGTGCCGGCGGACGTGCTGCACGCGCTCGGAATCATCCACGGCCCCTTGATATTGCAGCTTCCGCTGGCTGTCGAATACGAACACATGGGGCGTGGCCACCGGCCCATAGGCGCGCGACACCTCGGCTGGGTCCCCGTCATAAAGATACGGAAAATTGAAAGCCCGTTCCCGGGCGCGCAGTTTCATTTCCTCGAACGAATCGCTCAGGTCCGTCCAGCCCAGCTCGTCCAGGCGAACCGACCGCGGGTCATTCGGCGAGATGGCGACGACCGCCACCCCTTTTCCCGCGTAATCGCTCGTCAATTGCTTGAGACGTTCTTCATAATACTGGGCCGTGGGACAGTGATTGGCCGTAAAAACCACGACCAACACCCTGGCTCCGGCAAAATCCTGGAGGGAGTAATTCCGCCCATCCACACCCGGCAA
>JARKQH010000215.1 GCA_029974925.1 Verrucomicrobiota bacterium
GGCCCGGTCTCGAAAAACATGGAACGGGCGCTCCGTAAAACCTTCGAGGCGGTGCCGCAGCCCAGGATTGTGATCGCGGTGGGCGCCTGCGCCATCGCGGGCGGTCCCTTTATCGGCAGCCCGGAAGTGCTCAACGGCGCCGCGAATGTTGTGCCGGTGGACCTTTACATTCCCGGCTGCCCCCCGCATCCGCTGACCATTCTCGACGGCCTGCTCCGATTGCTGGGACGACTGGAGGCATCCGAGCGCAAAAGGTAAACGACCATGAACGAACTCTCGGCCACGCTGTTGCCTTGCGCCCTGTGGACTTACCTCGCGGGGATGGTGGGCGCGGTGTTGTTTCAGCGCGCCGAACGGCTGGCCAACGGCATCGGATTCGGCCTGGGGGCGGTGGGCGGTTTCTGCGGGATCCTGGCCTTCGCCACCGCCCTGGCCACGGGGGCGGCCGCGGTCAACCAGTCCTTCGACCTCTTTCCCTCCCTCATTCCCTATGTGCGCTTCAGCATCCGCGCGGACGCGCTGGGCTGCTTCTTTGGCTTGATGGTTTCGCTGCTGGCAGTGGCGATCTCGATCTATTCACTGGGTTACGCGCGCGGCTATTACGGGCACAAGAACGTGGGCGTGCTCGCCGCCTTCTTCAACCTGCTGCTGCTCGCCACGACCCTGGTCTTCCTGGCGGACAATGCGTTCTTCTTCCTCGTCGTCTGGGAAATCATGGCGTTCTGCGGTTATGCCCTGGTCAGCTTTGAGCATGAAAAGGAGGAAAGCCGCAGCGCCGGGGTGCTCTTCTTCATCATGTCGCACCTCGGCACGGGCTGCCTCATCCTGGGATTCCTGCTCCTGTTCCAGGCGTCGGGCAGCCACGGCTTTGACAGCTTCCATGCGCTCGGCGACCAAATGCCAGAGGGCCGGCGCAACCTGGTGTTCCTGCTCTTCCTTTTCGGCTTCGGCATCAAGGCGGGCATGATTCCGTTGCACATCTGGCTGCCGGCGGCGCACCCGGTCGCGCCCAGCAACGTCTCGGCCTTCATGTCCGGCGTGCTCATCAAAACCGGCATCTACGGCATCACGCGCGTCTGCTTCGATTTCCTGGGCAGTCCGCCCAACTGGTGGGGGGTGACCGTGCTGGCGCTCGGCACCGTTTCCGCCGTGCTGGGCGTGCTCTACGCGTTGATGGAGCACGACCTCAAACGCCTGCTCGCCTATCACAGCATCGAAAACATCGGCATCATCCTCATGGGCCTGGGCGCCTCGCTGATGTTCCTGCATTCCGGCCACCCGGTGCTGGCGTCGCTGGCGCTGATCGCCGGGCTGTACCACACCCTCAACCACGCCTCGTTCAAGGCCCTGCTGTTCCTTGGCGCAGGCGCGGTGCTCCACGCCACCCACACCCGAAACATGGAGGAGCTGGGCGGACTGGCGAAACGGATGCGCTGGACGGCGCTGTTTTTCCTCGTCGGTGCCGTGGCCATCTCGGCGCTCCCGCCCCTCAACGGGTTCGTCAGTGAATGGCTCACCTACCAGTCGTTGCTGCAAGGGTTCGGTACGACGCCGAGCCTCATCCGGCTCATGTTCCCGTTGAGCGGCGCGATGCTGGCGCTCACGGGCGCGCTGGCGGCGGCCTGTTTCGTCAAGGCGTTCGGCATCACCTTTCTGGCGCAACCGCGCAGCGACCACGCCCGGCACGCGCACGAAGCGTCCTGGCCCCTGCTGGGCGGACAGGCAATCCTGACGGCCGCCTGCGTGTTCCTCGGCTTGTTCCCGACGGCGTTCTTGAAACTGCTCGACCCGGTCACGCAACAACTCACCGGCCGGCAACTGAGCGCCCAGCTCAGCGCCGCCGGCGGCCTGGCGCTCTCCAGCGGGACCGCGCAGGGCGGAATGGTTTCCACGCCGGGCATCACCTTGATGCTCCTGGGCCTGCTGCCCCTGCCGCTCGTCCTCTGGCTGGTCTTTGCGCGGAAAGCCCGGACGCGCCCCGGCCCAACGTGGGATTGCGGCCTGCGCGGCCTGACGCCACAGATGGAATACACCGCCACCGGTTTCTCCAAACCGCTGCGGATGATTTTCAAGGCCCTGTTCCGCCCGCGCCGCGAGGTGCAGCGCGAATACGACTTCTCACCCTACTATGCCAGGACCATCCGTTTTGAAAGCCACGTCGAGGAAATGTTTCAGACGCGCGTCTATCGCCCGTTCAATCTGGCGGTGCTGCGCCTGTCGCGCCGGTTGCGGGCGCTGCAAGCCGGCAGCCTGCAGGCTTACCTCATTTACATCTTCATCACGCTGCTGCTGTTGCTCCTCTTCGCGTTATGAACCTGAACCCTCTCGCCATCGCGCTCCAAACGGCGCTGCTGCTCCTGCTCGCCCCGCTGGTGAGCGGCCTCATCCGGAACTGGAAGGCGAAGCTGCAAAACCGGCGCGGCCCGCGCATCTGGCAGCCTTACTCGGACCTCCTGAAGTTTCTCCGCAAAGACATGGTGATTCCCGAGCACGCCTCGTGGGTGTTCGGGTTTGCGCCCTACGTCGTGTTCCTCTCCGCGCTGCTCGCCGGTCTGATGATACCGATGTTGACCGCCCAAGCGCCGCTGAGCCTGTTCGGCGGAGTCCTGGCGGTGGTCGGCCTGCTGGCGCTGGGGCGGTTCTTCCTCGCGTTGGGCGGACTCGACGCCGGCAGCGCCTTTGGCGGCATGGGCAGCAGCCGTGAGATGACCATTTCCGCCCTGGCCGAGCCCGCGATGATGCTGGCCATCTTCACCGTCGCCATCGGCGTGGGTTCGACCGACCTCAGCCGGATGGTCCAGGCCGGCCAGGGGCCGGTGTGGAAACTGTTCAACCCGACTCATGCCATGGCGTTCGTCGCCCTGTTCCTGGTGCTGCTGGCCGAGACGGGCCGCATCCCGGTGGACAATCCGGCCACGCACCTGGAGTTGACCATGATTCACGAGGCGATGCTCCTCGAATACTCGGGCCGGTACCTGGCACTCATGGAATGGGGCGCGTCCCTCAAGCAACTGGTGCTGATGACGCTGCTGGCGAATGTCTTCCTGCCCGTCGGCATCGCCCCGGACACGTCGCCCGCGGCGTTGGGGGTCAGCGCGCTGGCCTTGGCGGCGAAGTTGCTCGTGCTGGCGGCGGAGGTGGTGCTGGTGGAGACCACCAACGCCAAGCTGCGCCTGTTCCGCGTGCCCGACCTGTTGGGCGTCGCGTTCATCCTCGCCACCCTGGCGCTCCTGTCCACGTTCTTTTTTGGCTGACCATGAATGGCCCCACCCCCGCCGAAATCAGTGCGCAACTCATCACGTTTTGCGCCGCCGGCATGTTGGTGTTTCAACTCCTCCTGATCGTGCAGCGGATGTTGCTGACCAACATTCGGCTCTTCGCCTTGCAGTCGTTTTTGCTGACGAGTATTGCCGGCATCATCGCTTACTTTCACAACGCCACGCATGTCTATCTTGTCGCGGCACTCACGCTCATCGGGAAGGTGGTTTTTCTGCCGTGGCTGCTGGACCGGCAGGTGCGCCGCATCGGGATCAGCCAGGAAATCGAGCCGCTGCTCAACGCGCCCGCCTCCATGCTCCTGTGTGGCGGGTTGACGCTGCTGAGCTACATCGTCGCGCGCCCCTTCACCGCACTGGAACGGCTCGGCAACAACACGCTCGGCATCGCCATGTCGCTGGTGCTCACCGGCTTCTTCCTCATGTTCAATCGCCGCAAAGCCATCACCCAGGTGCTGGCGTTGCTGACCGTGGAAAACGGGGTGATGCTCGCCGCCGTCGCGCTGACGACTTACGGCATGCCGCTGGTGGTCGAACTCGGCATTTTCTTCGACGTGGTGGTCGCGGTGATGGTGCTGGGCATCCTGGTCTATCGCATTCGCGACAGCTTCGCCTCGATGGACACCAGCAAGCTGAACCAACTGAAAGGCTAAAGGCGGAATTAACATGAGCGACAAACCCCGGGATTTGCAACCGAGGACGAAGGCGTTCCAACCGAGCGCCGTCTTCGCAACCTCGACCAACGATCCTCCCCCGGCGCCCGGCAGCCTTCAGCCTTCGGTCTGTTTGATATGTTGACCTCACTCCTCCTCGTCCCGCTCATCGCCGGCCTCGCGTGCCTGCTCGTGCCGTCGCGACGGTGGATGGCTGCCTTGAACGTGCTGGCGTTCGGCGTCACCCTGGCGTTGGGAATCGCGCTGGTTCAGCGAGTGTTGCAACGCGCGGCCGTCGCGGAGGGGGGAAACTTCCTTTACGCCGACGCGCTCAGCGCCTGGATGGTGCTGCTCATCGCGGTGGTGTCCTTGGGCACCGCGCTCTACGCCGGGCGCTATTTCCGCCGCGATCTGGCCACCGGCGTGCTGACGGCGGGCCGGGTGCGGGAGTTCTACGTGCTCACGCCGCTGTTCACGGCTGGCATGTTGCTCGTCGTGCTGGCCAACAATCTCGGCGTCATGTGGTTTGCGGTCGAGGCCACCGCGCTGTCCTCCGTCCTGCTGGTCGCGATGTATAACCGCCAGACCTCGCTCGAAGCCGCCTGGAAATACATCATCCTCGGCAGCCTCGGCCTCGCGCTGGCGTTGCTGGGCACCGTCTTCCTGTACGCGGCGGCGGTGGGCCCGCGCGCGTCCGCAGAACTGCCGAACTTCAACTGGTCGCACCTGATGACGGTCGCGCCGCAGTTCGACCGCGGCCTCATCAAACTCGCCTTTGTGTTTGCGTTCATCGGCTACGCCACCAAGGCCGGCCTCGCCCCCATGCACACCTGGCTGCCCGACGCGCACAGCGAAGCGCCCTCGCCCACCAGCGCGATGCTTTCGGGCGTGTCGCTCAAGATCGCCCTCTACGCCTTGTTGCGATTCCATATTCTCACCACGGCCAGCCTGAACGCCGATTTCAGCCGCTATTTTCTCCTGGGCTTTGGCCTGTGCTCCATGTTCCTGGCCGCGCCGTTCATTCTCGTGCAGAAGAACCTCAAGCGGATGCTCGCCTACTCGAGCCTCGAACACATCGGCCTCATCTGCACCGGCTTCGCCCTGAACTCGCCCCTGACTATTTTCGGCGCCTTGCTGCACATGGGCTATCACGCGCTGACCAAGCCCGTCTTATTCTTCGCCGCGGGCAACATTCACCAGACCTTCCACTCGCTCGAATTTCGCGTCATTGGCCCGGGCGTGGTGAAAGTGCTGCCGGTCACGGTGCTCCTGATGGGGCTGGCCGCCCTCGCCGCCATGGGGCTGCCGCCCTTCGGGCTGTTCCTCAGCGAGTTGACCATCGTCATCGGCGGCCTGACGTCCCAGCAAACGACCGCCAGCGTGTTGATTCTGGTCGCGCTCCTGGCCTCGTTCTGCGGCATTCTGCAGCAACTCAGCCGCATCCTGCCCGGCGCGCGCCGGCCGGGCGACCCCGCCCGCGAGGCCCGCCAGATGGATGGCGTGCCCGCGATGGCGCTGCTGTTGGCCGGTTTGTGCCTGTTCAGCGTCTGGCTGCCCGCGCCCCTGCTCGAATTGCTGCACGCGGCCACGACCATCATCGGAGGCAAGCCATGAGCTTCACGCATGTGTCCCCGGAACTTCAGCCCATCGTCGAGGAAATGGCCCGTCGGTTCTCGGCGGGCATTCATTCGGTCTATACCCCCCACCTGAACGAAGTTTATGTCCACGCCCGGCTGGAGGTGATTCCAGGGCTTTGCGCGCACCTGTACCGCGCCGCGAACGCGCGCTTGGTGAGCCTGTTCGCCGACGACGCGCGCCAGACCGACGGCGCCTTCCACCTCTATTACGTCCTGGCAGTTGACGCAGCGCACGGGTTCGTCATCCTGCGCGCCCCCATCGCTCCCGCCACGCCCCAATTCACCTCGCTGGTCAACGCGATTCCCGCCGCCAACTGGCAGGAGCGCGAGGTCCAGGATTGGTTCGGCCTGAAGCTGGTCGGCCATCCCAACCCCCGCCGCTGCGCGCTGCACGACGACTGGCCGGAGGTCTATCCCCTGCGCAAGGATTTCAACCTCACGACCGAGTTGCCACCGTTCCAAGGGGAGCGACACAAATTCCGCGCCGTCGAAGGCGAAGGGGTGTTCCAGGTGCCGGTGGGACCGGTCCATGCCGGGATTATCGAGCCGGGGCATTTCCTGTTCAGCGTGGCGGGCGAACCGGTGCTCTATTTGCAGCTCCGGATGTTTTACGTTCACAAAGGCACGGAAAAGTTGTTCGAGAGCCTGCCCCTCCCGCACGGCGTGCGGCTGGCGGAAAGCATCTCCGGCGATTCCAGTTTCGCCCACGCCACCGCCTTCTGTCATGCCGTGGAGCGGGCGGTTTGCGTCCAGGCCCCCGTGCGGGCCCGGGTGTTGCGGTCGGTCTGCCTGGAGTTGGAGCGCCTGTACAACCACATCGCCGACATCGGGGCCATCTGCACCGACGTCGCCTTTGTCACGGCAAACATGCACGCCATGCGGTTGAAAGAGCGCATCCTGCGCGCCAACGAACATCTGACCGGCAACCGCCTCTTGCGCGGCATGGCCTGCCTGGGCGGCGTGCGATTTGACTGGGACGCCGGCCAGCAACAAGCCCTGGCCAACCTGGTCGCCGACCTGAAGCCGGAGTTTGCGTCGCTCGTTCAGCTTATCGAAAACTCCTCCTCCACCCTCGACCGTCTCGAAACGACGGGCATCCTCCGGCCGGAGGTCGCCCGGGACCTCGGCGTCGTCGGCATCGCGGGCCGGGCTTCGGGGTTCGACCACGATCTGCGCCGCGACTTTCCGCACGCGGCTTACGATCGCGTGAAGGTCAACGTGCCGGTTTATCACCTCGGCGACGTGAAGCACCGCCTGCAAGTCCGCGTGGACGAAGTACGCGAGTCCTTGTCGCTCATCGAGCAGTTCCTCGCCCGGCTGCCCGACGGCCCGATTCGGGTGGACATCGGCGAGGTGCCCCCCGACCGGGTGGCGCTCGGATACGTCGAAGGCTGGCGCGGCGAGATCTTCCACTGGGTCCGCACCGCGCCGGGCAACCGGCTGGCCCGCTGCAAAGTGAAAGACCCTTCGCTGCAAAACTGGCCCGCGTTGAGCGAAGCCATCCTGGGCAACATTGTGCCGGACTTCCCGGTGATCAACAAAAGCTTCAACCTCTCCTACTCCGGCACGGACCGCTGATTTATGCTTGGCATCCTTGGCAAAAGCCTCTCGACGGGCATCGTCACGACGCGCTACCCCGCCACGCCACCGGAAGTCTCCCCCCATGCCCGGGGACGACCGGAAATTGACTGGGCGAATTGGAAAGACGCCCGGCCCTCCGCAGCCGTCTGCCCGACCGGCGCGATCAGTTTCCAAGACCACGCCTCGCAGCGGCAGGCCCAGCTGGATTTGGGGAAATGCACCTTTTGCGGCTTGTGCGCCGAGGTGGACCCATGCATCCGCATGACGTCGGTCTGCGAATGTTCCACCCGCCGCCGCGCGGACCTGGTGACGAGTGCCACTTACCTCCTGAAGGCCGACGGCACCCATGATCATCCCCCCTGCTCAGTAACTCGCCCGAAACCCGGCAAGGCTGCAACCGTGCCCCCTTCAAACCCATCGTTCGAAGCTCTCGGGCACAGCGTTCAAGAACGTGCGCGCCGGCTGTTTGGGCGTTCCCTGCACATCCGCGAGGTCGATGCCGGTTCGTGCAACGGCTGCGAGGTCGAAATCGTTGCCCTCACCAGCCCGGTCTATGACGTGGAACGCTTCGGCATTCACTTCGTGGCGTCGCCCAGGCATGCCGATATGCTGCTCGTGACCGGCCCGGTCACGCGCAACATGGAGCTGGCCCTCCGCAAGACTTATCAAGCCACCCCCGATCCCCGTCTGGTGGTGGCCGTCGGCGCTTGCGGTTGCAGCGGTGGCATCTTCGGCGTCAATTATGCCACCCGCGGCGCGGTGGACGCGGTCATTCCGGTGGACGTTTACGTTCCGGGCTGTCCCCCCAACCCCTTCGCCTTGCTCCACGGCATTTTGCTGGCCATGGGTCGGCTCGAGTCCCAGGCCGGCTGAGGCCCCGCAGCCAGCCGGAGGGAACAGGCTGACGCGTTGCGGGCCAGTCGAATGACGGGGGTTTGCCCCGGCGGGGCCCCTGACTCCGCCTCTTGACATTTTGCCCGTGGGTGCACGGCAACGAGGGCAGGGTCCGCCTGGAGCCCTTTGGACTGACGGCCCGGGTCCTGCCCCTCAAGCTCCGCCACCCCGGGCTCAACCCTCCGACAAACGATTGGGCAGGAAGACAAGGATACCGGCGTGCGCCGGCCCGGCCGGGGCGGCGGCCGCCTGGCGACAGGCAACCGTGGTTCTTCATAACCGCGTTGACGCCCAAGTGGCACGCCATGGGTATTTCGGCACTTACATGGCGCTCTGGGGCAATTCGCCCACCGAGACCCCGCCCGGCACGATGAACTGAGCGGGCTTTGGGCTGCCCTCCGGCAGCGAAATCTCCGCCGCCTTGCCGGCTGCCGTGAACCTGAAAGCGGGCCTGTGTAAACTCAGCAAACGCGAGGATGGCGGCGCCGCTTCCCAAACGCGCCAGCGAAACTCACTTCGCCGGCTTCAACGTCGCCACAAACCCGCCGTAAGGCAACATTTTCACGGCGAATGACTGGCCGGCTTCAAAGCGCTGAGTCTTGCTGTCGAAACTCCGGGCGTCCTCCCCGTCGCCGATACGGGCCAACTCATAAGCCCCGGCGCCAAGCCATGCGCCCGGCTTGATTGGTTCCTCACGCGCGTGGCCTTGGCCGTTCACGCCCGCCACATACCACGTATCCCCTTTGCGCCGGGCCAGAATGACGAATTGCCCCGGATAACCGGCCACAAACCGGGTGTCGTCCCATGCCACCGGTACCCGCTTCAAGAAATCCCGGGGCTCGGCCGGCAGGCCCAGGTAAGCCTCGACTTTGTCCGCAAAGTGGACCCAGCCCGATTCGAACAGGACCGCCAGCGCCAGTTCATGGGCGGCGGTGGTGCGGTGCGGGTGATTGTGATTCGAGAACGCGGTCGGCGTGTAGTCCATCGGCCCCACGGCGTTGCGGGTGAACGGGGTAATGGTGTTTTGTCCGGGCGCCATCTCCGGGTACCTCGAGTCAAAGATGTAGCATTCCTCCCCCCGCACCGCTTCCATGGCCATCAGGTGCGGCCAGGTGCGCTCCCACCCCCGCGGCAGCGTGCACCCGTGAAAATTCACCATGATTTGATATGCCGCCGCCTCCCGCAGAATATCGTGGTAGAGCCCGATGACATTCTGTTTGTCGCTCTGGAAGAAGTCCACCTTGATGCCTTTGACGCCCCACTTCTTGAGCAGCTCGAGTTCATGCCGCCGCACGGGGGCGTAGGTGAGGGTGTCGCGCGGCTTTTCCGTCACCACGTTGTGCGGCCCACCGGAATTGTACCACAGCAGCACGCCGATGCCCTTGGTCTTCGCATACCGGATCACCTCGTGAACATTCCCGTTGTCCATGATGTCCCAGTTCGCGTCCACCAACACATACTCCCAGCCCATCTCCGCCGCCAAATCCACAAACCGCTTCTGCTTTGCGCCGTCCTGGGGACTGGGATTGTCCGACCACCAGCTCCAGGCCACCCGGCCGGGCCGGACCCAGCTTGTGTCCTTCAACCGCGACGGCGGGCACACATCCTGCACCAGGGTGGATTCGACAATAGTCCCGGGCGAGGACCCCAGCACGATCACCCGCCAGGGCATTTCCCACGGAATGGACGAAACCGGCCGGATTGTTCCGGTCCCGTTCCCTTCCGCCGGATCCGGCCACTCGACCCAGTACACTCCGTTGGTCGCGCGCGACGAAAGCCGCATGCCACAGTAGTTGGTCCCCACCGCCGCCTCGGTAATCAGGCCCCAGCAACCTTCCGGCGTCTGGAACAAGGCGGGAAAAGACCAGCCCAGACCCAACGGCGCCGGCGTGTCGCTTGAGATGCCGTTTTCGTAATAGGTCTCGTAGGCCGGCGAATACGTGGTGGCCTTGTCGCTGGGCGCCATCCACAGCTTCGCCCCGGGGGGCACGGCAAACCCTGTCCACTCCCGCTCCATCTCGGCCGCCGTCCACTCCCGGCTGCCCGCACCCGCCTGCGGCAGACGATACCGGAACGCCACGCCGTCATCATAAGCTCGAAAGTCCAGCTCCAGCGGCCGGCCCGCCGCGTTGCGGAAAACCAGGGTGAGCTGATTGGCGCGGTTGCGACACTGCCGGCGCTTGCCATGCGGCATTTCATAGGCCTCCTCCAGCGGCTTCACCAACTGGGCGGAATCAAAACGCAGGCCGCTCACAAAATCCTGCCCCCGCAACGCCAGCCCCAGCGGCGAATCGCCCACCACCACGACCCGGCTTTCCACTGCCCCCTGTTCCACGCGATACGTCAGGACCGGACCCGCCGAATGGGGCGGCCCTCCCTCGCGCTCGTTTAGCCGGACGGAAAGCTTGACTTGGCTGTTGGGTGAAGTGACCGACCATTCCTGCGCGCCCACTGTGACGCAGCCCAAAGTTGTCGCCGCCAGGAGAAAAAACGCCGTTTTCATAACAAATCCTGGCGAAGTGTTATCGCTTTTTTAACGCAATTTCAACGCAATGTTGGGAATTTCGACTCCCTGGAGCCGCTTGATCACTTCGCGGGTTTGTTGGAATTCCCACGTTTGCTTTCGGCCCGGTTGCCGGCTTGTAACAAACCTTCGAGCCGGCCGGATTCCAGTAACTCCTTCCAGTCGCAGCACCCCAACGACTTCCCGGCGGGTCCCCGTGACAAAAGTCAACGGACGCTCCAACCGGTCGCTACTCGCGCGAAAGGGCCGACCGCCTTCGGTTTCCATGACGACGCCCTCGAGCGCAGCGGAGTTCCTCCGGGTGGTTTTCGATTTTTCGATTTGTTTTTCGATTTGTGCTGCCAACGCGGCTGAATGTACTATACCCACGGCCAAAACTCCTGGCTGCGCGCACGGGCGGAAAGCGCCGCCGCGAGAATCGAAAGGACCAATTTATGGCGAGTTTGCTGAAGATTGAGAAATACTCCGTGGGTATCGGCGACCGTTTCGCCCACCAAGCCCGGGCGCAACTGCGGGCCTGTCAAATGGCGCTGGAGCAGGGAATCGAAATTGTTCCGGTGTGGAACAAATCCAATCGCGAGCATTTGATCATTGGCTCGGAGCCGGCCAGCACGCGGGCGGCCGCCGCGGCGGCGGTTCAAACCCTGGGGTGGACGCGGCCTTACCACGTGGATGCCGATCATATCCGGCTGGAGACCGTGGACCGGTTTGTGCCGCATTCGGATTTTTTCACCATTGATGTGGCGGACTGGATCGGGAAGCCGGCGCCGGTGGACGCGCTGCGCGGGTTTGTCTCGCGCCATCCGGAACTGGCCGGTGACATCACCATTCCCGGTATTGATCGGCCGTTCCGGTGCTCCGCCGCCGACGTGGAACGCATCGCCGCCAAGTATCTGCTCGCCGTGCAGGAGGCGGGCAAAATTTATCGCCATATCCTTCAGGCCAAGGGCGAGGGCGCCTTCATTACCGAGGTTTCGATGGACGAAACCGACAGCCCGCAAACCCCGCCCGAATTGCTCATCATTCTGGCCGCGCTGGCGGACGAAAGAATTCCCTTGCAGACCATCGCCCCCAAGTTCACCGGCCGCTTCAACAAGGGGGTGGATTACGTGGGCGACCTGGCGCAGTTTGAAAAGGAGTTCAGCGACGATCTGGCCGTCATCGCCTTCGCCGTGCGCCGCTACGGCCTGCCCGACACGCTCAAGCTCAGTGTGCATTCCGGCAGCGACAAATTCTCGCTCTATGGCCCCATCCGCCGCGCCCTGGCCCGGTTCGGCGCCGGTCTGCACATCAAGACGGCGGGCACCACCTGGCTGGAGGAAGTCATCGGCCTGGCCGAAGCGGGCGGAGACGGCCTGGAACTGGCCAAGGAAATCTATGCCGGCGCCCTCGAGCACGTCGAGGAACTCTGCGCGCCCTACGCGACCGTGATTGATATTGACCCGCAAAAACTCCCTTCCGCCCAGTCGGTCAAAGGCTGGACCTCGGCCCAATTTGTTTCCGCCCTGCGTCACAATCCCCGGGACCCGGCCTACAACCCGCATCTGCGCCAACTGCTGCATGTGGGCTACAAAATCGCCGCCAAAATGGGCAACCGCTACCTGGAGGCCCTCAAACGCCATGAGGCGGTCGTGGCCCGGAACGTCACCGAGAACCTGTTCGAGCGGCATTTGAAACCCCTGTTCCTGGGCCGCGCCTGAATCGCATTCCCACCCGCCAACCATCCATCGGAATTCTTATGAAATTCATCCACGAAGACTTCCTCCTCCAGACCCGAACCGCCCGCCGACTGTACCACGAATACGCCGAGGAGCAGCCGATTTTTGATTACCACTGCCACCTCCCGCCCAAGGACCTCGCGGAAAACCGCCGCTTCAACAACCTCTTTGAAATCTGGCTGGAAGGCGACCACTACAAATGGCGCGCCATGCGCTCCAACGGCGTGGCCGAGCGCTTTTGCACCGGCTCGGCCACCCCTTGGGAGAAATTCCAGGCCTGGGCGGCCACGGTGCCGCACACGTTGCGCAATCCGCTTTATCACTGGACCCACCTCGAACTGAAGCGGTATTTCGGCATCACCGAACTGTTGAACGAACAAAGCGCCGCCCGCATTTGGAAGAAGGCCAACGCCCGGCTGGCGGGCGCGGACCTGACCGCCCAGGGCATTTGCCGGAAATTCAACGTCACTCACGTCTGTACGACCGATGATCCGGTGGATGACCTCAAGTATCACCGCAAGCTGGCTGCCTCCGGCTTCAAAACCCAGGTGCTCCCGGCGTTTCGTCCAGACAAGGCGCTGACGGTCAACCAACCCAAAGCCTTCGGCGCCTGGCTCAAGGCGCTGGAAGCGGCCGCCAACCGCGACATCCGGAACCTCGATGATTTCCTGGCGGCGCTCAAGGCGCGACACGACTTCTTTCACTCCCACGGCTGCCGCCTGTCGGATCACGGCCTGATCCATTGCTACGCCGATTTTCCCACCGACAAAGCCGCCGCCGCCATTTTTGGCAAGGCGCGCCAGGGCAAGGCCGTCTCCCCGTCCGAACACGCGCAATTCGCCAGCTACATGATGCTGTTCTTCGGCCGTCTCGACGCCGAAAAGGGGTGGGTGAAACAGCTTCACCTGGGGGCGCTGCGCAACAACAACTCGCGGCTGCTGGCCGCCTTGGGGCCCGACACCGGATTTGATTCGATTGGGGATTTTCCGCAGGCGGAGGCCTTGTCGGCCTATTTGAATCGTCTCGACCAGGAAAACGCGCTGCCCAAGACCATCCTCTACAACCTCAACCCGGCCGACAATTACGTGTTCGCCACCATGCTGGGCAATTTCCAGGACGGCACGATTCCGGGCAAAATCCAGCTCGGGTCAGGCTGGTGGTTCCTGGACCAAAAGGAAGGCATGGAATGGCAAATGAACGCCCTTTCCAATCTCGGCTTGTTGTCCCGGTTTGTGGGAATGATCACCGATTCCCGCTCCTTCATGTCCTACCCGCGCCACGAGTATTTCCGCCGCACGCTCTGCAACCTCATCGGCCAAGACGTCGAAAACGGCCTCATCCCCAACGACGATTCCCTGGTCGGCCCGATGATCCGCAACATCTGCTATGAAAACGCCCGCCAATACCTGAACTTCCCTCCGCCCGGGAAATAGGCGGCCCGCCGGCGCGTTGCGTTTGCCACGCGCGCGGCGCAGCCTCATCGAGGAAAGCACCCCTGGGCGCCGGGGCGTGAACAACAGCAGTTCAGGCCGGAGCGGAACGGGTCAGGAAAAAGGCTAAGCCGTTTTGACGGTGATGGCCGGAGCCAGAGGCAGGTGAATCCGAACGCAGCCGCTTTGTCCGGCGGCTGAAGGCACGATCTCGAGCCGGCCCCGGTGCGTTTCCAGGATGCGGCGGCAGACCGTCAGCCCCAAGCCCAACCCGACATTCCGCTGAGTGAAGAAGGGCCGGTCGGCCTGGCTGGCCGCCTCCGGAGTAAACCCGGGGCCGTTGTCCTGGATTTCGATTTGGACGCCGGGCAGGCCATGCCCGTTGGCTTCCGCTTTCAACTGAACCGTGACCTGGGGTTCGGTGGGATTGGCTTGCAAGGCATTGAGCATGACTTCCGTCAACGCCTGTTTGAGGGCCGCCCGATCCCCCGTGAGCGTGACCGTCCCGGCGTTGCTGTCGCAGCGAAACTGGGACGTCTTGGCGGGCTGGTATTTGCACGCGTCCTGGTAAGCCTCCTCGATCAACGGCGCCAGCGGGAAGGTATCCTCGGTGATCAGCGAGTCGCGGCCCAGAAAACGCATCTGGTTGATCAACCGGGTCACCCGCCTAACCCCTTCGGACAGGGCGTTGTCGAGGGTCAGCCGAAAGTCCGGATCGCGCCAGCGGTCGGCTAGCAATTGCTGGTGGGCTGATAGCGGAACCATCGCGTTGCCGATCTCGTGCGTCAGGCGGTCGGCCATCGTCTTGACCAGCCGCAGGTTGGCGGCTTCGACCTCCAGGCGGCGCAACTGCTCGCTCTGGGACAAGTCCTCCATCATCAGCAAAGCCGACCCCGGCTGTCCCGTCGCATCACGCTGGAACGGAACCACGCTGACCGAATACGCCGTGCCCGGCGTGTCCTCGGGCTCAAACCGGAAGCTGGTCACGGCGCAGCCGGTCTTAAGCACTTGATACACCTTCGAGCCAAGGACTTGGGGCAGGTCGGTGAACTCGAGCTCGCCTCCCCGGCGGTCCCCGCGCAGCAACGCCCGGCGCGCGGTCTTGTTGGCGTGCAGCACGGCCAGGTCCCGGCTGACCACCACACAGGCGCTGCTCAACTCGCGCAGGATGTCCGCCAGCAGTTGGTGGTTGCCCGCCAGTTGGTCGTGGAGCCAGATGTTCCGAATGGC
>JARKQH010000471.1 GCA_029974925.1 Verrucomicrobiota bacterium
GCGTTGTACTGCGCCAGAAAAATGCCAAGGCCGCCGGGGCTGGTGAGCCCAAAGGTCCCGAAGGTGGCCGAGCCGCGGAAAGAGCCGGCGACATACACGCGGCCCTTGCGGTCGCAGGCGACCGCGCGGCCGGTGTCGGAATCGGCGCCGCCCGCGCTCCGGGCCCAAGTCACGCGGCCGGAGGAATTATAGCGGGCGACAAAGACTTCGTTGGTGGCGCCTCCGGAGAGCATCCAGCCGTCGAATCGGGCGGTGCCCTGACAGTAGCCGGTGATGTAGGCGTTGCCCGATTCATCCACGGCAACGCCGAGGGCGGCGTCGCGGGACGAGCCACCCGCCTGGCTGGCCCAAAGCCAGTTGCCGAACCGGTCCAACTGGGCCAGGACGATGTCGGTGTGTCCCGCGCTGGTGAAGTTGGTGACAGTAAAGTCGGCGCCGCCACTGAAGAAGCCGGTGACGAGCACGCGAGTTCCCGTGCTGTCAAGGGCCAGGCCGGTGGCGCGGTCGTCGCCCGCGCCGCCCGCTTGCGCGACCCATTGCAGAGCGCCCGCCGGGTTGTATTTGGCGACGAAAATGTCCTCCCCGCCGCGGCTGACCAGCGGGGTGCCACTGAAGTCCGCGGCGCCTGAGAAGAAGCCCGCGGCATAGAGGTTGCCGGAGGCATCGGTCGCGACCGCGGCGGCCTCGTCATTCGAGGCGCCCCCGGCCCGCGCGCTCCAGAGAAAGCCCGGCTCGACAGCCACTGTCACCGCGGCCACCGCGCTGGTCACGGCGCCGAAGCTGTTGCTGATGACCAGCGCGTAGCTGCCGCCGTCGGCGGGCCGGACGGTGCCAAACGTGAGAGCGGCATTGGTTTGACCGGGGAGGTCCGCGCCGTTGAGCTGCCATTGGAAATTGAGGGGCGGCCCGCCCAGGAAACCCACAGTCAGGCGGGCGTAACTTCCGGCGGGCAGCGTCTGGTCCGCAGGCTGAAGGGTGATGACGGGGGGCAAATCCGGGTCCAGGGGAGCGAACCTGGCGAGCCAGGCGTCTTTGTTGCCCAAGCCGGACAGGGTCACATTCCCCAATGAGACCGGTCCGGTGGAAGTGCCGGCGAGGGACAAATTGCCCGCGGCATCGGCGCAGATGCCCGCGACCGAATCGGCGCCGCCGCCACCCGCATGGCGGACCCAGAGCAGGTTGCCGGCGGCGGTGTACATCGCCACAAAAGCGTCATCCGCGCCGTAGCTGGCGACTGGCGTACCGCTGAAGCCGGCCGTTCCGTAAATGCTGCCCGCCACGCAGACATTGCCGCCGGGGTCAACGGCGACGCCGTTGCCGTAATCAGAGTAACTCCCGCCGGCGCTTTTTGCCCAGAGCACTTTCCCATCCGGGGCGAACCTGGCGAGGAAAATCTCGGGCTGGCTGGCCGCGCTTAAAGTGACGTCACCGAACCGCGCCTGGCCCTTGAAGCTGCCAGTCACATAAATGTTGCCTGCGGCATCACAGGCCAGCCCGGCGCCGGAGTCGGCGTAAGGCCCTCCGGCGGTGGCAATCCAACGCACACTGCCATCCGGTTCATAAGCGGCCAGGAACACGTCGCCGGTTTCATTGGCGGCGGTTTCCAACACTTCGACACCGTCGAAACTGATGGTGCCTGCAAGGTCGCCGGTCACATAGACCGTTCCGTCAGGGGCGGCCGCGATGGCGCGGCCCTGGCACTTGCCGCTCCCGGCGCCTTTTTTCGCCCAGAGGGCGCGGCCGCTGTCGTCGAAGCATGCCACGAACAGCGCGTTCGAAGCGCCGGTGTGGGCGAGCGAGAGCGTGTTGGTCGAGAGAGTGTTGGTGCCGAGGAAGACCCCGG
>JARKQH010000480.1 GCA_029974925.1 Verrucomicrobiota bacterium
GCCTCCAACCTCCGCGGGCGGGGCGTCTGCGCCGCCGCCCGCGACGTGCCGGGTCCGGCGCCGGTCTTGACACCCCGACGCCCGCGTGGTTGCATGACGCCACGATTTTGAACTCCCAACGACATGAACTGAACGGAAATATGAACACTCCAGCCGACTCCCGTCCCCGAACCGCCGCCACCCCCGTCACCCGCCGCCGTTTTTTAGCCGGCGCCGGAGCGTCCGCCGTGGCCCTGACCTTCATCAATCCGGCGCTGGTGCGCGGCGCCGCCGCCAACGCAAAGCTTGACATTGGCCTTATCGGCTGCGGCGGGCGCGGCAAATGGATTGCCAGGCTCTTCGAGCAACACGGCGGCTACCGTTTCGCCGCGGTGGCGGACTATTTTCAGGAGCGGGTGGACGACGTCGGCGAGGCCTTCCAGGTGCCCGCCAACCGGCGTTTCACCGGCTTGTCCGGCTACCGCCGGCTGCTGGAACAAAAGCTCGACGCCGTGGTGATCGAAACCCCGCCCTACTTCCATCCCGAACAGGCGGCCGCCGCGGTTGACGCCGGCAAACACGTCTTCCTGGCCAAACCGGTCGCCGTGGATGTTCCCGGTTGCGCCACCATCGAGGACAGCGGCAGGAAAGCCACGGCCAAAAAGCTCTGTTTCCTCGTGGATTTCCAAACGCGCGCCAACAACCTCTACCAGGAGGCCATCCAGCGCGTGCATGCAGGGGAGATCGGCAAACTCATCTGCGCCGAAGCCGCCTACCATTGCGGCCCCACCTGGGAGCACATGGACCAGCTCCTCCGCAAAGACCCCACCAATCCCGAAGTCCGACTGCGCGCCTGGGGGGTGGACCGCGTGTTGTCCGGCGACGTCATTACCGAGCAGAACATCCACGCCCTGGATGTCGCCTGCTGGGTTCTCGACGCCCGGCCCCTGCGCGCGTACGGCACCGGCGGCGCCACCCGTGGCTTCGTCGGCAATTGCTGGGACCGTTTCGCGGTCATCTTTTATTTCCCCAACGACCTGGTGGTCAGTTTCAACTCGCATCAATCCGGCTGGGGCTACGACGACATCCTGTTCCGGGCCTTTGGCGTGAAGGGGGTGCTCGACACCCATTACTTTGGCCACGTCACCCTCAAAGCCAAAGAGTTCCACAGCGACGCCCAGGTGCCCAACTTGTACCAAACCGGCGCTGCCGCCAACATCGCCACTTTCCACGACCAGATCACCCGGGGTGAGTGCGCCAACCTGACCGTTCCCGCCAGTGTCCGCAGCAACCTCACCACCATCCTCGGCCGCATGGCCGCGTATCGCAACGCGGTCGTCACTTGGGACGAAATGATGGCCGCGAACGAAAAATTCGAGGCGGACCTCAAGGGCCTCAAAGCCTGATTCCCCCGCCGGTTTTTTCCCTCTATACACGCGGCAGGGGCTTTGCTATGGTGCGGCCCACCTATGGCACTGGACGACTTTTTACTCGAAGCGGAAGAAAAGATGAGCAAGACGGAGCAGGTCGTAGTCAGGGAGTTTGCCGGCGTCCGCACCGGCAAAGCCTCGCCCGCGCTGGTCGAGAACATCATGGTGGAGGCCTACGGCGCCCAGATGCGGATTCGCGAACTGGCCGGCATTACCACCCCCGAGCCGCGCACGCTCGCCATCCAGCCTTGGGACGCCAACTCTCTCCATGCCATCGAAAAGGCCATCCTTAAAGCCAACATCGGCCTCACTCCCTCGATCCAAGGCCGCACCATCCGCATTTTCTTTCCCGAACTCAGTCAGGAACGCCGCCAGGAATTCGTCAAAATCATCCGCAAAATGGCCGAGGACGGACGCGTGGCCATCCGCCACGTCCGCCGTGACGCCATGGACCAGCTCAAAAAGCACGGCCATGACAGCGGCGTCACCGAGGACGAGGTTGAGCACGCCGAAAAAGAACTGCAAAAGCTCACGGACGAGTACATCGCCAAAATTGACGCCCACCTCGCCCACAAAGAAAAAGAAATCATGACCGTTTAGCCCGCCGGGTTCACGACCCGAGGGAAAAACGATGCTCGCGGGAGCGATCCGGCGCTGATGTGAAGATCCCTGTGAGGCGGCGCTCAAGGATGCTGGAGAGCCTGCAAGCCCCCGCCTTGCGCCGCCCCAAGTCCTCGCGTCAGCAACCGGAGTCAAATCCGGCGGTGCACACTACTGGGCGCCGGGCGACGCCCTTACGCACAGGTCCAAAAGCTGCGCCTTCTCCGCAGTTGTCAGCAGCAGAAGCTGATTGTTTCCCGGCCGGAACGTTTCTGCGCCGGGCTCAAATTCGAGCCAGTCGCCCGACGTTCGCCCCTCGGACAGTGCCTTCCCGTTGAGAGTCGCCACCGCTCCAGCCGCTGCCGCCGCCACGTTGAAGCGGAGCCTCAAGCTCAGGCGCGGCGCCGGGCGGGCCGCGGCGAAGTCCTCGCCAATGCGAAATTCGATTGAGTTGGTTTGTCCGGGCGGCAGCGCCAGGGGATTGGCGGGATTGAGAGTGGGGACGCCGATGAATGGCTGGTGCGGCACGGGCATGGCGCCGGCGCCGCGAATGCTGACGTAGTATTCGCGCTCCAGTTGACGGAGCTTCCCAGGACTGTCCAGCTCCCGCCAAAGGGGACTGGCGGGGTCAAAGTAATTGAACAGGTAAATCCCGTCTGCCCCGGCATCCCACGCGTTCAGGGCGCGACCCCGGTAAGCGGCGAGGCTGGCCCGGGATTGCCGCGCCGCCTCATCGCGCAGCCGCGGCTCGTCCAGCGATGCGTGGACCTTGACCCCGTGCCGCCGGCCGAGCGCCACGCTGTACTCCCAGGGATTCAACTGGGTGTAGCCGGTGACAATCAAAAGGTCCACCAGCCCTTCCCGCAGCCAGCTCTCCAGGTCAATCCCGATAAACCGGCAATACTCAACCGAATCCGGCACCCGCACCGCCAGCAGAATGGGACGCCCCCGTTTTTGCCCCGTCGCTTCGGTCATGACCCGGATGCGGCGAATCAACCCCGTCAGTTGCTCGAGCTCGCGCTGACCGCACGGCTGGCCCTGGCCCGAGCACCTGAACAGAAACGCGTGCCGGAAGAAATCCAGCTCGAGGCCGTCCACGTCGTAATTCGCGCAGACCTCCTCGCAAAATCGAAACGCCAGGTCGCGGACCTCCTCCACTCCGTAGTCCACCGCGGACCAGGCCCCATAGCGCGGCGGCTTGTCCTGGGAGCCGATCAGCCAGTCGGGATGCTGCTGCTTGAGGCGGTTGGCGCGAAACATCACCGGCCCGTATTCGGCCCGGGACCCGTCATGCGTGTCGTTCATCCGCAGCGACCAGAACAGCTCCATTCCGTGCGCATGAGCGAACCGGGTCATCACCGTCAACGGATCAATGCCCTTTTCGAGAAACTCGCGGGTGCGGTTCTTGCTGAACATCGCTTCCTGCGTATCGAACACCTGTCCCACCCGCGTGTGGTGCGTGAACAGCCCGAAACCCGAGCTCCACGTGCAATAGAAGATCGCGTCCACCTGCGACCCCGCCAGCGGCGCCGTGCGCGAGCGCAGCAGCTCTTCCTCGGTCGCGGCGTCGCAGAAATACACCGGCTCGTTGCCGTCGTTGTTGAAAATCAGGCGGCGCGGCCGGTCGAGGGCCTGCTGACGCAGCTTCGCCCACGAGGCATCAGCCGCCTGGCCGGCGGCGTGAGCGGGGGAGACGCCCTCCCGGCCGCCCAGGAGGAGAACCAGCGGCAGCAGTAGAAACTGGCGTTTTTTCATGTGGAGAACCGGCCGCCGTGGCGGCGGGCGGCAGGCTCCCGCCAACCGGTGCGGCCGATGCCACAGCAAGTTACTGGGCGCCCGGACCCGCGTCAGTCCAAAAAATGCCGGGACACGGTGAGAAGCCGCGCCGGGCGCTCTTGGGACGAGGGCAGTTTGGGCGTGATTTCTTCCCTCAACACGCCATCTTGGGACAGGTTTGAAAGCGGAATCGCAAGCGTATGAGGCCTTCGCCTATTCCTCCGACTCCGGGAGCGAAGTGGTGGCCGGAAAGGTGTCGCTCGGGCCCTTCCGGTTGCGGTTCGAATCCGAGTCAGGGCTGATCGAGATTCCGCTGGTCCGCCTGCAAATCGAAATGGGCGGGCCCACCGACGGGCGGGTTTACTTCACCCACATGGACCAGCCGGGCTGGACCATCTACACCTTCGACGAGTCCATCCTCAAACATCCGGCCCTGCGACAGCAGGCGCACACCCGAAACCAAATCGAGGCCATTCAGAGCTCCGGCGAGCTGAAGCGCCGCCTCAAACTCACGCTGGCCGTTGTCGGCGGGTTCGCTTTCCTGGCCTTGGTCGTCTCCCTCCTGAGCGGCATCATGGTTCGATCGCTGCTGGCCCGCATCCCTCCCGAGTGGGAGATCGAATTGGGCACCAACCTCCTGGCCGAATTGCGGCAGGAGGAGGATTTCAACGAGGACCCCAAATGGGCCGGGCAATTGGAGCAGGCCGTTGCGCCCCTCATGGCCGTGCTGGGGCAGGGGAAGATTCCGTACCATTTCTACGTCCTGGACGACGAACTGCCCAATGCCTTCGCCCTCCCCGGCGGCCATGTCCTCGTCACGCGCGGCCTCCTCGAACTGGCCGACCACCCGGAGGAAATCGCGGCCGTGGTGGCCCATGAAATTGCGCATGTAACGCAAAAACATGGCTTCCGCAAAATCCTCTCCGCCGCGGGCCCCTATCTCCTCGTCAAAACCTTCGTCCGTAGCGAAAGCGGCCTGGCGGGCGTGTTGGGCGACAGCTCGCAATTACTGGTCCGCCAGAGCTTCTCCCAAAAATACGAACTCGAGGCGGACGCGGTGGGATGGGACTACCTGGTCCGCGCCGGGCTGGACCCCCGGGCCCTGCCCCGGATGCTGCAAAAGTTGCAGCAGGCTCAGGACAGCCGCGGCCCCGACCTCCAGTGGAAAGCCTTCAGCAGCCATCCCGAAACCGAAAAACGCATCCGCCGCCTCGAGGAAAAATGGCGCCAGCTCCAAAAACAAGGCTGGCAGCCCCGCCCAATGCCCTGAGACAACCGGCAGGCGGCGGGAATGGATAACCGTCCAACCGGCCCGCCCGCAATCCGCCCACGCGCGACCCCCCCCTTGCGCCGCCGGGATGGACCGCGCCGTTGCCGCTCAGGGATGTCCTGTGCCCGCAACATGGGGCGGTGCCTAACATGGGGCGGCGCCCCATGCTGGTATAGACCGGGCCTTTGGCCCTGGGCGTGGCGGGGCTGGCCAGCGCCAAGGGCGCGGCCTCAAACCAGCCTGGGGCAACGCCCCAGGCACCGGCACGCAAACCCCGCAAGGGCCGAAGGCCCGTTCCATGATCTCGCGCCCCCCCGCACCCGTCGCCCCGGCCCCCCGTTCGAAACAGTTGACCACCTCCTCCCTTGCGCCGCCCTGACTTCGCAGGGGCTCCTGCCCGTCTTCCGCTGGTTTCTTCCCCGGCAGCCGCACTGCCCTGCGTTGCGAACGTTCCCGGACGTCCCCAACGCAGCCGGCAAATGCGAACCAGGCTATCCTTGCCTGCGTGAACGGAATCATTCCATCCAACCGCGCACGGAAAACCGGTCGCGGAAACAACGGAAAAACCGTCAAAAAAAAGAGACAAAAATTACTTGCGTTGGAGCGGCTCCAAACTAGCTTCTTCACCGAGGTCAGCAGGATGAAAGGAAATTCGTCAGATGATTGACTGGAAACACAAACTCCTGGCTTTTCTTCACGATCCCCCCAGCAAGGTGCTCGATATCCCCAACCACCAAGAGATGGCGAAAACGCTGCTTCGCCAGGCTGGTTTTAGCGATGACGAGGCCGAGCAATTCAGCCATCCAGCCGACTGGGCCGCCAGCGCCGCGGATCGGTTGCCCTTTCCCAACTCGATGGCCTCAAACCTGCGCTGCCAGTTTGACGGCGTCCGCAACTGTTTTCACCACCCGCTGGGGTCGGGTTCAGACCAGCCCCTGCGGTTTCCGTTCGAGGGCGAGTTCATCACCGCCGATGCCGCCCACGAAACCGACCAAACCGTTCAGCCGGTGTTGACGGATTACGGGGGCATTCCCGATGACGCCGCGGACCCGGCCGGGCAGCGTTGGCGCGCCCGCTTCTTCGCGCACTGGCGGCTCTGGCCGAAACATGCGGTCGAACGCGACTGCCGTTTTGGCTTTCTTCCCGCCGATACACGAATCCCAGACCACACCATCTGGACGCACATGCAGGTCGTGTCCGCTCTGGCGGGTTGCGCCAGCGAGACCGAACCGGGCGCCGCTCCCAAGCCGGCCTTTCTCAAAGTCCAAATCGGTCCGGTTCAAGACTTTATCGCCGCCGCCCGCAGCATCCGCGATCTCTGGAGCGGCAGCTATCTGTTGTCCTGGCTGATGGCGGCCGGGCTCAAGGCCTTGTCGGCGGAAGCCGGCCCCGATGCGGTTGTGTTCCCCAATTTGCGAGGACAGCCACTCTTCGACCTCCACTGGCGCGACGACTTGTGGTCGCAGGTCCGGATTGGGGACGAAACGGTGTGGGAATCCATGGGCTGGGAACCCGCCGACCTCCTCACGCCGAACCTGCCCAACGTTTTCCTTGCCGTCGTTCCGGCAGCCCGGGCTGCCGGGCTGGGCCGGCAGGTCGAGAACGCGATCAAGGCTGAATGGCAAAAGATCGCCGCGCACGTCTGGGAAGCCTGCCGAAAGGCGCGCCTGACGGCGGACGAGCCCGGCATCTCCGAGTCGGACCGCCACGAACGATTCAACGCCCAGATCGAGCGGTTCCTTTCGATTTCCTGGCAGGCCATCCCCTGGCCAGCCTCCCTCGAAGAAGCTCTTCAACTTGCGGAGGGATTCGACCCCCAAATGCCGCTCCAGGCCGCCCGCCAGCGCGTGCAGGCGGTCGTGGACATGGCAACGAAGCAAATGCCCAAGGACCACCGCGACGGCCGTTACTACGTCGGCGGCGACAAGGGCCCCAAAGACCAGCTCAACAACGTTGGTCTCGCTTGGTCGGTCATCCTCGCCTTCAACAGTTGGGCGCTCGATGCCGTGCGCCAGACGCGCTCATTCCCCGCCAACCGCCCCGGCGGCTGGGATTCCGGCCTCTTCAGCAACAAGGACGCCCTGACCGGCCGCGAGGAAGCCGTGGCGGGCGGTAGGAAGTGGGCCGAAGCCGCTCAGAAAGCGGATGATTTCTGGGCCTCACTGTTCAAGCACGACGATTGGGTCGGCGGCCCCACCCTCGTCAAACGAGTTTGGCACCGCGCCTACCTCGAGGCGGTTTGGCACCTCGACACCACTACCAACGGCTTCCCCATGCCCAATACCCGCGGCGTTGCCATGCACGAGCCCTTCAAGGATTGCGGGGACGATGAAACTGCCGCAGATGCGCCCCCTTCCGAAAAGTACTTTGCTGTCCTTGCCCTGGACGGCGATGCAATCGGCAAATGGGTCAGCGGCGAAAAAGCGCCGCCTTTCAAGAGCCAGCTTGCCGACTACAAAGATGGCTCGGGCGCCGTGCGGCTGGGCGCGAGAACGTATTTCGAGAGGTCTGAATTCAAGGAATTCCTGGAGAAGCAACGACCGCTCTCGCCCGGTTATCACCTTCAGTTTAGCGAGGCCCTCGCCAATTTCGCCCTGCTCTGCGCCCGGCCCATTGTCGAGGCCTTTGACGGCCGGCTGATTTACGCGGGCGGCGACGATGTCCTGGCGCTGCTCCCCGCCGATACCGCCCTGGCCTGCGCACAGGCCCTGCGCCTGGCTTTCCGAGGCTCACCGGAACTCGAATCCTTTCTGCAAGCGCAGGCCTCCCAACTGCGTGATCGCCACCAAGCCGCTCAGGATTCAAACCCCGAAGCACTGCCGCCACCTTATTACCAAAAGCTGGCGGCCGAAAGCGGCCTGCTGGACTCTCCGGCCGCGGGCTTCCTCCGGCGGCGGGACCTTGTGGATCAACAGGACCGCCCAATCCCGTTCCTGGTGCCAGGCCCCGCCGCAGACTGTTCGGTGGGCATTGCCATCGCCCATTTCAAAGCGCCACTCCAGGACGTGTTCCGCGCCGCGCAGGCCGCCGAGAAACGGGCCAAGAAGAAGCTTGGACGCAGCGCGGTTGCCATCACCTTGTTCAAGCGCAGCGGCGAAACCATCGAATGGGGCTGCAAATGGGAGGATGGCGGCCTGGACCTCTATCGCGCAATCGCCGACGCCCTCAAAAGCAATCAGCTCAGCGCCAAATTCCCGCATCGAGTGATCGAGCTTCTGGACCCCTACCTCACGCGCAAAACAGGGATTTCGAAGCTGCAAACGACGAAAGATTTTGATGACAACGTAAACGAGATCATCCAGGCGGACTGCGCCGTTGCCTGCGAGCGGCAAAAGGGCTCGAAGTGGAATGGCGACCTGCCGCGTCGCCTCAATGACCTTCTGTCAAATTACCTTTCTTCACCGGCCTCATCCGACACCAAGGATGGCCACCCGACCGAACAAAAACTCGAGCGCGTGATCGGCCTGTGCCAGACCGTCGCCTTTGTTCACCGCACCTCGGCCGAAGAACCTTCATCCGCTGAAAAGCAAGACACCCCATGAACACCATCCTCCTTGAACCCACCGACGTTCTCTTTTTCCGGGACGGGCGCCCCATGGAGGGCTCGCTCGCCGGGCACGGCGCCGGCTGGCCGCTGCCCAACGTCATCAGCGCCGCCTTCCATGCCGCCCTCCACCGGTCAGGACTTGGCAACGAAGCCCACGTGCACCGCCGCGGCGCCCGCGGCCAATATGCCGACGACTCCCCTCGGGACCGCAAGTTCGGCTCGCTCGCCACAGCCGGACCTTTCCCCGTTCGGCTCACGGCCGAAAAAGGCCCCGGTGAATGGTTTTTTCCGCGTCCGCAGGATTTGCAGGACGACACGCTCCAGCCCGGCGTGCTCCCGACCCGTCGCTTTGATGCAAAGCTGTCCAACCTGCCCGGCCCCCTCCTCCATGCGGTTGCGAATCTCCACGCCCCCGAAAAAGAGAACAAGGCGAAAGCCTGGCTGTCGAAGGCTGCCTTCGAGCAATACCTGACGGGGCAGGGCGGGCTGGCGGCCGGCGCCGCATGCGACGACCGGGACTTCTCCGACGTGGAACACAACATTGGCATCGCCATTGACCCCGAAACCGGCACCACCGGCCAGGGCGCTGCGGAGGGCAAAATTTACAGCGCGCATTTCCTTCGCCTGCGGCGCGACTGGCGCCTCGGCGTTTGCGCCGCCGCCGTGGACAAGGATTACTCCGCCCACGACCGCGACCTGGTCCGCGGCCTGCTCAACGGAGACGGGCGCCAGATCATTGTGGGCGGCCAGCAACGCGTGTGCACGGCCACCCGCATCGAAACGCCCGGCCTGCCTCTCCCCCTCGGACTCTCATCCGGCTTCAACCCGCACGCCGGCCAGTTCCTGTTGAAATGGGTCCTCCTCAGCCCCGCCATCTGGCCCGAGATCACAGCCGACCCCGACAGGAACATCAAAGCCCATCCCGGCGG
>JARKQH010000484.1 GCA_029974925.1 Verrucomicrobiota bacterium
ACGTTGGTCACGCCGGCAAAATGCGCCCCGGTAAGTGTCACCAAGGTCCCGGCTGAACCGCCTGCCGGACTAAACGAATGAACGTAGGGACCGGGGCCGATGACGGTGAAATCCTCCCGGCTCTCCGCCCAGTCGCTGGACCCCACCCGGATGCGGATGCGGCCGGGACCGAGGGGCGCGCCCGCCGGCACGCGGGCCTGAATAAGCGTGCCGTCCGCCAGGGTCGCCGCTGCCGTCGGGTCCTGAACCCCATTGAAACGCACGTCCAAGGTCCCGGGATAGAAACCCGTGCCATAAATGCTGATGTAACCCGGGTCCCCGGCGGCCCCATAGGTCGGGGTAAAGGAGGTGATGCTGGCCGCCGACAACCAGCCGGGCACCGCCATCACCAACGCCATGTTCAATAAAGACAAACTACGCAACATACATCTGCCTGACGCCGGTTGTATCGCGCCCGGCGGGCGGGCGTCGCGCGCAAGCAGGGCTTCTTCACTCAATAGATGATCCTAAACCTGAAACCTTCCCCTGAGCAAGAACACCACACCTGAAAAAAAGTTGCGGTTTCGCCCCCAGCGGCCCAAGGCGCAGGCCGGCGAGGGGGCCGGCCGACGATGGGGCGGCCCCCGGGCCACGGTGGCGCGCCGGCACCCGGCGAGGTCAGGACCGGCGGGTCACAAAGGCACGGTGGTCGTGGAACAGCTCCCGCAGCGAGAGCGAGAGTTTGTCCTGCAAAGACTGCAACTCACCATACACCCGAACGTTATCCGGATTGGGCTCGGCGGTTTCCGAGCGGTTGACTTCGACGAATCGGTCGGTCAGGTCGCTGATGGCGAGGGTTTCCCCCTGGTCCAGCCGCCAGCACCAAAGCGCCTGGAGAGCAGCGCCGTAGGCGGCGCCTTCGCCGACTTTGAGCGTGACGACCTCGGCGTTGAAAACATCGGCCAGAATTTGGCGCCACACACGCGAGCGGGAACCGCCGCCGGTGGCGCGGATTTGCGTCGGCTGCACCCCCAGCTCGGCGAGCCGCCGCAGCCCATAATTCATCCCCAGCGTCACTCCTTCCATCGAGGCGCGCGCGAAATGGCCGGCGTCGAAGGTGCGGCCATTGACACCAAACCAGACCCCGGTGCCATCCGGAACGTTGGGCGTCCGCTCGCCCTCGAAATAGGGCAGCAGCAACAGGCCATTGCTGCCGGCCGGGATGCGGCTGGCCTCGGCGGCGAATTTTTCGTGCGACCACCCGAAATCCTCGCGAACCATTTCGGTGGCCACCGTGACGTTCATGGTGCAGAGCAAGGGCAGCCAGCGGTTGGTGGAATCGCAAAAGGCGGCGATTTCGCCCTGGGGGTCCACGACCGGTTTTTCGGCGCAGGCATAGATGGTGCCGCTGGTGCCGAGGCTGGCGGTAATCACGCCTTCCCGCGTGTTGCCGGTGCCGATGGCGCCCATCATGTTGTCGCCGCCCCCGGCGCTCACGAGCACCCCGGGGTTCAAATCCAACTGCCGCGCCGTCGCCGCCTGGAGCCGGCCCGCGGGATGGTGGCTGGGGATCAGCGGCGGCAGCTTCTCCGCCAGCGCCGGGTCAATCGCCGCCAGCGCCTCGGCGCACCATTTCCGCTTCCGCACATCCAGCAGCGCCGTGCCGCTGGCGTCCCCGTATTCCATCACCCGCTCGCCCGTCAGCCAGAAATTGAGGTAGTCATGGGGCAGTAGCACGGTGGCCAGACGCTGGTAATGCTTGGGCTCATGCTTTTTGAGCCAGAGAATCTTCGATGCCGTGAAGCCGGGCAGCACGGCATTGCCCAACAGCCGGACGGTCTTTTTCTGGCCCCCGAGCCGTTCCATGATCTCTTCGCATTCGGCGGCGGTGGTGGTGTCACACCACAGTTTGGCCGGGCGGATCACCTCGCCGTTCTTGTCCAGCGCGACGAACCCGTGCTGCTGGCCGCTGACCCCGATGGCCTTGACCTCGGAAGCCGCGGCCTTGGCTTGACGCAGCGCCCGCCGAATCGCCGCCGCGGCGGCGTCACGCCAGGTGTGCGGGTGCTGTTCCTTGGCGCCGGGGGGCAGGTTGGGCAGGAGGTCGTACTCCTGGGCGGCGGCGGACAGGACGCGGCCGTCGCGGGCGTCAATGACCAGCGCCTTGGTGGATTGCGTGCCGCTGTCCACACCAATAATCAATGTTCTCATAACAGACCTTACTGAGTGCCGGGCTCAGGATGACGAACCTGCGGGCGGCTGTCCATTGGATTTGACGGGGCCAAAATTCATCGCTTGACTTCTCCCGCCGTTCATGGTTTCCCCCTCCCGCCCCGCCCCGGCGGGGCCAAAATGAAAACCAACGCCACGCGACAACTCGACAAACTTGGCCTGCGCTACGAATTGCGCGAATACAAGGTGGACCCGGAGGACCTCAGCGCCTTGAACGTGGCGGCGAAGGTGGGGTTGCCGCCCCGGCAAGTGTTCAAGACGCTGGTGGCCAGAGGGGACCTGCACGGGGTCGTGCTGGCGGTGGTCCCCGGGGATGCCGAACTGGACCTCAAGGCGCTGGCCCGGGTTACGGGCAACCGCAAAATGGAATTGGCGCCCACCGCCCTCCTTCAGCAGCTTACCGGCTATATCCGCGGCGGGGTCACTGCCCTGGCCTGCAAGAAGCCCTACCCCGTGTACCTGGACGAGACCGCCGGCGGGTTTGACATCATTTCCGTTTCCGCCGGCGTGCGCGGCACGCAGATTCTGCTTGCGCCGGCGGACTACATCACCGCGACCGGTGCCCACGTGTGCAGCCTCTGCCGCACTCGAAATACGACGGCAGGGCAAAGCCCCGGGCCAGCCGCCGAAAAGGCGCCCGAATGAAAGGTGGCTGAGACGAGTCGAGTCCCCCGGCCGCACCGGCAGGCCGGTCCTGGAATTGCGAAACGCGGCCTTTCGACTGGGGCCAAACCTGGTGTTCGAGGGCACAAACTGGGCCTTGTCGCGGGGGGCGCATTGGGCGGTCGTCGGGGCGAACGGGAGCGGCAAGACCCTGTTTGCGGAGGCGATCCGCGGGGGGCTGCCGCGGGTGCGGGGCGAGATGGTTTACGGTTTCAGCGCCGGGGGTGGGCTGGCGCGCTTCGGGACTGGTGTTTTGCCTGGTGTATTTTGCCTTGCGGTGGCGGGTGGCAGGGTCAAAGTGGGTGGAGGGCTTGATTATGATGTGGTTTCAGGTCATCGCTCGGGAATTGCGGAGTGAAGCCCGGCAGCCTTACGCCTATTGGACGCGAGTCGGTGCCGCCGGGATCGCCCTGATCATCGGGGGGATTTGGACGCTGGATAAAGGTTCTTGGGATTGGAGTGGCGCGGAGGTTTTCGAGATTGTCCAACCCACTCTGTTCAGCTTGATCTGGCTGGCGGGACCCGTGCTGACCTGCGACAGCATCAGCCGGGAGCGGCGGGAAGGAACGCTGGGACTGCTGCTGTTGACGCGGCTGCAGCCGGGGGACATCGGGCTGGCCAAAGCGTGCTCCGGCATGGTTCG
>JARKQH010000023.1 GCA_029974925.1 Verrucomicrobiota bacterium
CACGTAGGCCCCGTGCGAGGCCTGCATGGCCTTGAACAGCTCCACGAACTCCTTGCCCGCGGCGTCGTCCGCCCAGGCCCTGGCCTTGGTGGGCGCGGTGGTGGCGTTGTGGCTGGTGGTCACCTGGTCCAGCCTGGCCGCAAGCGGCATCTTGGCCATCATGTCGGCGTTCATCCGGCTCTCGTCGAGGAAAAGCGTGATGGCGGAGTCCACCTGGGTGAGTTCGCTCCTGGCGGACTGCATGGCCGACTCCAGGGCCTGGTTGCTGAAATTGACGGCAACCACGGTGAAGATGGCCACCATGATCACGGTGATGACCGCCAGCAGGCCGGCCAACATCTTGGTTTTGATCGAAAGACGCATGAAAAACCTCCAACGGCGAATTGAGTGGCCGCGCCGCACGGTGCGCTCACCGGAATTTCCTCCTTTCACGGGAGGACATTGCGGCTGTGCCTTTTTTGCCACAAGCGGTTTCGACCTACAACAGAAATTTCACAATTTTGTTACGATCCGGATTCGCAAGCCGCGCGTTCACGCCGCCAGGAAGCACGCCAGCGAGGCGGCCCCGAGCGCCGTCCGGCAGGCATGCAGCCGCCCCCAGCGCAAGAGCAGCTCGCGGGTGCGCGGTCCGGCCTGCTCAGGTGCGGCCGCCAGGAGTTCGCGGTTGACGGGCATGATGAACGTGAGGGTGAAGGGCCAGTTGGCCAGCGCGGCCAGCGCTCCGGTCAGGTTGAGCCAGCCCCCCGTCTGGGTGTACGCCCAGGCCCCGGCGACCCCTCCGGCAACGGCCAGGGTGGCCTGCATGGCGAAGCCGCGCCTGTAGCTGGGCTTCCACTGGGCCAGGGCGGCAGACTCGGGGAGTCCGAGCCTGGCCGGATGTTCGGCGAAGGTGATGTAGAAAGCCGCGCCAGTGAAAAGCGCCATCACGACGATAGCCGCCACGTTGGCCATGGGACCGCCTCCCGTGTCTTGCCGCCGGGTGCGCGCGGCAGACCCGCCACGGCCCGCGCCAAGGGACCATGGACCGCTTTCCGCGTCTTGCCGCCGGGTGCGCGCGGCAACAGGAATGGAGAAACCCGCCTCTTTCAGCGTTCCTCTAATAGCATTTTCTCGCGGGGGTGCAACTAGTCGGGATCGAAGGGGGCGACAAGCCCGCCGAAGCCGGACCGGGCGCGCTCGCGGTACAGGGCGTCGTCCTGCGGGTCGTTGCGCTTGGCGTGCTTGTCGTAGTCGACTTCCATGAGCAGACAGTTCTCGTTGAAGGTCATCTGTCCTAACTCGCGAGAGATGGCCGAAAGCTCCGTGTCGGCGAAGTGCCGCTTGTAGCCGGGGTAGAAGAGGAAATTGCGGTAGAGCCGCCGGGCCCAGGTCCGCCTGACCAGCCCGAACACGGCCAGGTTGCCGTAGAAGCGCCCGTCGTTGAAGGCCAGCAGCCC
>JARKQH010000011.1 GCA_029974925.1 Verrucomicrobiota bacterium
GAGGTGGCGGACTCCGGCCTCTTCGGCCAGGTCCGTCATGGTTTTGCCGAGTCGCGTCATGCAGACCTTGATCTCGGTCGTGTTCCGGTCCTTCCCCGCTCGCGCCACTGTCCGCCTCCACTGTGCTTTGCCGCTGGAATGTGGCAAAACTGTGCTTACTTTTGACGTTGTTTATTGCCTTCGATCTGCGGCAAAACCGCCGCCCCATGGCGTTCGATCAAGGCGATGTCTTGCTTGAGTTTCTTGATCTGCTCATTGCGCTTGGCCTTCGCCAGCAGCGCGGCGTCCTCTGGGCCGATCACCTTCAGCCCCATCCCATGACAGGCGGCCAGCACATCCAAGGCGCGGAAATCACCGGTCACGTGGCAAAGCAGGTTCAGCGCATCCAGGTGCAGACGGTGCTCGCTGTCGGCAGGATCGAGCAGCTTGTCCAAGGAGTCCTTGGAAAGCCCCCGGGGGCCCAGCTTCAAGCCGAACCGCCTCGCCAGATCGTTGACCTGGTCCACGATCTGCTCCCGGGAGAGCCCGCAGCTCTTGGCGGCCCCCTTGAGGGCGCTCTTGACGTCCTGCTGGACGTTCAGGCTGGGCATTTCGGTGAGCAGGTACCGCATCATCTTGTCCGCGCTTGGCGCTGGTTTCGTCCGAAAATCGAACCGCATCGGACGTTGACCGGGTTACTTGGGGGGGGTAATGTTACCCGGCAAAGGTTAGCCCGTTGAGAATGGTTCTAAACGAATGATTCTTCTGCTTCAAGAGTTTTTTTCGTTTCCGACTTCAACAAATTTAACTTTTGCACATTTTCAGATTAACGCCTCAGAATGATTCAATAAAAATGAAGAAACACTCGCCAGAGCCACTTCCAAGTTCACTTCCAAGTTCGGATGCCGAACCTGGAAATGACTTCGATGCGACTTACGCCCGCCTGAAGCAGGCTGTCGAGGTCAAGAGTGACGCGGATCTTGCTTCTGCTCTCGGGATTAAACAAGGTTCAGTCTCTGTCGCGAAGAAGAGGCGGCAGATCCCTCCCAATTGGATAGAGAAAATTGCTAAGGTCTACGGGATTTCAGCAGACTGGCTCTTTTTTGGGGCGGGCGTGATGCGATTCGGAGGCACTGGTGGCGCTCCTTCGCAAGTGATTTCCTCCCCCACCAAAGTTGAGCCACCACCAGCCGAAGATGACTTCAAGATGTCGGACATGCTGACGATGACCGCCGAAGTCCTTGAGTCTGAAACCATCTACAGGACTGCGTTAGCCAGCAATATCAGGGCATTTCATCAAGCCGTTCGCAGCGAAAGGACACTGGCGCGAATCGAAGAACGGATGGACTTGTTCGAAAAGGAAATGGAGCAACTGCGACGGGAAAATAGAGAACTGAAACAGTACCAGGAGAATTTAAGCCAGTCCAAGGCGGTGGGAGCGGATGGGTAAAGTTGTTTTCGTCCATAAGTGGCGGAAACGCCCTTTTTTTACGCCCATTTACATCGCATTTTCAATATTTCTTGCGGATGACGGTGTTTGTCTTTCAATCCTACCATGGCAGTTCTGATCGCATTCGAACTATTCCAAGGTTAACTGAGAAAAGTCTCCTTTTTTCCCCCTCTGGACTGATCACCGTTAGAATTCGACCAGGTCACGCCCATGTGCCCGCAGGCCCACGCCAGTCCTGCATTCGTCTCATATCCGTCCCACAGGATCTAGGCTCCATCCCCTTCTCATCTTGGGTGATCCCCCATAATGTCTTGTTGCTCCGCCAGTGTCCGGCGCACTTCACAAACCCGCAACGCTGTCCTATTCTGGTACAACCCCGACGGGCGGGCGCGCTCCGCGCCGGTGTTCCCCGCGATCACCCGCGCCGTGCCGCCACCCGACCAAGGAGGTGGGCCAGCATGAACGGCTTCTTCCTGTTGCTCCTCATCGTCCTGGCGGTCGTGCTGGTCTGCGCGGTCACGCTGCTCTTCACCTGCTCCCTGCAGATCGGCTGCAGGATACGCGGCAAGCTGTGGGGAGGGGCCTGCGCGTGCGAGTACAAGGACGACGCATCCGGGGACGCCGGTCGCGGCGCCCCCCCTTCCGCCTGAGCCATTCCCCGCTTCCCCCTGGACAAAGCCGCCCGGTTTTGTCAGGCCCGGTCTCTGCGCGCGCCGACGGCGCGCGACACCGCACAAGGCGTACCCCATGCGAAAAGCGTTGCGCATGCTCGGCCAGACCGCCCTGCTCTGGGGCGTGTACTGGGTCAGCAACCGTTTCGTCACCGCCGCCGGATTGCCCGTTCCGGGCAACGTGGTCGGCGTGCTGCTGCTGTTCACCCTGCTCTGCCTGGGCGTTATCCGGCTGGAGCACGTGCAGGAGGCGGCGGATTTTCTGCTCAGGCACCTGGTGTTCTTCTTCATCCCCATCGCGGTGGGGCTCATGAACTGGGGGCAGGTCTTCCAAGACCACGGCCTGGTGCTGCTGGCGGCCATCGTGGTCAGCTCCCTGCTGCCGTTCTGGGCCGTGGGCTTCATCACCCAGTGGCTGCACCGCAAGGACGGGGAGTGCGAGCTGTGAGCCCCCTGACCCTGGCCGCCATCGCCGCCACCCTGGCGGCCTACGTGCTGTTCCGCCGCCTGTACCTGCGTTACGGGCATCCGCTTTTGAACATCGTGGTCCTGAGCGCCGCCGCGATCATCGCCCTGCTGCTGGCCTGCGGAGTGTCCTACCAGGAGTACGCCCCGGCCCGGGAGATCATGACCTTCCTGCTGGGCCCGGCCACCGTGGGGCTGGCCGTGCCCCTGTACCGCCACCGCCACCTGCTGCGCCGCTACGCCGTGGCCATCGTCACCAGCGTGGCGGCCGGGGCGGCCTGCGCCATGCTGAGCGCCGGACTGATCGCCCGCCTGGGCGGCCTGCCGCGCGAGGTGGTGATGTCCATCGTGCCCAAGGGCGTGTCCATCCCCTTCGCCATCGAGATCGCCCGGCTCTACGACGGCATCCCGCCCCTGGCCGCGGCCTTCGTGGTGGCAACGGGCACGCTGGGCTCCCTGATCGGGGCCAGCTTCCTGACGCGGGTGGGCATCACGAACCCCGTGGCCCGGGGCCTGGCCCTGGGCACGGTGTCCCACGCCCAGGGCACGGCCACCGCCCTGCTGGAGGGGGAGCGCCAGGGCTCCATGGCCGGGCTGGCCATGATCCTGGCCGGGGTGCTCACCGCGCTCTTCGCGCCCTTCGCGGTGATGATCCTGTAAATCCGTCCGAAATTCGCGCGAAACGCTGGTCAGAACCGCCCCGGCGTGCTACGGAGGGTGCAAATTCCCGCAACCCCATCCCGGGAGGCTTCCATGCGGCTTCTTCTCCGTGGCGTGCTGGCCCTTGTGGCCCTGGTGGTGTTGAGCAATCTGGCCCAGGCCCAGTTCGGCATCCTGCAACAGGGCCTGGACGCGGCCAAGGGCAAGAAGGAGGCCGCGCCCGGCGCCCAGGCCACCGGGGCCAAGGGCTACGACACTGCCCAGACCTTCACCAACGCCGCGCGCAAGTTCAGCTACACGGTCCCAGCCGGGTGGCGGCTGGAAAGCGGCGACCCCACCGGGGAGCGCCCGGTGTTCATGAAGCCGGGCACCACCTGGTCCTTCACCCTGCACTACACGCCCATGAACGCGGACTTCCCGGCCGGGGCGTCCGTGGCGGCGTCGCTCAAGCAGTCCCAGGGCGAGGTGAAGACGGGCAAGCTGCTGGACGCCAGGCGCCGCGACATCGGCGACTACAAGAAGAAGTGCGGGACCATCGGCTGGGAGATCACGGAAAGCGCCACGGGCGGGGGCGGCTCCCACCAGCGGATCATCTGGCAGGGCTACGACGGGCAGAATTTCTACTTCAACTTCAACACGGCGGCCAGCCCGGCCCAGTTCGAGGCGGCCAAGGCCGATCTGCGCGCCATCCAGGATTCCATCACCTTCTGCAAGTGACGCGCCGGTCCTCCTCCCGGGCGTTCAACGCGCCGCGTGCTCCGCGCCAACAGGGCCGCGCGGGGTTCGCGGCGCAACCGCGTCGCGGTCCGTGCGCTCACGCCCCGTGGCGGCCGCGGCCAAGCGTCAGGTACAGCACGGGCGCGGCCAGCACGAGCAACACGGCCCAGGGGTGTTGCAGGCTCATGGGCAGGCCGACGCCCGCCGCCGCGATGGGCAGCGCCCGGCCGAAAAAGTCGCGCACGCCCGTCTTTTCCGTCGCGCTGGGACGGCCACCAGCCGGGACTTCCGCCCGGAAGAACCCTTCGGGGGCGCCCAGGAGCACCTCCACCACGAACAGCATGGCGAAGCACGCCGCAATGACCATGACCAGAACCATCGAAAACCTCCCGGTGGGGCGTCTCCACCCTCTCCTGTTGCGGCCATACGCCGCGCCATCCGGGAAGCAAAGCGCCTCACTCTTTGGAAAATAAGGGTGACGGATTGGACAAGAGGACCCGCCACGCCTACCGTGC
>JARKQH010000225.1 GCA_029974925.1 Verrucomicrobiota bacterium
TGGAGATGAGGCCCAGGAGGAACAAGCCGAGCATGCCGCCGCTGAAAATGCTGGCCAGTTCCCACCAGGCATCGAGGGCGGTCCGGACCCGGATCATGGCGAGAGCGACCAGGGTGCCGGCCAGTCCAAACCCAAGAGTGGCCAGGTGGAGCACGCGCATGGACTCGCGGGCGTCGGCTTGCGGCCGAAAGTAGCGGCGGTAGAGGTCGCACAGGGCGAGGGTGGCGGAGCAATTGATCGAGCTGGCGAGGGTGGATTGAGCGGCGGCGAAGATGGCCGCGATGACCAGGCCGGTCACGCCCACGGGCAGGCCGGCGTGAATGAAGTGCGGAAAAACCGCGTCGGGCCTGGCGCGGGGGTCCACCGCTCCGGCCAAGAGCTCGGGGCGGGCGGTGTAATAGGCGAACAGCGCGGTGCCGATGAATAGAAACAGGGCGGAGATGGGGAGGTATAGCAGCGCGCCTACCCAGACGCTTTTTCGCGCCTCGGCTTCCGAGCGGGCGGTGGCGTAACGTTGCACGTAGCTTTGGTCAATGCCGAAGTTCTGAAGATTGATGAAGACGCCATAGACCAGGACGACCCAGAAGGTGGGCTGGGCGAGACTTGGAGCAAAGCTCCCGAGGTTGAATTTCCCGTGGTCCCTGGCGATGTCGAATAGCTGGCCCGGGCCGTGGGGCATGCCAAGGACCAGCAGCGCGGCGCAGGCCAGCGCACCGCCGATCAGGACAAAACTTTGGACGACATCCGCCCAAATGACCGCTTCAATCCCGCCGATCAGCGCGTAGAACACGGTGATCAACCCGGTCACCAGAATCAGCGTCACCAGGCTCCAACCCGTCAGCGGCGCCAGGGCCAGCGCCAGGAGGTACATGATGGTTCCCATCCGCGCCAACTGGGTGAGCAAGTAGCACACCACCGCGTAGGTGCGCGCCCAGGGGCCGAAGCGGGCCTCGAGGTGATGGTAGGCGGAAACCTCGCCGGCGCGGCGGTAGAAGGGGACGAACCACCGAACGGCGACCAGCGTGGCGAGGGGGATGCTGAGGCTGAAGACAAACGGATTCCAATCGCCGGCAAAAGCTTTGCCCGGCAGGGCCAGGAAGCTGATGCTGCTGACGTAGGTGCCGAAAATCGAAATCCCGACCGCCCAGCCGGGGATGGCGCCACCGGCTTTCATGAACTGGTCCGGCGTCCGGCTCTTGCGTCCGAGATAGACTCCCATGCCGACCATGGCGGCCAGGTAGAGGATCAGGACGGTCAAATCCAACCAGGGGAGGGTGTGCGTCATGGTTCGAGAAACAACACGCAAATTTGATTCGCCGCGTCCGGGCCGGTTCCCCTTCGGCGCGCAAACGCAATCTTCTTTCCGTCCGGTGAAAACACGCAGGCCTCGGGCCGGGGCGCAAGGGCGTCCGCGGAGCGGGGGGTGAGCCGACGGGTTGCGCCAGTGGCCGCGTCCGAGAGGCAGACGCTGTTGTCCATGACGTGCGCCAGGCAACGCCCATCGGGACTCCAACTGAAGGCGCTGGCCACCGGCCACGGATTCCGCGTCAATTGACGCGGCGGACCGCCGTTGGGGGAGACGGTCCAAATCTGGACGATACCTGAGTCGTCTTTCATCAGGGTGGCGATGCGCGAGCCGTCGGGCGAACTCCTCAGCCAGTGCCGGGGACCCTGGATGCCGGGAAACCTTCGCGTTTCAGTGAACGTGACCCGCCGTTGGGAGACTCCGGCCGGGGGGGTGGGCGCGCGCGCAGCCGTGCCGGCCAGCGGTCCGTGGCCGGGCCGGGTCAAATCCTCGGGCAGGTCCACGACGAAGACTTCGGCAAACGGTTCGCCGGACCGGCCCGCGACCTGGCCTTGAAACGCCAGCGCGCGGCGCTGGCGGGTGCCGTCAGGCCGCACGTAGCCGTTGGTTCCGATCCAGCCTTCTTCGAACGCGCGGGCAATTTCGTCCGAGCCCGGCGTGGGAGTCGCCTGGGTTTGTGTGACGACCACGGCGAACCCGGTGCCGTCATGGTTTCGGGGATGATCGCGGTCAACCTTGACGGGCGGATTGGGCACCCAAACCCCCACCTGCCGTTGATTGACATCGTTGAACGCCGTGGCGGTTTTGAACTGAGCCAGAACATGGTCTTCGTAGGTGAAGCTGACCCAATCCCCGGCGGGATGCCAGACATGGACGTGCGTGCCCCCGCGCAACGCCCCGGGGGTGAAAGGCTCGGTGAGGTCGCGCGCCTCGAGGTTGCGTGCCAGGCCGGGCTGGTCCCAGTCCACCACGACGCCCTGGCGGTGATAAGGTCCATATTGCCAGTCCGGAGTCGGGAATTCCGGACCGAGGATAAAGACCACTGCCCGGCGGGTGGGGTGAAAGGTTGCGACGCCGCAGTGAGCCCCGTTTTTTGCGCGGTAAAGCTCGCGAATCTCGCCGGTGCGGACATGGACCGCCTCGATGGTGGTGCCTTCAAAGCGTTCCCCTGCGGGATCGGGGCGGCAATCGTACACAATCCATTCACTGTCGGGGGACCATACCCCCGTGTTCGTGAGAATCCGGCCGCCGGGTCCGCGCGTCACCTGCTCCTCGCGCGCCCTGGGCGCCCCGGGCTCGGGGGCTGGGGTGGGGTTCTGAGTCTGGCAGCTCACAAGGAATGACAGGCAGAGGCAGGCCGCGGCGGCCCGCGCCGACGCGCGCCAGGTTTTCATGGCAGTTCGCCGGTGAGCGTGCGAAAGTTCGCCCAACGATGGAAGGTGAGGAAGTTGGCGTCGTGGTTGTTGTTTGCGCCTCCTTCGGCATCATCAAAGGCCGTCCGGCAGGCGGCGATCAGGTCCGGTCCTTCAAACTGCCAGTCCACGTATTGGAATCCGTGCTTCGCCACATCGGGGTGATGCAGCAAGCGGCAGCGGACCTCCCAATGTCGCAGATCGGCGGAGCGCAACAGCGCCAGGCTGTTGCGGACACCGGCCGGTTTCCGCGTCGTGCCCAATCCGGGGATGGCCGCCGCATCCCCGGAAATAATGGTTGCCACCGTCCAATAAACGTCGCCCTGCGGGTCTTTGCGAATGGTGAACTTCTTGGCGCCGCCGGGCAGATCAACAAAACCCGTGTCCGGGTCGAACGTGGCGGTCTGCCCGTCCGCGCTGATTTCGACGATGGCGGCCTTCTCGGGCGGGATTGGCGTGTCCACGCGCAGCACATTGACCACTCGGCCTGCGGGGGAGACCACGGCGTTGCCTTCGAGCCAGCCGCCGAACAGGCCGCCCAGCCACCCGGCATTGCGGGGAAGGAAATTGCTGAAGGTCCAGTTGGTGGCGACCAGCAGGTCGGCTTCAACCGGAATGGAGAGCATGCCGGCCTGGTAGCGCTCGCCCCATTTCGTGCCGCCCGAGGCATTTTCGAAAGCCCGCCAGAGGCGTCCCGCGTGCTCGATGACCGGCATGGGCGCGGTGTGGTATTGTCCCTCGGCCAGCAGGCCGGTTTGGGCGTCGCGCGGTTCGCTCCAGGTCAGCCCCGCATCCCGCGAACGGCGGATGACGATCCGGCCATGATGCTTGTCCGTTCCCATCAAATACAACGCGCCGCGGTGGGCAAACAGCCCGTTCCAGAACAGGCAGCGCAGGCGGGTGACCGGCGTCCAGGTCTGGCCGCGGTCCGTCGAACGGAACAAGGCGACTGTCGGGCATTCGTGTTCGAGACTCTTGGGACCGAAATAGTCATGCGAGGCAAGGTAATGGCCCTCGCTGAGGATCACGAGGCTGGGGGAACCGATATACAGACCGCTGCTCTTGGGACTGTGGTTGATGACGACGCCGGGCGGTTTGGGAGGGCCATCGGCAGCCGGCACTGCCACGGCGCCAAACATGACCGCAGCCAGAGCCAGGCCAACGGCCGCCGACGAGACCATCACTGAAGGTCTTTTCATGATCGGGAGTTTGACGACATGTTTTGCATCAGCGATACAATGACAGCCCCCTCCGGTTTCCGGGGCGGCAAGCTGAAGTCTGCCACACTTCGGAGCCCCGTGTCCACGTTTAACCCGCCCCTTGCCCGCTGCGACGAAGCCAATTGCCACCGCCTGTACGGCGGCAATAACCCCGCCCCGTTCCACCACCTGACCCGGCGGCTGACGGTGGACAGGTTAACCCATTCTCCTCAACAACCTCCGCCCGCAGCCGTCGGCACGCAACGCCATCGGGGACTACCGGCAAATCCAGGACAGTTGGAGGAACGGTCCCAGGTCAATCACGCCCGATTTGTTGGGCGAGAAGAGGACCTTGGTCCTGGCTGAGGTCCCGTTCGGCGACCTGGCCGGGTTGGCGCCGGCTTGCTCAGGCCGAGGCACTCGAAGGGCCGCAGGACCGCAGGAGTTGCCGCACCAGGTTCCGGTGGGCGTCGTAGATGTTCACCCGCAAGGGCACGTGGCCGGGGAATGCATGCGTGGCACAACCCAGGCAGGGGTCATAGGCGCGAAAAGCCATTTCCACCCGGTTCAGCAATCCCTCGTTGAGCTGGCCGGCTTGAATCAAGCTGCGGGCCGCCCGTTCGACACTCATGGCAATGCGGGCGGCATTGTTGCAGGTCGCCACGATCAGGTTGGCCTTTTGAATCAGCCCGTTCGGGTCGGTTTCGTAATGGTGGAAGAGCGTGCCGCGCGGGGCTTCGACCACGCCCATGCCGACCTTGGGTGTGGCCGTCGGGAGCCGGCGAATCTCGGGGCTGGTGATTTCGGGATCGCTGACCAGTTGGACGATCCGCTCGGCGGCATAGATCATTTCAATAATTCGCGCCCAGTGGTTGGCCAGTGTGTGGTGGACCGGTTTCCCCCCCAGGATCGTGTAGAATTCCTCGTAGGCCGCCTGGGCCTGGGGGGGTGGCCATGCCGGTGGCGGCGTTCAGCCGCGCCAAAGGCGCCACGGAGTAGATGCTCGTGTCCACCCCCTCGACGAAGCCCTTCCAGCCGCGGTCCTTCAAATAGGGGAATTTCACGTAGCTCCACGGCTCGACGTGCTCTGCGATGTGGTCCAGATATTGGCGGGCGGCAAACCGGCACACCTCCCTGCCGCCGGCATCCACGACCCGCAGCTTGCCGTCGTAGAAATTGACCTTGTCCTGCTCATCCACCATGCCCATGTAACAGGTCTTGTGAGTGTAAGCCTCCGCCGTAATGAGCTTCACGTACTCGGGGTTGGCCAGGACGGCCTGCTTGAACACCTGCAGCGTCCAGAGGGCAAATTCCAGGCTGTCCTGGGCCAATTGCTGAAAGCCTGGCAGGTCTTGCGGGCTCAGGGCCTTGCTCACGCCGCCAGGCAAGCCCAGGACCGGATGCACGACTTTGCCTCCGAAATACGCGATCAGGTCGCGCAACCGCCGGCGCATGCCGATCACCTTCCGGCCGGCGTCCAGCCCCACCTTTTGAATCAGGCCGACGATGTTGCGCTGCTGGGGCGGCGCATCGGGCCCCACGACGAAATCAGGTCCTCCCAGCACGAAGAAATGCAGGGCGTGGTCCTCGAGCATAAAAGTGTTATAGACCAATTCCCGAATCTTGCGCGCGGCAGGAGGGGGCTCCACTTGGTAGAGGTCATCCAGGGTTTTGGTCGAGGCCAGGTGATGGGCGGTCGGACACACCCCACAAATCCGGCTGGTGATTTGGGGCATGTCTTCGGCGGGGCGGCCCCGGCTGAAAACCTCGAACCCGCGCAACTCGGGCACCTGCATGAAGGCGCGTTCCACGTTCCCCTTTTCATCCAGGAAAATCTCGATTTTCCCGTGACCCTCCAGGCGCGTGATCGGGTCAATGGTGACGCGGCGCGGACGGTGGAGCCCGGCGCTCGAGGCGCCGCTGGCTTCGCGCATGGGGAGGATCGGAGTGGCAACGCTCATGGTGGGTTTCCTCTTATAAAGTGCTGCGTCTGGCTGGGACCTCTTTTCCTTCGCAACAGGCTCCTGGCCAGGCTGTAGCGGTAGAAAGTGCCGACGGGGTCGGGGAGGCCGGCCAAGGCCTGGTCAATCCCTTGGGGTTCCTTGGGCGCTAGGGCGGAGGCGAAGCAGCTCAAAATCTTGGCGCCGTGATCCAGGACCCGGCTGGTGGGCCCGAAACACCCCGTGCAGGCCATGTTGCCTTTGATGCACAGGGCCTCGCAACCGCTGCGCGTCGCCGGCCCCATGCAGGGGATGCCTTGAGCCAGCAGACATTTCTCCGGGTCCAACGCCGTCCGGTGCGGGCGCTGGAAGGCATCGAGGCTGAGGTCTTTTGGCTTGCTTTCCAGCCGCGGGCATTGTTCGCACAAGGCAACATCGGGGGCCAACACCGTTCCGCGGGGCGGCAGTCGGCCCGCCAGGAGCGCGTCCAAGGCCGCCTTGGTCAGGGCTGGCGTGGGAGGGCAACCCGGGATGTAATAATCCACCTCCACGACCTGGTCCAAGGCTCGCACACTGTTCCGGAATGCGGGCAGCGTAACGGTGTCGCCGTTGTGCGGGGTGGCGGGCTGGGGGTAGGTCCCAGAGTTGTTGATGACCGAGGGCGCCTCCTGGTACACATAGCGGAGAATCTCCTCTCGCTCGAACTGGTTGGCGAGAGCGGGAATGCCTCCCAGTTGGGCACAGGCCCCGTAACTGATGAGGCACTGACTCTTGCGCCGCAGCAGGCGGACCATTTCCTCCTGTTCGCTGGTTCGAATGGCGCCATTGACCAGTGCCGCTGCGATCGCGCGATCGGGCATCGCCTCCAGGTCCTGCTTCTTGAAATCCATGGCCACCGGCCAGAAGACAATTTCCACCGCCTCGACCACGTTCAGGATATCCTCGGCCAGATCAACGACGGCTTCTTCACAGCCACCACAGGACGCGCACCAGTAGAAGGCGACTTTGGGTTTGGATGTCGGGTTCATGCTTTTTTCCTCGTCGCGACTCGCTTTGGGGGACTGTGAAGGGGGGAGGCCAAACCGCCATGGCCCGGGGGAAAGCCTCCAGCGCTGACGGCCTGCGGGGGGGCGGCGGGTCGCTCGTTCCGGGCTGGGCCCCGACCGGGGGAAGAATGGCTTTCGGTGTTCCGCATGCGCTTCTTCCTCTACGCAGGTTGCGGGGTCAGGCGCTCCGCCTCAACCACCTGGGCTTTCAGGGTTTCCACCTCCTGGTCCCATTGCCGGAATTGTCCGGGCAGGTCCAGCGGACCCAGCGCGCGGAGTGTCTCCACCATATCCGTGACCACCTGCCGGATTTTTTCTCCCTCCGCCGCGGAAACCCACTCCAGGCGCAGGCGTTCCTCCTCGATGCCAAGGTCGCGGAGCAGGCGGCGGAGGAGGCGGAAACGCCGCAAGGTCTTGTAATTCCCCTCGAGGTAATGGCAGTCGCCGGGGTGGCATCCGCCGATGAGCACGCCATCCGCCCCGCGAGCAAAGGCCGCCAGCACGAGTTGAGGGTCGAGGCGTCCGGAGCACATCAGCCGGATCACGCGGGCGTTGGGCGCGTATTTGAGGCGCGAGACGCCGGCCAGGTCGGCGGCGGTGTAGGTGCACCAGTTGCAGAAAAATGCCACGATGCGTGGCCTCCAGTTTCCTTCACGCATAGGTCAGCACTCCTTCGACTTCACTGAGCAATTGCTCGTCTTCAAACAGGTTCTGCCCAATCGAACCCGACGGACAGGCTGCGACGCAGACGCCGCAGCCCTTGCACAGGGCCTCATTGATGAACGCCTTCTGCTTGTCCGCGGCCAGCGAGATGGCGGTGTAGGGACAAAGCGGGATGCAGGATTTGCAGCCGGAGCAATCCTCCTCGCGCACATACGCGGTGTTCGGCTCCTGTTCGGTGTAACCCCGGACGATGAGCGCCAGGGCCTGGGCGGCGGCGGCTCCCGCCTGGGCCACGGTGTCGGGAATGTCCTTCGGGCCCTGGCAGCACCCGGCCAAGAAAACGCCCTCCGCGTAACTGCTCACCGGCGCGAGTTTGGGGTGGCGCTCCAGGAAGAAGCCCTCCGGCCCGCAGCACAGGTTGAACTTGCGCCGCACTTCCTGCGTGTCCGCGCGCGGCTCCAGCCCCACCGACAAGACCAGCATGTCCACCGGCACCTTCAAAATCCGGCCCATCAGGGTGTCTTCCACCTGCAACATCAGCCGCCCATTGGCCGGGTCGGCGGGGTCGGGATAAACATCGGCCACCTTGCCCCGCACCAGGTGCATGCCTTCCTCGGCCACGCGGTTGTAGAACTCCTCCATGCCTTTGCCCGGGGTGCGAATATCAATGTAAAAATTATACACCTCGGCCCCGGTGTGTTCTTTGATCAAATGGGCGAGCTTCAGGGAGTAGAGGCAGCAGACCCGCGAGCAATAGCGGTTGGTGTTCTCATCGCGTGACCCGACGCAATGAACAATTCCCACGCGTTGCGGTGGCTTGCCGTTGCGGAGGATGACCTCCCCACCCGTGGGTCCCGCCGCATTCAACAGCCGTTCCACCTCCAGGGCCGTATAGACAGTCGGGAACACCCCGTAACCGTAATAAGGAATCCGCCGGGGGTCAAAAGTCTGAAAGCCGGTGGCGATGATGATGGTCCCGACCTGAATCTGGCGGGTCTCCTCGCGCTGCTGAAAATCAATGGCGCGGCGGTCGGCACAGGCTTCGACGCAGGTCTTCTTGCACTTGCCGGTCTTGAACTCGATGCACGTCCCGGGGTCAATCAGCACGACCGGCGGGGTGGCCTGGGGGAAGGGCAGGTGGATCGGCTTGCGCTTGCCCAGACCCAGGTTGAACTCATCGGGGAACCGGGCGTCATGGTAGATGCAGGCTTCGATGCATTGCAGGCAGCCGGTGCAGGCGTCCTCGATCACATACCGCGGCTTGCGGGTGACCGTGACGTTGAAGTTCCCAACGTAGCCCTCCACCTGGGTGACCTCTGAATAAGTCCAGAGCGTAATGTTGGGATGCGCGCCCACCGCCGACATCTTCGGCGTCAGGATGCACGCCGCGCAATCGAGGGTCGGAAACGTCTTGTCGAACCTGGCCATGTGCCCGCCAATGGTCGGTTCGCGCTCCACCAAGTAAACGCGCTTGCCCGCGTCCGCCAGGATGAGGGCGGCGTGGATGCCGGCAATGCCGCCGCCCACCACCAGCACCTCCCCGTGAATGGGCACTTTCTTGGTCTCCAGCGGCTTGTGGAGGGCTACGCGCCGGACCGCGCCGGTGGCGAGGGCTTTGGCCTTGGCCGTTGCCTCCTGCCGATCCGTATGCACCCACGCGTCGTGTTCCCGGATGTTGACCATGTGGCAATAGAACGGATTCAGGCCGGCCTCCTCCACGGCGCGGCGAAAGGTGCGCTCGTGCATGAGGGGGGAACAGGCGGCCACCACGATGCGGTTGAGTCCATGGTCCCGGATGTCGTGCTGAATCAATTCCTGTCCCGGGTCCGAGCAAAGGTACTTGTAATCACGCGCCAGGGCCACACCGGGAAGCCCCGCGACGTGGTTGACGACCTCGCCGACGTCCAGCGCGCCGGCAATGTTGGTGCCACAATGGCAGATGTAAAAACCGATCCGGACCTGGTCAGGGCGGGGCGTGCGCATGGCTAATCCTCCAGTGATTCCGCAAGCAGCTCGACCACGTCCCGCACCCGCATCGGCCGGGCATGGGGAAGGGTCTTCAGTGCGTCTTCAAACCGATACACTTCATAGGGACAGGAAATCGCCAGCACATCGGCGCCCGTGGCGAGGGCTTCTTTGATGCGTCGTTCCGACAGGCGGTCCATGCCTTTCTGCTTGAAATACGTGTCCAGCCACATGCCTCCCCCGCCCCCGCCGCAACAAAGCGAATTCATCCGGTTGTGCACCATCTCGACCAGCTTCACCCCGGGGATGGCCCGGAGCAGCGTCCGGCCCTCCTCGTAAAAACCGGCGCGGCGGCCCAAGCAGCAGGCATCGTGGTAGGTCACGGTCACGTTGAGCGGTTTTTTCAGCCGGGGTTTGAGCTGTTCAACGTGCCGGGTCAGAAAGGGCGTGGTATGCTCCAGCTCGTAGTTGAAGCCGTACATCGGATAGCGGATGCGGAAGGCGTTGTAGGCATGCGTGTCCCCCGTCACCAGGCGGTTGAACTTGTACTTCCTCAAAATCTCCATGTTGTAGTCGGTCAACGTCTCAAACAGCCCCGATTCCCAGGTGAGCTGCCCGCAATCGCCGGCGCATTTTTCCTCGTTGCCCAGAATCGCGAAGTCAATCCCCAGCGCGTTGAACAACCGCGCCACCGCCCGGCTGTTGTCCTGCCCACGCGGGTAATACGACGTGTAGCACTCGACGAACCAGAGCACATCCACCGGACGCCGGATTTCCGCCAGGATCGGAACCGGAACCGGCGAAGTCGTGACCCAGTTGGCGCGTTTCCGGGAGGACTCCCCCATCGGGTTGCCATAACGCAAGGTATTCTGCAACGACCGCTGGAGTTCGGCGGGCATTTCGGGAGCCCGCTGAAGGGTCTGCTCCTTGACCAGCGGCAGCAGCACATCCGACAGGCGGATGCCGCGCGGGCACTTGGTCATGCAGGCGTAACAGGCCACGCACCGCAACATGCTGTCGGATTGGAACACCTCCTCCATCAGGCCGCGCCGCAGCATGCTGATGATTCGGCGGGGCGGAAAGTCCATGTATTCGCCGTAAGGACAGGTCCCGGCGCAAATGCCGCACTGGATGCACGAGAGAATGCGCCTGCCCTCGGGTTGTTGCAGCAGGGTCTCCAGTGTCGTGTCACGCTGACAGACCGTCGCCAGCTCCGGTTCAATCGTTGCGATCATCGTCGTTGCTCCTTTCAGGCCCCCAGGGCCTCACAGGCCAATTCCGCAACATCGCGGACGACCAGGGCGCCCTCCTGGCCGGATGTTTTGACGGCATCTCGGAACATCACGAGGTCTTTTGGGCACGCCACGACCAAGGTGCGCACTCCGCCGAGTGCCACGACTTCCCGGATACGGTTCTCGGCGGGGCGTTCGCCGGGACCGGGCACATCTTCCATCCAGATTCGGCCGCCGCCCGCGCCGCAGCAATAACTGCCGGCGCGGCTGCGGGGCAGTTCCACCCGGTTCAAGCCCAATGCGCCCAGAATGTGCCGTGGCGCATCATACACGCCGTTGTAGCGCCCGAGATAGCACGGGTCATGAAAGGCGACGCACCCCTCGATTTTCCGCCGCAGGGGGAGCCGGCCGGTCTGTATCAATTCAGCCAACAACTCGGTGTAATGCTTTACCATAACACCGTTTTGGCGCAGCGGATACTCGTTCTTCAGGCTGTTGTAGGAATGGGGGTCGGTGGTGACCAGCGTCTTGAAGCGGGCTTTGCTCAACACCTCCAGGTTCCTGTCCCGGAGCATCTCAAACAAGCCCTCTTCGCCCACGCGACGAACATCGTTGCCGGCGTTGCGCTCATCTTCGTACAAAATGCCGAAGTCGAGGGCGGCGTGCTGGAAGACTCTGGCAGTGGCCCGGGTAACCTCTTGCACCCGCGGATCGTAGGAGGCGTAGTCGCCCACGAACCACAGGTACTCCACGGCCTCCTTTCGCGCATCCTTGATGGGCCGCTCCAAGTTTTGAGTCCACCTGGCCCGCGCCCGTTCCGGTTTGCCGAAAGAGTTGCCATACCGGTTGAGGCGATGCAGGGCATCGCCCAGGGCTTTCTCGACCACGCCCTCGCTCACGAGGTGGCGGCGCAGGTCCACAATCGCCCGTTGCGGCTCGATGAACACCGGACAAGCCTCCTCGCACGCCCGGCAGGTCGTACAGGCCCAAAGCTCCGCGCCGGAGACCACCGAATCGTGAAGCGAGGGCGCCGCCGCCACGGAAGGAGCCGGGTCATTGCCTCCGGGCCGGACCGCGGCCGGCGGGCTGGCGCCCTGGGGGCCCGTGCCCCGCAGCAGCTCCGCCCCGAGTTTGAGCACCAAATTCCGGGGAGAGAGTCCGGTGCCGCTGGCATGGGCCGGACACTGCTCCTGACAGCGACCGCACCAGGTGCACGCGTCCAACTGGAGGAGCTGGCGCCAGGTGAAATTGCCGAGCCCGCGGACGCCGGCACCCCGCGCCGAAAGTGCCCCGGCCGGCCGGCGGTTCCGCAGGAGAATGTTGGCCGCCGCCGAGACGAGGTGAAACGCTTTCGAGTGCGGAATCAGTGCGATGAACACAAAAGCCAGGAGGCCGTGGACCGACCACGCCACCAGATGCGCCACCTGCAGCGTTTCCTCCGGCAAGGGGTGAAATACTCCGGCCAGGAGATTTCCGGCAGGCGACCACGCCGCCCAAGGCGCCGACGCATGAGCCAGACGCAGTCCCTCCACCATCAGGCCCGTCAGAACAATGAGGAAAAGAATGGCCAGCAGGTAAAAGGAATCCAAGGGGAAGGTGGGATGCACCTGATCCTTGAGCCGCGCCGGTTTCAGCCAGTACCGCCGGTAAAAGGCCAGCCCCAATCCGATGAGCAGCCCCACGGCAAAAAGGTCCAGGACCAATTTGTACCCGAGATAGAAGCCGCCCCGCAGGAATTGCGAGCCAAACAGGAGATAAGCCACCTCCTGGTCCAAGGTGGCGAGGGCGGTGCCCAGGAACAGGACCGCCATGCCGAAAAAGATGGCCAGGTGCATGACCCAGGCATAAGGGTCCGACGCCAGCCGGCCCTGAAACAGGCCAAATTTCACGAATTCCTTCACCCGCTCGGACCAGGGCCCGTCCAGTGGCTCCGGCTGGCCCTGGCGCCAGCGCCGCACGTGTCCCCAACACCCCCACGCGAAACTCACCGCCGCCAGCCCCCCCAACACGTAAGCGCCAGTCTCCGCCCAGCGGTAGTGTTCGTGGATGTTGTAAAAGATGGGGCGAATGGGTTCCACCGGACGCCTCCTGTCATTTGGCGACGGCCCTCCTCTTTTCCACCGCCGCTTTCAGCGGTTCCATCAGGTCCAGCAAGTCCACGGTCGCCCCGTAATGGGCGATGTCGAAAATCGGCGCTTTGGGGTCCGTGTTGATCGCGATGATCAGCTCGGAGTCCTTCATGCCTTCCTGGTGCTCGGGGGCGCCGCTGATGCCCAAGGCCAGGTAGAGCTTCGGTGCGACAGTCATGCCCGACTTGCCCACCTGCCGCGTGAGGGGCAGCCATCCCTGATCCACCACCGGGCGGGAGGCGCTCACCGCTCCCCCCAAGGCTTCCGCCAGGGCTTGGGCCAGCGGGAGATTCTCCTTGTCCTGAATGCCGCGGCCGACGGAGACAAGCACCTCACATTTGGTAATGTCAAGGTCTCCAGCGGCGGGCGCGATCAGCCGGCGAAAGACGGCCCCCTCCTCCACCGCCGGCTTGGGAATTTCCCGAACCGCCGGAGTTCCTCCCACCTTGCCGGCCTCGGGCGAGAACGAGCCGGGAGCGATGTTGAGGATGCCACACTCCCCTGGCAGGCAGACGTCTATGAGCATCTTGCCGCCAAACAGGGCGCTGGTGCATACGATCGCGCCGTTGACCACCTGGACGCCACGGCAGAAATTCACCAACGGCAGGCCGGTGCGCATCGCCAGCCGGGCCCCCAGCCCAAAGGTCAGGTTCGTCCCCCCCAACATCAGCAGGCTGGCGGTTTTCTGTTCGATAAACCGCTCCAGCAAGGTCAACGTCAAGTCCGGGGAGAGCAGTTCCTGCCCCGCTTCGTCCAGTAATAAAACCGTGTCTGCCGCCCCAAGCTGCGACACCCACCCCGCCGTCCCCTCACCGACCAGCAGCGCCTGGACACTCCCTCCCCCCGCCGTGTCCACCAGGTTCCGCGCCACGCCGAGCATCTCGAAGGTGATTTCTCGAAGCGCGCCGTTGAAATGGTCCACCAAAACCAGGATATTCGCGTTCATAACTCCTCAATCCAAAGGCTGTACCATGGCATTGTCCCGCTAGATGATTCCCCGCTCCACCAACAGGTCCGCCAGACGTTCGGCAATGTCCTGCACCGACCCCTCGAGCATCTCCGCCCGCCCGGCGAGTTTTGGCTTGTACATCCGGCCCACCTCCAACACGGTGAGCTTGAAGGGCACCGGCACTTCGGCAATTTCGATCTTCCCCGTCCGGGCGGCACTTCGAACCTTCGCCACCGGGACGTAGCGGGGCGGCTTTTCGGCCGCCTGCACCCCGAGCACCGCCGGCACCGGCAGCTCATACTCCCCCCGAAAACCTCCGGAAAACTCCTTGACCACCACGACCTTCCGGCCTCCCTCCGATACCGAGACGCCGCTGACGACACCCAGGTAGGGGAGGCGGAGGGCTTCCGCCAACGACGGAGCCAACTCGCCCTCCCAGTCATCGGTGCTCTGCGAACCGGACAGAATCAGGGTCCCCGCCTCGAGGTGGCCCCCCCTCCGAGGAACGAGGCGAAGGTTCGCGCGGTGGCAACGGTGCCCAGGTTCTCCGCGTCCGTCACCAACTTCACCGCGCGATCGGCCCCTTTGGCCAGCGCCGTGAACAGCGCCTCGTCCACTTCCGGCGCCTCCAGCGCAACCGCGGTCACGGTGCCGCCAAATCGCTCCTTCAGCAACAACGCCTCCTCCAGCGCGTGCTCGTCCGTATCCGACGGCCGGAGACGCACCGACTGTTCATCCAGACTCTTGCCATCCGGTCCCACCTCCAGGTCTTCGACCGGGTCCGGAACCATTCTCAGCAGCACGTGGTAATTCATAGGCGTTGAGGCAGGGCGTTTGGGCGGCCGATGACGGCGGGGGCCTCGGCCGGCCAGAGGCAGCTCCCGGCGCCACTGTCATTGGACAAGCAAATAATGGTCATAAGGCATGATGATTGCACGACAACTCGCCATGTGAGTGATTACTTTTTCTATCGGCGGGGTGGGCGAGACGGGCAAGTTTTTTAATGTTGTTTTCATCTGGCTTTAATCTTGCCCGCCAGCCGGCTCTGCCGGGGGGGAGGTGGCGGAAGCGGGGTCCCCTCCTGCCCGGAGGCCGGTTCAGGGGCCCGGGCGCCGGCGGGAAGGCGCGGCCGAAGCTGTCACGCTTGGCACGGCGGGGCGCCCCTTGAGGGGTCCAGTACTTCAGCCGGGCGGGGCGCAGCCGGGAGCAGCGCGCCACCGCGGACAGGGATTATTGCCGTTGTTCCAGGGGCACATAGGGGCTCTTGGGAGGGCCCATGTAAATCTGGCGCGGACGGTAGATGCGCGCTTTCGGGTCGTCCATGATCTCCTTGACGTTGGCGATCCAGCCCGGCGTGCGGCCGATGGCGAAGATGACGGGGAACATGTCCACGGGCATTCCCAAGGTCCGCATGATGATGCCGCTGTAGAAGTCCACGTTGGGGTACAGTTTGTGTTCCATGAAGTACGGGTCGTGCAACGCCGCCTCCTCCAGGCGCTTGGCGATGTCGAGCAGCGGATCGCTGACGTGGCGCCTGGCCAGCAATTCGTCGCACGCCCTGCGGATAATGCGGGCGCGCGGGTCGTAGCTCTTGTACACGCGATGGCCGAACCCCATCAGGCGCTTGCCGCTGGTCTTGTCCTTGGCGGCCGCAATAAACGCCGAACCGTCGTCCCCGGCCCGATGGATTTCCTCCAGCATCTCGATCACGGCCTGGTTGGCGCCGCCATGAAGGGGCCCCCACAGGGCGCACACGCCCGCGGCCGCGCAGGCAAACAGGTTGGCCTGGCTGGAGGCCACCATCCGGACTGTGGAGGTCGAGCAGTTCTGCTCATGGTCAGCGTGCAGGAGAAAAATGAGGTCCAGCGCCCGCACGGCCTCCGGCTCCGGTTGATAGTCCTCGTAGGGCTCGGAGAACATCATGTGCAGGAAGTTGGTGGTGTAATTGTAGCTGCGTTTGGGGTAAATGATGGGCAGGCCGCGGGACTTGCGATAAGAGAACGCGGCAATGGTCCGCACCTGGGAGATCAAGCGGGCGGCCTGCACGTCGAACCGGGCGGCGTTCCGGCGTCCCATGAGCCCGGGATAGAAGCAACTGCTGGCGTTGATCATGGAGGAGAGCATCGCCATGGGATGCGCCGTGGCCGGGAAACCTTCGAAGTGGTATTTCATCAACTCATGCAGACACTGGTTTTGAGTCAGCAACTCCGAAAAACGGGCCAGTTCCGCCTGATTGGGAAGGTGGCCGTAAATGATGAGATAGGCCGTTTCGATAAAATGGGACTTCTCCGCCAGCTCTTCGATGTCAATTCCCCGATACCGCAGAATCCCCTTCTCCCCGTCTATGAACGTAATGCGGCTGATGCAGGAGCCGGTATTGGCGTAGCCCTCGTCCACCGTGATGCAGCCGGTGGTGCTGCGCAACGCGGAAATGTCAATTCCGCGTTCGTGTTCCGTGCCTTCGATCATGGGGAGTTCGCAGATCGTGTCCCCGATTTCCAGCCTCGCTGATGCTTTCATCGTTTTTCCTCGGTTGAAGGTTCGACTTGTCGCCGTCCGGCTGCGGTTCGTGGTGTCAGCGGACGCGGAGCACTCACCCGTGCCGGGGCCTCAGGTTGGGCGGGCGCATTGGGCCACCAACCGGACAACCACCATCAAAACCGCCGTCGCCAGGAGCCAGCGGTATATCTCCAGCCGCTCCCTGAGCCGCGCACTTTGGGCAGAAAGCGCCTCCTCCGGAGGGGGAACCGAGGCGTTCGCATGGCAGGGCTCGGGTTCGCTGGCGGCCTTCATGGGCGTCTCCAAGCGGTTCGCAGACCGCCGTCAAATTTGTGACTGATCACCCGTTCCATGTCCCCGTAAACCCCGGCTGACCGCCGGGCTTCGGTGCTGAGGCGGGCATGGAACCGGGCATACTGGATCAAGTAGCGCTCGGCCGCTTCATCGCGGCCCCGACCACGCGCCACCACATAAAGCCGGCCGTAAGTGCGCGCCAGAATCTCGTCGTACGCAATGCCCCCCACGCCGGCCTGCCGGCATTGCTCCGCATATCGGGCACAATCCAGCAATGCCGCCTCCGCGACCACGGCGTTGCTGGCGCAATAGCAGTGAAGCGCCCGCACCTCGCACGACAAGAGTTTTTCCCGGGTCGGGGGAGGCCTGCAGCCGGAGCAGCCCAGGCCCGCGATGACAAGACCCATGAGCAAGCAAAACCGCGCCACTCCTTCCCCCTGTGGCCGGTGGCGCCGCCTGGCCACCGCCTGGCCAAAAGCACTCCGGGCTGGACACATCAAGGCCATCGTTCGTTTCTGAAGCTCACCTCATGTGAGCGCGTCACACTACGCTATTCACTAATCCTTGGGTGCGACTATCAGCAAGAGATTTAATGCTGGCTTAATCCGCTTTTAATGTGCCTGGCGACCCGTCTTTGCCGACGGCCCCCCCGGAGCGGGTTCCCCTCCACCCGCCAGCGGCAATTCGACCCGGAAGCGGGCGCCTTTTCCAGGGGAACTTTCGACGGAGACCTCCCCCCCGTGCGCCTGGCAGATGGACCTGACGATGGACAATCCCAGGCCGGCGCGGGGTGGTCCTTGGCGGAACCGCGAGGGCTCAAGCTTGGAGAAGCGGTCGAAAACGCGCGGCAGCGCCTCGGGTTCGATCCCGATGCCATTGTCCGCCACCTCAAGCACGGCCCGGTTGCCGGCCGAAAACACCCGCAGTTCCACTGTGCCGCCCCGCGGCGTGTATTTGATCGCGTTATCCACCAAATTCACCACCACTTGCTTGAGCCGGAGACGGTCTCCTTCCACCAGCACAGGCTGCGCGAGCTCGCGGCGAAGGGCGATGCTCTTTTCCGCCGCCAGCAGGAGCATGTGATCCACCGTGCTGGCAGCCAGTTCTGTCAGGTCCACTCGGGCCCAGCTTGCGCGGGCCTCGCCAAGGTCCAGCCGGGCGAGCGTAAAAAGTTTGGCCACGGTGCTGATCAGCCGCTCGAGCTCCTCGAGCATTTTCTCCAGCGGAACCTGCAGGTCGGCCGGCAGTCGGCGGTCTTGAAGGACCTGTTCCAGTTCGCCGCGCAGGACCGTCAACGGCGTCCGCAGCTCGTGCGCCGCCTCCGCCCCGAACCGTTTGGCATTCAGAACGGCATCCTCGAGGCGGTCAAGCATGCGGTTCAATGAAGCCGAAAGGCGGTCCAGCTCGTGGTTGGCCCGGGAAACCGGCAACCGTTCCTTCAGATTCTGTTGGGTGATTTCCTCGGCTTTGAACGCCAGGCGTTCCACCGGCCTCAACGCTCGCTCGAGGAGCAACGCGCCGCCGGCCACCATCACTGCTCCGACGACCCCGAGGGCCAGGGCGAGTCGCCGCCGCAGTTGGGCCACCCTGGTTTCGAGCGGCGCCAGGGAACAACCGGTTTCGACCAGCAGCCGCTGGCCTTCCGGCGCCGGAAACCACCGGGCCGTGATGAGCAGCGGACTGGACCCGGCGAGGCGCTGTTCCCGCTCCTCCTCCACCCTCGGCCAGCGGTGCAGGGCCGGCACTCGCTGCGGATCGAAACTGCCATCCCGCGGCGCGGCTGACAAGTAGAGCACGGCTCCGTCCTGCCGAGTGACGCGGATGAAATGATTGTTGCGGGCGGGGGCGTAACGCGCCTCGATTGCGCCGGCGACGCTTGCTTCGTCCATCCGGCCCCCGCCGGCCAGGAGAGTTTGTCCGATCTCCGCGGCCCGCTGCAGTTGGCTTGCCCCCAGGTCGTGCCTAAGGTAGCGGCTGAATTCCCCAACCGTCAGGAACTGCAGCGTGAGGAAAGCCGTGGCGGCCAGGGCGGCGTAACCGGCAGTCAACCGGAAGCGGATCGAACGATGATTCATGGCCCCGGCTCGTCGGAAAGGCAATAACCCCCGCCACGCACGGTACGAATGAGTTTGTGTTCGAACGGATCATCAATCTTGGCGCGGAGGTGGCGCACGTAAACGTCCACGATGTTGGTTAACCCTTCGAAACTTTGGTCCCAGACGTGCTCGATGATCATGGTGCGCGAGACGGTCTGGCCCGGATGGGCGGCCAAGTACTCCAGCAGCGCGTATTCCTTGGCCGTCAAGTCAATGCGCCGGCCGGCGCGGTGGACCTGGTGTTTGAGCCGATCCACCTCGAGGTCCGCAATCCGCAAGACGTTGGCGGGCACGACGGCCGGACGGCGCAGCAGGGCCTTGATCCGGGCCAGCAGCTCGCTGAACGCAAAGGGCTTGGTCAGGTGATCGTCAGCGCCGGCCTGAAGGCTTTCCACCTTGTCATCCGTGGCGTCCAGCACGGTCAGCACCAGGACCGGGACCTTGGCGCCCCGCCCCCGAAGCCGTCGCAGAAATTCCATCCCGTTAAGGCCGGGCAGATTCAAGTCCAAAACCACCAGATCGTAATCCACCTTGGAGGCCAGTTCCCACCCCTTGTTCCCGTCGTAGGCCACGTCCACTGCATACCATTCGGCACGCAAACCGCGAGCGATGAAATCCGCTACGTGTTTCTCGTCTTCGACCAGCAACAGGCGCATATTCCGGTCTTTCAACGGGTCCGTCCCCGCGCACAAACTTCCCCACCGCGGGAGGCTTTATCTCTGAAACCAGCTTCTCACAACGCACTGGTACACCTCCCCCCTGCCGCGCGCAAGTCCCCGCGGAACTCTGCGCTTCCATAGAGCCCCCTGCCCAGCCAAGGCAGGCCAAGAGAGGAAGCGGCGGCAACCCAACAGACCGCGCTGCCCGCCACCAGGCTCCCGCCTTGCGTTCAGCGCCGACCGGTGCCTAGACTGTGTTGTCCGGGCGAGGAATCGGGCCGCCAATCTGCCGAAGCCGCCCATCACGATGGGCGCCTGGCTGACGCCAGATGCCCGCGCCGCTCTTAAGAAAGGCACGGGGCGTCTGGGGCCGGCAGTCCGAAAGCGGCACTGGCTTTTCGTCCATCCACTCGAAGCGGTGGAGGCGCTCCTCCGCCGGCACCAATGCTCAATGCCAAATCAACGTTCGAAGGACAAAGTTTATCTTGGCGGCTACGTCAATCGCCAACTGCACCAGAAGCTGACCCGCCTGGCGGACCAAGCCGGCATGGGCCGCAACCGTTTCGGTTTTGTCATCTCGCTGGCCTTGGAAGGACTCAAGGCGCGCGGGCGCAATTCAGCCGCCCGTTCCAAGTCACCGCCTGGCCGCCGCGTTGGCCCAATAAAAAAGGCCGGCGTCTAGCCGGCCTTTGAATTCAGAACCTGGCAAATCCTTTACGCACGGCGGCGCCGAGCCAGCAAGGCAAACAAGCCGAGCGAAACCAAGGCAAACGAAGACGGTTCGGGAACCGTCAGGTATTTCACTTTGCTGATCAGTTCGCTGCTGCCCGGGGCAATCGTCAAATCCCATTGGAATGCCCAAGTGATGTCGCCCGGTCCGAGCGGTCCGGCAAAATCCGACAGCGTGTCAGGCACGCCGTTGCCCAGGCGGAGGAGGATGCTGGGAGAAAACGCAATTTCACCGTGGTTGGCTCCCGGGGTCAGAACCGTTTCAGTGAAGAACGGGCTGAGGAGCGAACCGTCGCCCTGAGTCGCATAGTTGAACAATCCACCGCTCTTGCCCAAGGCACCCACGTCATTGCCGCCACTGCCCAGGATGTCGAAGTCGGAGTACTGGAAGAAATGCATGTCCAGCGGCGACTGCCCCAAGTTGTTGATGGTAATGCTCTCATTGATACTGGCCATGCCGCTACCCTGGCCGTTCAGCACATAGTCCAGCCGAATCGTGAAGGCCGTCGTGCCGTAAAGCGAGCTCAACTGGTTCCCGCCGGTCTGAACCGCGGAAATCAGCGGCAGGTAGTTGATGGGAATCTCGTCGCCTGTGGATCCAACCCGGTATGCAAACCACTGTTGCACGAGTTGGTCCTGCCCATCCACCGTCCAATTAAACATCCCGGCGGTGCTGCCCACATTGATGTCGGCGGTCGAATTGCCGTCCACCAAATTGAAAATCGTTGTGGTGGCCAGAGCCCCGTTGATGCTCAGCGCGCCTGCCAGCAGCGCAATGGAAAATATTCTTGCCAAGGTGACATTAGTTGTGGCCTTCATAGGTTTACCAAATAGATTTGTTCTGAACTACCCCCATTAAACCTGAATTTCGCGCCGAGTCAAGCTTTAATTTTTTAAATTTTCGCTTTTTTGTGAAACGCCTTTGGAAGGTTTCAATTCTCGCAACACCTCCGCCGCGATCGGCCCTCGAGTGGTCCTATGCCTAAGGCGATCGCACTCCTGATTTGCCTCGGTTTTCTAGGAGGAGTTGTCGTGCTGGCAGGGACCGTCCTGGTTTGTCGTCTAAACCCTCAAGCGCAACAACGACAATCACTTCTATGGCTGGCTGGATGGTTCGGAAAAGGCCTGCTGGTGCCTTGGCTGCTTTGGGCCATTTTGAACTTCGGGATTTCGTGGAAGCTGCAACCCTTTATGCCGCAAGTACAAGCCGCTCAGAATAGCGGAGATTGGCTCTCGGCTTGGATTACCACCACAGCCATCGGCTTCTATGTGTTGAGCACCTACTGGACCGCTGCGACTCTTATTTGGGCCCTGAGCCGGGTCACCAAGGACTTACAAGGAGATATGTGGGCTGATTTCAAAGGGTTATGTCTTACGTGTGGCCTTGGGCTGGCTTTGCCGGCTGCAGTGGTTGTCCTATTAGGTGGTTGGGCCAACTTGGGTTTGGCTGCGCTGGTTATCCTCGTCCCTTTGGCTGGTTATACCCCTTCAATTCTCACACCGAAAAAGGCGCCCCCCATGTACGCCCGGGCCATCGCCCGCATGAAATTCGGCAAATATGACGAAGCCGAATGGGAGATCATCCGCGAACTCGAGAAATGCGAGGACGACTTTGAGGGCTGGATGATGCTGGCCGAGCTGTATGCGAACCATTTCCGGGACCTTTCACAAGCCGAACAGACCATTCTGGATATCTGCGAACATCCTCGAACGACCCCTTCGCAGCTCTCCGTGGCTCTGCACCGGCTGGCGGACTGGCATTTGCGCATCGGCGGTGACCCGGAACCGGCGAAACGGGCTCTCCAAATGATCCAAGACCGGCTGCCGGGCACCCATCTGGCCCGGATGGCCCGCCTTCGAATGCAGCAGCTCCCCGACACGGCGGATGAACTGCGGCGCCAGCAGACCGCAGCCACCATCCCGTTGCCAGCCTTGGGGGACTCGCTGGACAGCGAGGCCGTCTCGGGTCCGACGTCAGACCCCCAGGCGGCGGCCTCGGCTGCGCGGCAATGCGTCGAGCGGCTCACGAAACACCCCAATGACATCGAGACCCGCGAGCGTCTGGCCAGACTCCTGGCCGAGCAGTTAAACCAGGTGGATCAGGGCCTTGAACAACTCCAGCTCTTGCTCGGCCTCCCCGGCCAGCCCGGCGCCAAAAGAGCCCAATGGCTCAGTTTGATGGCGGCCTGGCACCTGCGTTACCGGAACGACCGGGTGACCGGGCGGGAATACCTCGAACGGCTGGTTCGGGAGCATCCGGAATCCCCGCAGGCCTTCGCCGCCCGCCGGCGACTGTTCCTCTTGAGCATCGAAGAACAAAGGGCGAAACCTCAATCCGGCGGAAACCCCCCTCTTGACGGCGTTCGCTAACAGTAAAGAATATGTTGTGTCCGCCCCGCTTCGGGCCGAGGTTCCGGCTGGCGCGTTATGAAAAAGCTTGAGGTGCTGCTCGCCGACGACCACCAAGTCGTCCGGGAAGGGCTGCGCCTGCTGATTGGCACTCAACCCGACATGCATGTTGCGGGGGAAGCCGGCACGGGGCGGGAAGTGCTGGCCCAAGCCCGTCAGCTCCAACCCGATGTGGTCGTAATGGACCTGGCGATGCCCGAACTCAACGGCCTCCAGGCTACCCTCCTGCTCAAAGCCGAGCGTCCCGCCACCCGAATCCTCGTGCTCACCATGCACGAGGATGAAAAATATCTCCTGCAAGTGTGCAAAGCCGGTGCCGCCGGCTACGTTCTTAAGCGCTCGGCGGGCGAGGACTTGCTTCGGGCCATCCGCACCGTCGCTCAGGGCGGGTTCTACTTCGACCCAACGCTGGCCGGCAAGGCCTTGGTCAATCGCAAGAAACAGGGCGGCCAGGCCTTTCCCGCCGGCACCGCCGAACTGAGCCGGCGCGAGAAGGAGGTGCTGATCCTCCTGGCTTGGGGCTACAGCAACAAAGAGGTGGCGGCTGAACTGGGCTTGAGCGCCAAAACGGTCGAAACCTATCGCGTTCGCATTGCGGAAAAGCTCGGCCTTCGCAGCCGGACTGACATTGTCCACTACGCCCTGCGTCAGGGATGGTTGGACGAATCCCACCCCCTCCCCCAACTTCCGCAAGGATAGATTGCGGCCTTGTCCGTAATTTTCCCGACACCTGTCGGGTCTTTTCCCCGACTGGCGCAAGGCCAGACTCCGCAGGAGGGTGCTTCTATGATTTCGGCGGATGTCAAAGCAAAGGAACTCAGCTTCATGGAGTCGTGGTGGCGCGAGCGAACCCTGGCTGCCGGTGGCAGTCCATCCGCTTTGGGCGCGTTAAGGGGAGTGCTGGTCTATGAAGACAAGCTCACGCGCGAATGGGCGGTGGAAACGTGGGACCAGGTCGGCGTTGTGGCCGGGAGGGGAAATCTTGAAACCAGCTCCTGGCAGGTGGGCCAGCTCTCGCAGCCGCAGACTCTGTCGGAAGCGGTGCAGAAAAGCGCGGTTGCGGATGTGGTGCTGGTGGCGCTTCGCGCGGCGGAGCAACTCCCCATCCCGTTTTACGTGTGGGTGGATGCGTGGCTTCCGCGCCGCGTGGCGGGACAGGGGGCCTTGGTTGGCCTCATTCTTTCCTCCAGCGAACTGGCTGGGGCAAGCCGGCAAGTGGAGGATTACCTGCGGGCGGTTGCGGGACGCGCGCGAATGGAGTTCACCGCCCGGCAGCGGCAACTCGATCTGGAGCTGGACGCGGCCTACGGAGAGGACCTGGCGCGGCGGGCGACACTCGTGACCCCCCTGCTGGGCCAGATTCTTGACCAGCGTCCCAGCCCCTATCAGCACTGGGGCATCAACGAGTAGGAACGCCCGCGCGGAACAACCGGCGCCACAGATGTGGGTTGGCGGGCCGTTTGCCGGCGCAAACGGAGGGAGGGGGTGTTATCCGCCCCTGGGCGCTGGTTCCTCAAAATGTTCCACCTGATAAACCGAAATCACGGCCTCCGGCGCCTGCCAGCCCAGGTCGCCACACCCCGCTTTTCTTGACAAACACTGGAGGAAATCGTGCGGCGCCGGAAGCTGGCTCCACACCTGCGGGAGCAGCGTAGCCACCTTGGGGCCCACTCGCAGCACCACCCCATCCCTTCCCGGCCGAAGGCGGGCGATCAATTCCTCCGGCGATTCAAAGCGCAACACCTGCGGCTCGGTCAGCACGCTGATCTCGATCCGCAGCCGGTCCACTTCCTCCGGGGCCACGGGCGGGAAGCGCGGATCGTTGCAGGCGGCCTTTGCCGCGTTGCGCCAGACCGCTCGCGCAAGCGAACAATCCGCGGAGAGATTCCCCACGCACCCCCGCAGCGCCCCCTCGCGGGTCAGCGTCACAAAACACGCCCGGCGGGCCGCCAGCTCGGGCGGCAGGTCCGCCTCGTCGGGCGGGGCTTCCGGCGAGTTCGCCGCGGCGCTTCGAATGGACCGTCGCGCGAGGGCCAGCAGGAATTCGCGCGCGGCTCCGTTCAACTGACAGCTTTCCGGCCCGGACACAACGGGAGCTTCCTCGAGTGTGACGCGCTTTCCCTCCGCGCTGCCGCCTCCCAGCCAGGCTTTCCAGCCCCGAGCCAGCCGTCCCAGAGTCTTTTCCCGGTCAGATTCCTCGTGTTTCATGTTGGCGGGCTTGCGGAATGCCGCCCGCATCCTCCTTTAACATGCCGCACAAACGGCCCAGCCGCAATGTCTCTTCCCGGGCGATTGGCGGTCGGGGCCGCGCCCTGCCAAAAACCAAGGGAAAATCCAACCTTGACCGGCTGTCGGGGGCCTTTTAGGATGATTATTGGCTGTTGGTGGTCGTAGCTCAGCCTGGTTAGAGCCCCAGATTGTGGATCTGGCTGTCGCGGGTTCAAATCCCGTCGACCACCCCATCCCCCGCGC
>JARKQH010000042.1 GCA_029974925.1 Verrucomicrobiota bacterium
CAGGGGCTGGGAAGAGGCCCGGCTTCGCCAGTGGCGAGATCCCGGGCGACGGCCCCGGCGCGGGACCGGACGTGAAGTTTGTCGAAGATGTGCTCCATGTGGGTGCGGACGGTCTCATAGCCGAGGTTAAGGCGCGCGGCAATTTCCTTGTCGGCATACCCCTGGGACAGCAGCCCCAGCACCTCGTGTTCGCGCCGGCTCAGGTTAAGGGCGCTGTCGCGGCACGGCGCCGATTGTTTGAAAAACTCGACCACTTTGCGGGCGATTTCACCCGTCATGGGGGCGCCGCCGGCGAGAGCTTCGGCCACGGCGGGCAGGAGCTTCTGAGGCGCCGTGCGTTTCAGCTGATAGCCGATGGCGCCGGCTTGGAGGGCTTGGAAAATGCGGTTGGGTTCGGAATTAACCGTGAGCATGATCACGGGCAGGTCCGGCAGCAGTTCCTTGAGACGGGCCGTGCACTCGATGCCGGAAAGATTCGGCAGTTGGATGTCCATCAGCACCACGTCGGGGCGGGCCAGAGGGATGCCGCGCAGGGCCTCTTCGGCCGTGGCGAAAACGCCGACACAGGAATGGCCCGGGGCCTCGTTAATGAAACGTTCCAGCAAGGCGCGAAAACCAGCGTCATCCTCAACAATGGCCACTTTAGTCAGCATAATCCTTTGTGACTGCCACATCATGACCATTTTGGGCAGAGGGGCCCGCCTGACCATCCCTGAAAACGGTGATTCCGTACCCGGGCGCAAGCCGTTCGACGGCAACGCGGAGGCGCACGCAGCAGCCCTGGCCAGGCGAGGAGACGACCTCCCAGGAGCCGCCGATGCCGGCGAGGCGGCGGCGCATGTTCTCCAGCCCCTGCCGGCCGTTGCCAACGGTGGCGGCATCAAAACCGCACCCGTCATCCTCGACACAAATTTCAAGCTCCCGCTGGCGGAGGTGAATGCGCAGCCAAACCTCGGCTGCGCCGGAATGTTTGCCCACGTTGTTGAGGGCTTCCTTGACCGCCATAAACAGCGCGTGGCGAACCTGGACGGCGAGGGGCAGCTCGGGCAGCCCAAGCTGCACATCCACGCGGCAGCGGACCGGCGTCGCCTCGAAAAATTCCGTGGCAAAATGCTGGAGGTGGCTCGCCAGGCTCGGAAGCGAGTCGTTCCGGGGATTGACCGCCCAGATGGTGACGTCCATTTGCCTGGCCAGTTCCTGCGTTTTGCGTCGCAGGTTGAGCAGCGCCTTTTGAGATTCGGCGGGGGAGGCCTGGTCGCGACCCGCGAACTCCCCAAGCAAGGTCAGTTGCGAAACCACCGCTCCCACCTCATCGTGCAGGTCTTGGGCGATTCTCTGCCGCTCCCGTTCGACCGCCTGAGCCGTCTCGAGTTGGCGCAGGCGGCGGCGGACTTTGGCGCGCTGCCAGCCATAAATCGCAAGGCCCACTCCCGTGGTTACCATGCCAAAGCTGGCGCCCCGGAACCACCACGTCTCCCAAAACATCGGCAGAACCTCCAGCTCGACCGGCTTCCGGCTTTCGATCCAGTCACCGCCCCGGCCGGCAGCCATCACCCGAAACTGGTAGGTCCCCGGCCGCAACTGGCTGTAGGCGGCTACGCGGCTGTTGCCCGCCTCAACCCACTCCCGATCCAACCCCTCCAGACGGTAGCGAAAGCGCAGCCGTTCCGCCCCCGACAAATCGGGCGAGCTGTAACGAAACTCCAAACGCCTCACATTCGAGGGCACGGACAGTCTGGCTCCGGCCGGAACCGGCCGCGCCACCCCGCCGATGGACACCTCCTGGTCGACGACGGGCCCCGGGGATTTGGGAGCAGACGCCGAACCGGGTGAGAAGGCCGCGAGGCTGTTGCGATTGGGGAACCAAAGTCGCCCGTCAGCCGTCCGCGTCCCAATCGGCTGGCCTTCCCCGGAACAGATGCGCGTGACCAGCCCGTCGGTCAAGGACAGATGCCGGCAACTGAGCGGGGGGCTGCGTCCCGGCGCGTAATCGCGGAGCAGGGCGCGGTTGAGCCCAAAGATGCCGTTGTCGGAGCTGATCCACAGGTTGCCGTGATCGTCGGGAACGATGGCCTTGAGGGTGTCGTCCGGCAAGCCATCCTGACGGTTGAAGCGGACCAGTGTGTCGCCCTGAAGGCGAAACAGGCCCTCGGTGAGCGTGGCGATCCAAAGCACGCCCTCGGCATCGCAGTGCATGTTCCGAACATAGCGGTTCAGGCGGTCCGGCCAGGCGCGGCAGGGCGTCAGACGGTTGTCCCGGAGTTGAAAAATGCCGCCGTCGGACACCGCCACCCAAAGCCCGCCGCCCGGGCTTTCAGCCAGCGCGCGGACGGTGGAGCCGTTAAAGCCCTCGGCACGGCCATAAACCTGGAAATCGTCGCCACGCTTTCGAATCAGACCGCTGCTGGAACCAATCCACAGAGTCCCGGAACGGTCTTCAAACAGGGCCATGACGACCCCGCGAAGCGCCGGAATGCGGGTGACGGGTTCGAATCGTCCGGCTTCAAGCCGCAGCAGCCCCCCGTAACTGCCAGCCCAGACAGTTCCGCGCCGGTCTTCCAGCACCGACGTAATGGCGCGGGTGCGCGCCGGCAGGCCGGGCCGCACCTCGTACGATTTGAAGACTCCTCGCTCGTAACGAAACACGCCCCCGCCGTCAGTGCCAATCCACAGACTTCCGTCCCGCCCGGCAAAACAAGTCTTGACCAGGTTCTCGCCCGCGGCGCCCGGCAATGTCAGAGGGGTGACCGTGCGGGGTCGGAGTTGATGGAGCCCTTCCTGAAAGGCGCCCACCCAGACCGAACCGTCTTGATCTTCGAACAAACAACTGACCAACAGGTGCAGGCGGCGGCCGGCGAGCTGCAGCGGCTGCCAACCCACTCCAGGTTCATGATAATAGACCGTGCCGCTTTCGGTTCCCGCCCAGGTCTTTCCGGAGCGGTCACGCAGCAAGGCCAGGATGCGGGACCGTTTCGAGTTTTGCGCCCAGGGATAGGGCTCGAGTTCCGTGCTCCAGCCGGAGGCGGAGCGGCGCAGGATGCGCGCCCCTTCAAGAAACGGGTTGTCGCCCGGAACAGCCACCCACAGGCTCCCGTCCGCCCCGGTGGCCAGCGCGTCAATCCGCTGGCCCGGCGAGGGGTACTCGCCAAGGGATTGCCATTGGTTCTCGCGCCACACCAGGACCTTCGAGCCGGTGCCAATATACAACTCGCCGGTGGCGGAGCGCTCCAACGAGGGCACAATGTTTGAAGGCAGGCCGGTGCTGTTGTCAAACACTGCCACCGTCTTGTCCCCACACCGCCAAACGCCCCGCCCATCCGTGGCCAGCCAAATCGCCCCCGCCTCCTCCGCCAGGCCCGTGATTTGGGTGTAGCCCGGCGCGCCGCCGGTGAATACCGGAACGAGCTCGTTGCTTTGAAGCCGGGCCACCAGCCCGCTGTTTGCGGCAATCAACAGGCCGCCATCCCGGCTGGCCCTAAGCTGCCGGATGCCCCCCTCCACCAAAGCCGCCAACCCGGGCACCGGCGGGGTCTCAAAGCGGATGCCGTCGAAACGCACCAAACCCCGGTCAGTCCCCACCCACAGAAATCCATCCGCCGTTTGAGCAATCGCCGTAACCGAATCCGATGGCAGCCCATCCTTGGAATCCCAGTTGCGCGAGGCAAAGGCACTTCCCGCGCCGGCCTGCCGCGTTGGCTCCGCCTGGTCGGTGGCCCAAAGCCAGACGGTGCTCACCCAAAGCGCCAGGGCCTTGAGCAGAAACCGCCGCCCGCCGCGGGCCCAGGCGCCATGCGGCCACCGCCTTCCGCCCCACAAGCCTTCGACCGCCGAGGGCGCGCCATAAGGCCCCGGCCCTCCTCCGCGCGTCGAGAGGTTACCCTGGCGGGTGTAGTGGTTCCGCAACTGCATTTTTTCGAGCCCTTGCAGCCTAGCAGGGGGCGGCGCGCTGTCACGCACAAAGGACGAAAGGGACGAATCCGGTTGCCATCCGGGTTTGACCGGGCAAACTGGGGCGCCATGAGCACGCCAAATACCTCGCTTTGGAAGGGAGCCCCGGGAATCATTTCCCCAACTCGAGTTGCCCGGCGCCGTTTTCTGCAGTCGGTGGCGGCAGTAACCGTCCCCCTGATCGTCCCGGGATCGGTCCTCGGGTTGAATGGCGCCACCTCGCCCGCCAATCGGATTCGCTTTGGCGCCTTCGGCGTCGGAAACCGCGCGCGGGCCATCCTCCCCAATTTCCTGTCGTTTAAAGAACTGCTCTTCGTGGCGGTGAGCGACTGCCGGGCGGACCGGCTCGAATCGGGCAAGAAGCTGATTGACGACCATTACGGCAACAGCGCGTGCAGCGCTTACGCCGATTTCCGCGAAATGCTGGCGCGGAAGGATATTGACGCGGTCTTGATTGCGACCGGCAACCGCTGGCATGGGCTGGGCTCGATTTACGCCGCGCGCGCGGGGAAAGACATCTACTGCGAAAAGCCGGTCACGCTGACCATTGGCGAGGGTCGGAAACTCGTGGAAACCTGCCGCCAGTTCGGAACGGTTTACCAAGCCGGCACCCAGCGCCGCTGCACGGCCTCGTACCGCTTTGCCCGGGACATGGTGCGCCAGGGCAGAATCGGGCGGGTTCACACCGTGGAAATGCAGGTATGGGCCGGCAAAGGACTCGAGCACGAAGCCGAAGTCCCGCCGCCGGCCGGGTGGAACTACGATTTCTGGCTGGGACAGGCCCCCTGGCATCCGTATGTGCCGGTGCGCGCCAAGAACTGGCAGTACTTCTGGGACACGGCCGAAGGGATTCTGTCCGACATGGGCTGTCATTACACCGACCAAATGCAATGGGTGCTCGGAACCGATGACACCGGCCCGGTCGAGTTCGAGGCCAAAGGCGAGTTTCCCGATCCTGTGAAGTTCTGCAACGACACGCCGCTCACAGCCGAGGCGCGGTGCAAATATGCCAGCGGCGTAACCGCGGTGATGTATCAGCGCGGCGAATTCAAGGAGCGTTACCTGCGGTTCATCGGGGATGAAGGATGGATTCAAGTGGATGATGAGACGGATGCGGTTACCGCCGAACCCAAGTCCATCCTGAGTTTCCGGGGAACCGGCGGCGCCGGCTGGGGCGACGCTTCGGACCATGTCCGCGACCTGGTCCGTTGCATCCGCAGCCGCAAACAACCCGCCTGCCATCCCGAAGTGGCCCATCGCGCGATGACCATCTGCCAGGCGTGGAACATCTCCCTCCGGCTGGGCCGCAAGTTGAAATGGGACCCGGTCCAAGAGCGGTTCGACGTGCCGGAAGCCAACCGCATGCTGTATCGCGAGCCGCGAGCGCCGTGGCGCGCCTGAACCCCGGATTGCATGAACGGCATTGTGATGACGATGAAAAACACAATTTACCCCCTCCTCGGCGCTGCCGCGCTGGTTGTTTCCTGTTGGCCGGCCCCGGCCGCCACCCCCGCCACCAACGATCTTCAGCAACTGATCTCCGAGGTGTCCACTTACCACAGCGGCCAGTCACTTGAATCCCTGCGGCAACTTGAGGCAACCGTGCGCGCCGCCCTCCATGACCCGGCCCTCCGGGCAAGTGTGGAGGCCGGCCTGGTTGAGTTGCTCAGCCCGGAGGCGAGCTACGAAGCCCGCAGTTTTGCCGCCAAACAACTGGCTTTCATCGGGAGCGAAAAGGCCCTGCCGGCGATGGGCGAGCTCTTGAAGGACCCGCAGACTGTTGGACTGGCTTGCCTTGCGCTGACCACTTATCCCCCGGGAAAAGCCGACTCGCTGCTTCGACAGGCGCTGGCCAACGCCAGAGGCGCGGCGCGCGTTCAAATCCTCAACACACTGGGCAACCGGCGGGACGCCAGGTCAACCCGGTTGTTCAAGAAGGCCGCCGCCGATGCCGACCCCGCCGTGTTCGAGGCTGGAGCGGCGGCCTTGGGCAAACTGGGGACCCGGCGCGCGTGGAGCACGCTGGAACCCTTGCGGCGGAAAGCGCGGGGAGCGGCCAATCAAACCTTGCTCGAAGCGATGCTGGTCTGCGCCGACCGCCTTGCCGCGTCGGACCCCAAGTCCGCCGTCCGGGCCTACACTTCATTGATGGCCCCCCATGAGCCGAGGTTCGCCCGCCAGGCGGCGCTGGCTGCATGGTTGCGTCTCGAGCCGGACGCCGCCGGGAAACGCATCAGTGCCATCCTGGCCGGTTCTGACCGGGACCTCAAACCGGTGGCAATCGCCGCGGTCGCGACCCTCCCCTCGCCACAGGCTTCGACCCAATTCGGCGGCGCCTTTGGAACGCTTGAAGACGCTGAAAAGGTCTGGCTGATTGAGAGTCTCGCCACTCGCGCGGATGCCGGGGCAAAGGCCGCCATTGCGGGGCAGCTTGCTGCAACCAATCTCGATGTCCGAATCGCGGCTATCGGCGCCTTGGGTGACATTGGCGGGGCGGACACGGTTGCCATTCTCGGCAGGAGACTTTCGGAAACGCAGGAGGCGGACGAACTCAAGGCCATTGAAAACGCGCTGATTGCCATGGGCGGCGGCCGCGAGACGGACCAGGCGGTGCAGGCTTTCTTCCCGAGTGTGTCGGGCGCCTCGCGCGCCCTGTTGTTGAGCGTTCTGGCCCGGCGCCAGGGCTCCGGCGCCAACGCCGTGTTGTTGCAGGAAATGCGCTCCGCTGAGGCCGCCGTTTCCCGGGCTGCGTTTCGCGCCCTGGCTCGCACGGGCACCGAACAGGAAGTCCCCGCCTTGCTCGCCGCTCTGGAGGCCCAACTGGCTTCACCGGTCCGGCTCGAAGCCGAGACGGCCACAGCCCAGGTGTTGACGCGTTTGACCGACCGGGCGGCGGCATGTGGAAAAGTCCGCGAGGCTTTGGAAAAGGCCAAAGCCAGCGAGGTGCAGAGCTCCTTGCTGGGCCTGCTGCCAGTGTGCGGAGATTCGGCCTCGTTGGACCTGGCAAAGAAGGCGGCGGCCAATCCCGACCCGGCCATTCGCGACGCGGCGGTTCGCGCCTTGAGTGAGTGGCCGAATCTGGAGGCATGGGACCCGCTTTTCGCCGCCTACCGCGATTCCACCGAGCCGGCGCTGCGGGTCGCGCTCTTGCGGGGACTCGTCCGCCTGGCCGCCGAGGAACATGCCAAACCCGCCGTCGCCGACCGCTATCGCGCTCTGACTGACCAAGCCAAAGGCGACGGCGAGCTGAAGCTGATTCTCGGCTCGCTCGGCGGGGCAGGGCACCCCGAAACCCTCCAACTGGCCCTCGCTTTCCTTTCCCGCGAAGGTGTCCGCGCTGAAGCCGAGGTGGCCGTGAGGAAGATTGCCGAGGCCATCAAGCCCAAGCATCCGGAGGCCGCGCGCGACGCTCTGGCGAAGCTTCCGCCCAAAACCTGACCCGCCCGTTCAGACCGTCAGGACAGGCTTGCGTTCCGAGTCGCGGAGCCAGGGGAACGTCTTGAGATGTTCGGTGCCGTTGGGCAGCGTGATCCGCGCCTGGTATTGGCCGTAAGACAACCGGGCCGGCACCCGCCCCCTGTCGTCGGTATGGCCGTCGAGTTTTGACGCCCAGTCCTCCTTGATCAGTTTGCGGAGAGCCTCCCACGCCGGCTTGGGCGACATGTCTTTGCGGAGCAACCCGGCGGGGGCATTCTTCCAGGCCCGGTAATCCGAGAAATCCCACCAGGTAACCGCGTGGACGGCGGGATGGGCAAACAGGGCGGTATAGAAATTCCGGACCTGCTGCGCCTGGCGCTCCTCCAGCTCAGACGTGGATTCGCCCCAGAGTTCGTCGTTGCCCAGCGCCCGGCCGCCGCGCTTCGGGTCGCGGCCCAGGAAAGCACCGCTGACAATCGTGGTTTCCGTAAAGTGCAGGGGAACGCCCAGTTTTGCATAGGTGTCGCACACGTCCCACACACGCGCCAGCGGCCAGACGCCTTGATGCATGTGCGACTGAATGCCCACCGCGTCGAACAACAGTTTTCCTCCCTCCCGCAGTTGGTCCAGAATCCGGTAAAAGGGCATATCCACCCGGTAGTCGTTGACCAACAGGATGGCGTTCGGTCCCGCGGCGCGGGCGGTTTCCAGATGTTGCCGAACGTAGGGGACGGCCCCCAGCGACTGCGCCCACTCGCCCAGCCGCGTGCCGAAGCGGCCCAGGTGGGTGGGTTCGTTGACCACATCCCAGCGATCAATCTTGCCGGCGAACCGGCGAATGCAATCCGTCACCCGTTCATGCGACAACCGCCGAATCTGCTCAAAGTCCCGCGGCAGCCAGCGCGGATCCGCAAAGTCCCAAACCAGCGGATGGCCTTTGCACACAATGCCATGCCCCGCGCACCAGTCCGCCGCCTTCTCCGCGTAGGCGTGCGACGGTTC
>JARKQH010000043.1 GCA_029974925.1 Verrucomicrobiota bacterium
TTGGAAAAGGGGCGGGTGGTCATCTTTGGCGGGGGCACGGGCAACCCGTATTTCTCCACCGATACCGCCGCCGCGCTCCGGGCCAACGAGATCGGGGCGGAAGTGATTCTCAAGGCAACCAAGGTGGATGGCATCTACGACAGCGACCCCCAAAAAAACCCGAATGCCAGGCGGTTTGGCCGAATCACTTACCTCGACGCCTTGCAGCGGCAGCTCAAGGTCATGGACGCCACCGCCTTCTCCATGTGCATGGACAACAAGATGCCCATCATCGTGTTTGACCTTTTCCCCCCGCACAACCTCAAGCGCGTGGTGCTCGGGGAGGAGATCGGGACCCTGGTCACCGGTTGATGGCAGGTTGGGCGCCGCCCCGGCCCGAAGCTCCCTTACTCCGATCCCAGCGGCCTTGCTTGCATCGCTCAGCGCGCTGCCCCCCCCACTTTCCGCAACGGCAGGTTGACGTTTCCCCGGAATCGAGCGACAAAGTCTTTATGGTATTCGCCTCGCGCGAAGCAGCGGGTCGGAAACTCGGGGACACTCTCCGGCGCCGCCAATTGGGGCTGGACGTTGTCCTGGGGCTTCCGCGCGGAGGGGTGATCGTGGCCGCCGAAGTCGCGGCGGCCCTCAAACTGCCCCTTGGGGTCTTGGTGGTGCGCAAAATCGGCCATCCGTGGTGCCGTGAATTCGCGGTGGGCGCGCTGGCCGAGGGCGGCGTGGTCGTTCTCGATCAGGACAGCATCGAACCCACGCCGGGCATTGAGGCCGGGCTCAACGCCATCCTCCGGGAGGAGGAACAGCATCTGGCCGCCTATCAGGCCCGGTTCGGATTTGCGTGCCTGGAAAACCTCGCCTTCAAGTCGGTGCTGCTGGTGGACGACGGCGTGGCCACCGGCGCCACCATGGAAGCCGCGGTGCAGTCCGCCCGCCGGCGCAAGGCCCGCACGGTGACCGTCGCGGCGCCGGTGGCCTCGACCTCCGCCGTTGAACGCCTGCGGCGCGTGGCCGACGAGCTCGAAGTGCTTTGCGTGGACCCCGACTTCGCCGCGGTCGGCCGTTATTACGAATCGTTCCCCCAGATCAGCGACGAGGAAGTCCTCAAATGTCTGCGCCGTCTCAAGGAGCGCGGCGGCTGAACAAGGCACCGCGCGCGGGCTTCAGGGTGCATCCTCTTTCCAGTTGCCGGGGGTCCCAGGGCAGGACTGGCCCGTCCGGGAGGGCGCGAGGCGACGAGGAAACAGGCGCGCAGATGCCCCGGGGCTTGCGTCCGGCGTGAGGTCCATTCCGACAAAGCCGTTGCCGGGATCGAATGGAGGGCTTATGGTTATGATGAGGCTCACTTTTATGGCCGCGGCGAAAATTTTGGTGGTGGATGACGATGACTCGGTGTTGGAGTATTGCGCCGGGGCGCTTCGCAGGCTGCCGGACGCCGAGGTGGCATTGGAAAGCCAAAGCCCGCGGGCGGCGGAGCGGCTCGTGCACGAATCGTTCGATCTGCTGATTGCGGATTTGCGGATGCCCGACATGGACGGGCTGGAACTGGTGCGGCGGGCGCGCCAGACAGACCCCTCCTTGGCAGCCCTGATTATTACCGGATGCCCCACCATGGAAACGGCGGTGGAAAGCATGAGGCTTGGGGCGATGGACTATCTGGCAAAACCGTTCCGTCCCGAGGACCTTCTGACCAGCGTTCGGACGTTGCTGGAAAACAAACGCCTGCGGGAGGAAAACCGCTGGTTGCGCAAGCGCATGGAGCAGACTTATTGCTGCGGCGACCTGCTGGGGCGGAGCGCGGCCATGCAAAAGGTTTGTGAACGCATCCAGCGAACGGCGGAAACGGACTTTGATGTGCTGATCGTAGGCGAAACCGGCACCGGCAAGGAATTGGTGGCCCACACCCTTCACGAGCACAGCAAGCGCAAGAGCGGGCCCTTTGTGCCGGTGAACTGCGGCGCGATTCCCGAGGGGTTGGTGGAGAGCGAACTCTTCGGCCACGAACGGGGAGCCTTTACCGGGGCGCAAAGTCGAAGCGTGGGGCTGCTCGAGTATGCCAGCCACGGCACCTTTTTCCTCGACGAACTGAACCAGCTTCCACTGCGGCTGCAGGGCAAGCTGCTGCGCGTGATCCAGGAGCGCAAAATCCGGCGCGTGGGCGGGACCGAGGAAATCGCGGTTGATGTGCGAATGGTTGCCGCATCCTCCATGTCCCTCGAGGAAGCGGTGCGGCGTGACCAGTTCCGGGCGGACTTGTATCACCGTCTCAACGTCGCTCGAATCGTTCTGCCGCCCTTGCGGGAGCGCACGGAGGATATTCCCATGCTGGTGAACGTTTTCCTCGAGCGGTTTGGCCGCGGGCTCGAGCGCCGGCCTCGGGCCGTGAGTCCGGAGGTGATGGAGGTGTTGGTCCATTACTCGTGGCCGGGCAATGTGTGGGAGCTGCAAAATGTGATCAAGCGCGCGTTGACTTGGGCTCGTGAGGAGGTGGTGCAACTGGAGGACCTCCCCGAGGAAATCGTGGCGCAGGCCGGGAATGCGCGGCGGGCCGGGGGCGACGGCTTCTTTGCGCTGCGGGAGCGCCAGATTGCCGCCTTTGAGCAGGGGTATTTGCAGGCTCTGCTGGAGAGGCGGTCTGGGGATGTGTCTGCCGCGGCGGCGGAGGCCCGGCTGCCGCGCGGAACGCTCTATCGCCTCCTGAAGAAATACCGGCTCAACCCCGCCGACTTTCGGCGGGGCTGAGCCGTCAACTGCCGGCCAGGGGGCCTGGCAATCGGACGAATCAAGGACGCCAGAGCCGGTAGAACTTTGCTCCCGCGGTCACCGGGAGGGTGATGCGGAGCTCGTGGTTGTTGGTGGTGACGCTGCCCTGAACGTCGGTCCATCCCGGGGCTGGACTCAATTCATCCGCCGCCTGCAGCTTGAAATCCGCCGCGCCGGCCGGCCAGCTCAGCACCAGGTTGCCCGCCGAGGGATTCAGCCGCAGTTGCGGGTAAGGCGTGGTGGCGGTGCCGAGCATGGAATAGGCCGAGCTCCCCGCAGCGTTGAAAGCCTGTACCCGGTAATAATAGGCGGTGGCCGCGTCGAGATTGGAGTCCACCAGGCTCGAGACGCCGGGGCCCACGGCGGCGATTTCGCTGAAGTTGACTCCGTCGAGCGAACGTTCCACCCGGAAACCCTGCTCGGAACTCGAATTGTCGCCCCAGACGACCTGGATCTGATCTGCGGCCAGCCGCCGGGCGGCCGGCCCGGCTGGAGCGGCAGGGCGGATAGCCGCCACGCGGGTCAGCCCCCGCTCGGGGCGCGAAAAATTGTGACAGTTGGAACAGTCATAGCCTTTGTCGCGCACATGTTTATCGTGGACGCTGGCGAATCCGGCCGACTTGCTGCCATGGCACTGGGTGCAAAGCTGGGAAGTGGGCGCCTTGAGTTCATAGCCCAAGTCGGTTTTCAAGTTCATCCGCACGGGGCCGCCCGCCGTGTAAGCCGCATGGCAAGCGCCGCACTGCAGCGCGGAAGAGGCGGCGACGACCCCATGATTGATGGTTTGATACTCCAGCACAGGCACGATGGTGGTGGGGCCGTTTAGGCCCGACAGCTCCTGGCCGCGCTGGATGGATTTGGCAAAATCCCCACTCGAGAAGTAAGTGAAGGTGGAATGAGGCACCAGCAGACCGCTGGCATCATGCCTGGCGGCGTTGGACCGATGCACTTTCATCGGATAGAGTTTGGCGCCCGGGGATTGCACGCTCCCGTTGGGCAACGCCAGAATGGCCTCCCCCAGGCCGTTCTGAATCGGGGCCTGATCCAGTTCGTTCGCCAGACTCGTCCCGTCAAACCACTTGTAGGCCGGCACCACATTCGAGGCGCGCACCTCGGACGGCAGCCAGCCACCCTGCCCCCGGCACGCGGCCATCGAGAATTCCGCGTGACTCCAGTTCCGCTCCATTTCGGTGCTTTTGTCTTTCGCGAAGGTCGGAATGTGACACGACTGGCAGGCCACGCGCAACGCGTGGACGTCGCGCGCCGTGCCGTTGCGCGCGCTGTAATCCCCGTGCGGGCGGTCGGTGTGACATTTGGCGCAGGTCAGCAGTTCCGCGCTGTCGCTGGCGCGCAGGTCCACACCCCGGCCCAAGACGCGGTGATTTCCGGCGCTGTGGCATCGGGCGCAACTGAGGTCGGCGCCTTGCGGGCTCATGTGGACGTCGGAGGACACCGGCGGGTTGACCGTGACCGTCGAGAGGTCGCCTCGTTTCCCACCGTCACTCCCGCCGGCTCCTGCATGGCAGCGCAAACACGAGGCCCGCGTGGGCAGGTGAACCAGCCGGGCGGCCTCGAGAATCGAGATCGTCATTTTCCCGGTGTCCGGCACGAACTGAAATCCCGTTTCGTCCTCCACGACCATTTGGATGGTATGAAGGGTGCCATTGGTTCCCGGAAAGGTCAGCGGTTGATAGGGCGGGGCGGGAACGCGCTTGTACGCATCCTGGTGGCACATGAGGCAGTCAATGTTGTGCAGTTGCTCGGGGGTCAGCTCGGGAGCAGGCACGCGCCCATTGCCAACATGGCAGGTGGCGCAGGTGGCGCGCGAGGAGGTTGATGGCGTCCCGCAGTAGGAGTTCATCACCCGCGCGCCATTTCTCCCTTTCCCCGCCGGACCCGCGATGTTCGGCACGGCCGGCGTCTCTCCCATTTCCTGGTAGTGGACCGACCCAAACATCGCCCGGGCCTGGGACTCATGACAGGCGATGCACGTGGCCGGACCGGTGTACGCGGTGATGGTCGCATGCGCTTCCAAGGCCGCCGGAGAGATCGTGGGAGTCTGGGCCCAACCGCTCACGCCTGCCGCCAACCAGGCCAGCGAGACGAAGGCGGGAGTGAAAAGCCCTTTCACGCCAAGGCGTGGCTTGCAAGTGATCTTGATTGTTTTCATAAGACATCGTGTCATGCCGCCCCTCTTAGCACCGCGCTTGCCAGCCTCGCCCCACCAGCCCCCTTCCTGAGGCCTCGACCTGGGGACAAACGCCCTCCAGTCGCGAAAATCCTTGATTTCCAGCAAAACGGCGCTCGGCCCTCCCCGGAAATTCCCGGCATCCGCCGGTGAAAAACCTGGCGGACGTTCGCGAGCTTGGACTCGGGTTGCAGACGGCTTTTGTCACACCGATGTGAAATTGCCGTTGAACCTGTCACAGCGGTGAGACGGCTGCGGTGGCATCTCGAATCCGGGTGCCGGCAAGCCGGCGAAGCGGTTTTCGCGTTCCCGGCTGTTTGAGGGCCGGGGCAGGCCGCCGGCCCCTCGCCGCTGCCTTGGCGCCAGTTTCGCAATCCAACGACAAAGAAAGGCAAGGCGCCGTTAGCGTCCCGTCCAGCGGTTGTCCTAGGCTGTCGGCATGAGATTCAGTCGCAACTCCGTTTCAATCGGTGGCCGCCCCAGCGGAGCGGCCGCCTTCACGCTCATCGAACTGCTGGTGGTCATGGTTATTATTGCGATCCTGGCCGCCTTGCTGTTGCCCGCGCTGGCTGGCGCCAGGGAGCGCGGCAAGCGCGTGCAGTGTGGTTCCAACTTGCGTCAGATTTACCTCGCGACGGCGATGTATGCGGACGATCACGCCGATTCCATGCCGGTCAAGTATGAAGTGAAGAAAAACAGCCTCAAAGCCGAGGACGTGGCGAAGGGCAAACAGCTTCAGACGCTCACCAACGGCATCCACACCCTGCTGGCTGATTACGTCGGCGGCGGTCCGCTTGCACCGGCGCGAGTCTTTCGCTGCGCCTCCGACCGGGGCGACTTCGCAGACCCCCGGCCCGTGTTCGATCGCAAGGGCTCCAGCTATCAGGTGGAGGGTGTGGATTTGGGGCGCAAGCCCAAGGACCTCTTCAAAAACCGTTTTTCGGGGGCCGTGACACTCGATATTGCCTTTGATTTGTTCAAACCCTGGGACTCGGATGACCCGGCCAAGGTGCAGGAAAAGCTGGCCAAAGGCGAGTTGGGGCCCGTGAAATGGCATGCGAAGGTCTTTAACAAGGTCATGGGGGACGGGCACGTGGTCGTGATTGCCACCAAGGCCCAGGACAAGGAGTCCAAGGGCGAGTCGTCGGACGATTGACATTCCGTCAGCCCGCCGCGTGTGTCCAACCCTTCTTGAGCCTCACTCATGGCCCACTCTTCTCTTGTCCAGGCGCCCAAGCCGGCAAACCCGTGGTTGAAGCGGTTCCGATCCTGGCATGTGCGCGCCGGGGCCCTGGCGGCAGCGTGTCTCCTGCTGGCCGGCCTGACGGGAATTTTTCTCAACCACAAGGCCTTTTTCCTCGGGCTTCTGGGGGCGCATCAACCGCCCAACGAACCCGCAAAGTCCCCGCCAGCCAGGCCAACCGGGGGGTTGCGCCTGGCGTCCGCCCTGACGGCGCCCGCGGTGTCATGGGAAAGGGCCCTGGCCCTGGCCCAAGAGCGTTGGGGCGATGTCGAGCTTGAAAAAATTGAACTGAAGTTCGAACAGCAGCAACTGGCTTACCGCATCAAGCAGCGGCAGGGCTCCGAATTGATTATTGACGCAAGCACGGCCGAGGTGGTCGAGAAAGGGCGATACGAAAAGCTCGGTCCCCGAGGTCCCGACGGCCAGCCCGCGCGGTCATTTGATTGGGGAAAATTCGCGTTGGACCTCCACACAGGCAAAATTTTCGGGTCCGCAGGCAGAGTGCTGATGTCCGCGTGCGCGCTGGTGCTGGTGACCCTGAGCCTGACGGGCCTCTGGCTGTGGGCGGCACCCCAATGGCGTCGCCGTTCCGGTCGCCGCGCCTGAGTTGCGCCGGCCCTCAAGGAGGTCCCCCCGGCAGATCGGAGGAACATGGCGGGGCAGGGGACGCCTCCCAAGCCCCCGTTGCCGGGGTGGCACCCGCGCCGCATTCCCAGCCAGTGCCGGTTCGCTTATTTCCGGATTGCCCTTTTGGCGCAAGTGGCACATAACCCATCGCATGCTGTCGAAGGTCTGCTCAGCGGCCGTCAACGGAATCGAGGCTTATGCGGTGGAAGTGGAAGTCAACGCCGGTTACGGCGACACACTCATTGTGATTGTCGGGCTGCCGGATGCGGCAGTGAAAGAGAGCCGGGACCGGGTGATGACGGCGCTGATCAACTCCGGTTTTAATTTCACTTTCGGCCGAACGACGATCAATCTGGCGCCGGCGGATGTGAGGAAGGAGGGGCCCAGCTTTGACCTGCCCATTGCCATTGGCATGGTGGCCGCCAGCGAACAAATCGAAACCGACCAGCTCGAGAATTTTCTCATGGTCGGCGAGCTCGCCCTGGACGGAACGGTGCGGCCGGTCAAAGGGGTGCTGCCGATTGCCCTGCGGGCCCGGCAGGACGGCCGGGTCGGATTGTTGGTGCCGCCGGAAAATGCCGCCGAGGCAGCCGTGGTCGAGGGGGTGCAGGTGATTCCGGTGCGAAACCTCCGCGAGGCCGTCGGGTTCCTCGAAGGGGAGGTCCACATTTCGCCCATGCGGGTGGACCTGCGGAAAATCTTCGAGCAGGATTGCGACGACGAGATTGATTTTTCGGAAGTCAAGGGCCAGGAATCGGTCAAGCGGGCGCTGGAGATTGCCGCGGCCGGCGGTCACAATGTCCTGCTCATCGGCCCTCCTGGAACCGGCAAGTCCATGCTGGCCAAACGGCTGGCCACCATTCTGCCGCCGCTCACGCTCGAGGAGGCGCTCGAAACCACCAAAATTCACAGCATCGCGGGACTACTCAAGCCCGGCCAGGCCCTGGTCACGCGGCGTCCCTTCCGCGCCCCGCACCACACCGCCAGCGACGCCGGCTTGCTGGGCGGGAACATCAACCCGACGCCCGGCGAGATTTCCCTGGCCCACCACGGCGTTCTGTTTCTGGACGAGCTCCCCGAGTTCAAGCGCAGTGTGTTGGAGACCATGCGCCAGCCGCTCGAGGAGGGGCGGGTGACGATCTCGCGCGCCGCCGGCACGATGACCTTCCCCTCGCAATTCATGCTGGTGGCAGCGATGAACCCCACGCCGGATGGCAAGATGCCGGCCGAGTCGCGCTGCAGCCCGCGCGAAATTCAGAACTACCTGGGCCGCATTTCGGGCCCGTTGCTCGACCGGATTGACCTCCACGTCGAAGTGCCGTCAGTGAAATTCCGTGAAATCACCAGCGAACGACACGCGGAAACCTCGGCCCAGGTTCGCGAGCGGGTGATCGCCGCGCGCCAGCGCCAGCAGGAGCGATTCCGAGACCGGCCGCGCATCACCTGCAACGCGCGCATGGGGACGCGCGAGTTGAAACAGTATTGCGCCTTGGATGAGGCGACCCTCGAACTGCTCAAATTCGCGATGGCGGACCTGAACCTCAGCGCGCGCGCCTACGACCGCATTCTCAAGGTGGCGCGAACGATTGCTGACCTGGCGGGTTCGGAGCGGATTCTCTCGGACCATGTGAGCGAGGCGGTCCAGCTCCGCTCTTTGGACCGGCAATTGTGGACCTGAGGGGGGTAAAGCTCCGCCGTCCGGGCCGATCAGGCCGCCGGGCGGCGTTGCATTCCAGACTTGGAAGGGCGACGGCCGCAAGGCATCCTCGACTCGGTAATCTGGTGATCAAATGAGTATGAGCCGAAACGCCCTCCTGCAGGCCATGGCGCTGGCCCTGACGGCGTCGCTTGTCGCGGCGGAAGTAGTGGAGAGCGATGTCTGCATTTACGGGGGCACCTCGGGGGGCGTGGCGGCCGCCGTTCAGGCCACGCGCCTGGGCAAGAGCGTAGCCCTGGCCGTGTTCAATACCCACCTCGGCGGCCTGACCTCGGGCGGCTTGGGCGCCACGGACGTGGGCAACACCGCCTCCATCGGGGGCGTCTCCCGCGAGTTTTACCGCCGCATTGGACAGCAGTACGGGGTGGCGGAACGATTCAACTTCGAGCCGAAAGTGGCGCGGCGGGTTTTTGAAGACTGGCTGGCCGAGGTGGGCGTGGTCCCGCGGTGGAATCAGCGGCTCGCCTCAGTTGGCAGGGACGGCCGGCGCATCACCGAAATCCGCATGGAGGACGGCACGATCTACCGGGCGAAAATGTATATTGACGCCACCTACGAAGGCGACCTGATGGACAAAGCGGGGGTCACTTTCACCTTCGGTCGCGAGTCCGTGAGCACCTACGACGAATCCCTCAACGGCATCCGGGCCAACACCCCCGCCCACCAATTCACCGTCAACGTGGACCCCTACGTGATTCCCGGGAACCCCGCCAGCGGGCTGCTGCCGTTCATTCAACCCGGCGACGGGGGCACGCCGGGCGACGGGGACCATCGCATCCAGGCCTTCAATTACCGGCTGTGCTTCACTCAGAATGCCACCAACCGCCTGCCGCATGTCGTCCCGCCCCATTACGACCCCGCCCGTTACGAACTGTTGGGCCGGCTGATTGACGCGCGCCTGGCCGCCGGCCACACCCTGACCATGAGTTCCTTCTTCAACATTTCCTCAATGCCCAATGGCAAGACGGACATGAACAACAACGGGGCGTTTTCGACC
>JARKQH010000068.1 GCA_029974925.1 Verrucomicrobiota bacterium
GACGGCCCTGGGCAAGAGCGTCAAAGAAATCGCCGCCGAACTGGGCTTGAGCGAAAAAACCGTGGCCACCTACCGTGCGCGCATTTCAGAGAAGACCGGGCTCAATACCAGCGTGGAAATCGCCCGCTATGCGCTGAAACACGGCTTGGTGGATTAGCTCGCGCCCCCACCCCAATTCATTCTGTCGGTGAAAACACCGACAGGCGAATTCCGTCCCGCCTGACGACCAAAAGGTTCATCCTGCCGACTGGCCCATTCTCCCCCGCCGCTCCACCTTGTTGACATGTTTGGTTCAGTTATGTCAGGCGATGGGGCGTCAGGCGGCCAGCCGCCCGCTTCTGTCAGGACGAACCCGGCGTCTTTGCCGCCCTCCTCAGGGCAACCGGGAACCCCCGCGGGCAGACCGGTCACCGTACTGGTGGTTGAAGATTCGCCCATCGTGCGTGAGCGCCTGATCTCCCTGATTGGAGAGGTGCCCAACGTTGCCATTGTGGGACAAGCCGAGGAAGGGTTGAAAGCGGCGGAACTCTTCGACCAGCTCCGGCCCGATTCGGTCATACTCGATATCCAATTGCCGGGCATCAACGGCATGGAATTGCTCGTTCGATTCAAAAAGGCGCATCCGGCGTGCGTGGTGATGGTCTTGACCACCTATGCCTTCAAGGAGTTTCGGCGCCGATGCCTGGCGGCCGGGGCGGATTACTTCCTGGACAAGGCCACCGAGTTCGAGCGCGTCCCCCAGGTTCTGAGCGCCATGCAAAGTCAACGCCATTCCACCCCCTCCCGGTGAACCCAATCCTTCTCGCGCAAAACGGCCCGGTTCCCCCCGCACCCGGCGGACGTCGCATTCTTAACGTGAATGGCGACACCGCACTGCGCCATTCCCTCACGCGCATGCTGGTGCGCCAAGGCTTCGCCGTGTCTGAGGCGGAGACCAGCGCCGCCGCCCTGCTTGAAATCCGCCGCGAACCGCCCGACCTGGTCCTGTTAAATGACAACCGGGCGGACGGCAATCCCGCCGCAGTTCTCGATAGCATCCGGCGCGCTGTCGGCGCCACCCATTTGCCCATTATCCTCATCTCCGCCCCGCGCGCTGAGGAGGGCTCCCCGCCCACGGAGCCCCACAGCGCTGCCGATGCCTGCCTGGCATGGCCAGTCCCCGACGCCGTTCTCGCGGCAACCATCCGAGCCTTCCTGCGAGCCCGCGAGGCGGAATGCCGTCTTCGCGATGTCGAGGCGCGTTGGCGCGCCACGGTCGAGCAGGCGGCCATCGGCCTGGGCCATCTCAGTCTCGAGGGGGCGTGGACGTGGGCCAACAGCCGTTTGTGCCAGATCTTTGGGTACTCCCAACAAGAGGTGCTGGGCCGTCACTGCGCCGACATGCTTGCACCGGAAAACCGGAAGTCCTGGATTGAACTCCAGCGCCGCCTTCTTTGCGGCCAGAGCGAAAGCGTTGCCACCGAGCTGCCCTGCCAGCGCAAGGACGGATCGGACCTCTGGGCCAGCTTCACCGTGTCGGTGGCGCGCGATCTGGAAGGCCGGCCCCGGCATCTGGTTGCGGTCGTTGACGACATCAGCATCCGGAAGTGGACCGAGGCAAATCTGTCGCGCATCCGCGCCGCAATCGAAGGCGCCAGCGAGGCGATTGCGATCCATGATGTCGAAGGCTGCGTGACCTATGTCAACCGCGCCTTCATCCGGCTCTTCGGACGCGGCCTCGAAGGCCTGCCAGGCCCTTGGCCCACCCTCTCCCTGTTCGCCGACGCCGCGGTCGGCCGCGCCGTTTGCAACAGTCTCGCCCGGCACCAGGCTTGGGAGGGGGAATCCGAAATGCGGGGGGCTCAAGGCCGCTCGCTGCGGGTTGAATTGCGAGCCAACCCGATTCGGGACGAGCAAGGCGCCGTGATTGGCTTCATCAGTCTCCACAAAGACGTGACTCAGCAACGCGAGCTGGAAGCCAGCTTCCGGCGCGCTCAACGCCTGGAGGCGCTCGGCAGGTTGTCCGGCGGAGTGGCCCACGATTTCAACAACCTCCTGACCGTGATGCGCGGCAATGCCGAACTGCTGCTCATGAGCTCCGACCGGCTTCCGCGCGAGGCGGTGGATTTGCTCCACAACATCTTGAAAGCCTCCGACAGTGCGGCAAAGCTCACGCGCCAGTTGCTGATTTTCAGCCGCCGGCAGACGCTCCAGCCTCAAGCGGTGAATCTCAACGAGGTGGTCAAAGGGCTGGCCAAGATGCTCAGACGGGTCATTCGCGAGGACATCCAGATGGAATGCGTTCAGGCGGACGGCCTGCCCTTCGTTTACGCCGATCCAGCGATGCTCGAGCAAGTCCTCATGAACCTGGTCGTCAATGCCCGGGATGCCATGCCCCACGGCGGCCATTTGCGCATTGCCACCGAGTCCCTCGAGCTGGATGGCATCCCGACCCACGGAAATCCCGACGCCCATCCAGGAAGATTCGTGTGCCTGCGCGTGAGCGACACGGGCATCGGCATCCTGCCCGACCAGCTTTCCCGCATTTTCGAGCCTTTCTACACCACCAAGGAAGCGGGTCAGGGCACGGGGCTTGGACTGGCAACGGTGGATTCGATTGCCCGGCAACATCGGGGGTGGGTGGAGGTGTCGAGCCGCGTTGGCGAAGGGAGCGAGTTTCGGGTTTATCTGCCCGCCATTGCCCCGGCAGCAGATGGCCCGCCCACGGCGGACGTGGGGACGGCACTGCCCCGCGGGAGTGAAAGCATTTTGCTGGTTGAAGACGAGGAGGCCGTCCGCCTGATCACGCGACAGGTGCTGACGAGCCTGGGTTACCGGGTCCATGAGGCGGCCAGCGGGCGGGAAGCGCTCGAGACTTGGGAGCAGCGGAAAGGTGAAATCGCCCTGCTGCTGTCCGACATGGTGCTGCCCGACGGGCTGACGGGGCGGGACCTGGCCAGGAGATTTCACACCGCAAAACCCGGTCTGAAGATTCTGCTGACCAGTGGTTATGGGCCTGACACGCTCGGCCAGGACACCGCTTTTTTTCGCCAGTCCGGCGTCAGTTTCTTGCGCAAGCCGGCTTCCGCTCCCGACCTCGCCCGCGCCGTCCGGCAGTGTCTGGACGAGAAAGAACCGAATACTGATTAAGGTGTTGACGTGCAAAACCACGCGCCAAAACCCTTGCTAAAATCCCACGGAAGGGAAATAGTAACGGCGGAATCCGAATTCCGCTTGCCGGGCAAAAGGCGGAGTTCAAGGGAAGGACTTGGAAAGACTTGAGTAAACTGACGTCCATTTTGGGCCGGCTGGGCGCGCATTCGCCGTTGTTGAAGAGCGAGTCCGGAGCCGCGCCCGGCAGCCTGCTTTTGAGCGAGGCGGTCCGCTTCCCCTATGGCCCCTTCCGGTTCAAGGCGAACCTGGCCAAGGGCGCGCGCTTTGCCGTCGAGGTGTGCACGGACCTGCGGACGTGGACGCTGCTGACCGAGGGAACCGTCCAGGGCGACTCCTTCGAATTCCTGGATACTGAAGCGGCCAAATACAGTTACCGGTTTTACCGGCTCAAGTGCGGCGAATCGCGGTCGCTTAACGTCCTGGGCTATGTTTCCACCACCGTGCCTCCCGGGTTCGCCATGATCGCCAATCCCTTCGACAACTCGGCGCCGGTCGGGGAAGCTCTCAAAGGCTGGCCCGACGGAACCACGCTGAATCGCTTCGACACCCGTCTCTTTCGCCTGGGAGAGAATGCCGTCAAGCACGGAAAGTGGACCAACCCGGGGGAAAGGCTGCCGCCCGGAGAAGGCGCGATCTTCTACAACCCCACGTCGGACTATAAATCGTTGAGTTTTTGCGGCGAGGTCATGCAGGGCAACCTGTCGGTCCCGATCCCCTCCGGCTTCTCCATTCGCAGCTCGATTGTCCCGCTGCCGGGCAATCTGGTCAGCGACATGGACTTTCCCATCGCGAATGGCGATGTCGTCCATGTTTTTGACCGCGACCAGCAAAAGTACGTTCTGTATCCCTTCGAGAACGGTCAATGGACGGCGGGCGAACCTTTGATCGGGGTTGCCGAGTCTTTCTGGGTGGCAAAAGCCGATCCCGGCAACTGGGTCCGGCATTTTACGATCGAGTCCTGAGTCAATTCGCCGCCTCCTCCGCCTCACCCGCCCCTGGGTCGCTTTGGCGCAACACTCGAAACGGATGGGTCCAGGGGTCAATCCGGCAAATGCCCTGGTACTGACAGTGGTCGCAGGCGGTGACCGAGCCTTTCCGGAATGGCGCCACGTCCACCACCCCCGCAAAGATGCTCTGCCCCATGCTGCGGAGGTGGTCCTCAATGGAATCCAACAGCCTCGCAAAGGCAGCCGCCTCCATGGGCTCCCGGCAACCTCGATGCACAGCCCCCGACTTTGTCAGCCGGTAATTAAACTGGTCCCCGCGGGTGGCGTCCGCCCGCGAGTCCAGCAAGCGCAAAACCCGCAGGTCGAAGCGGCCCGTATGACGATAGGCCTCGCGCCGTGCCTGGTCGGGATCGGACAGCGATTCAACCCGGCTTTTCCGGGCGGGATATCGCCCGCGCAGATTCACATAGAAAACGCCCGCCGGAATCAGCTTCTCGACCCCGAAAGTGGCTTGCGAGTTGGACCAATGACGCAACACCCCCAGATAGGCCAGCAACTGCAATTGCAGCCCATGCTCGAGTAAAACGGGGTCCAGTTTCTTTTGTCCGGACTTGTAGTCAACCACCACGCAATAGGTGCCCGGGCCGGCCCCTTCGCGCGCCAGGTCCACCCGGTCAATCCGCCCATACAAGTCCACGCACCGTCCGTTTCCCAGCTCGAGCCGCCACGGCGGCGCCTCCCCGCCCTGCCCAAAAGGCAATTCGACCGCCACCGGGTCGAACTGATATTGGGCGCGCAGCCATCCGACCAGCACCTCGATAAAATCCTGCAGCGACTCGGTCAGCAGCCGGGCCGCAAACTGAGTCTCCCCATCCACCTGCAACAACCCTTCGCGGTAGGTTTGAAACAGGCTTTCGGCCAGGGCGCCAAGGCGCGCCCGCGCCTCGGCTGGCGTCAGGTCGCGCCAGCGCCGGTTCTCCGCGCGAAGCTGGTTGTGGAACAAGGCCAGC
>JARKQH010000074.1 GCA_029974925.1 Verrucomicrobiota bacterium
TAGGAACTGGCGCCGGTCAGGGTCCATTTGCCCGCGCCGGTTTTGATGATGGCCGTGCGGACGGTGGCGCTGGTGTCTTCGATGGCGCCCTCGAACGTGAAGTCGGTGTTTTTTCCGCCGACGGAATAGGTGATGTCGCCGCCGTCACTGGACCGCCCGAGCAGGCGGGTGCCCGGCCCGCCGAGCAACGCGCCGAGGTGGACGGTCACCCCGCCGTTGCGGCCGCGGAGGATGGCGGAACCCGAGCCGAGGTTGAAGGTGGCGTTGGAGCTGCCCAGGTTGAAGGAGCCGCCGCCGTCGTTGAAGCGGAGCGTGCCGTCGTTGGTGCCCATGTTGAGGATGCCGGAGAAGTCCCACATATAACCGCCGGTGCCGTTGCCGCCGACGGTGAAGGTGCGGGTGGAGTTTTGCTGATTGATGATGTTGACGGTGGCGTCGCCGGACCAGGCGCCATTGAGGGCGGTGTTGCCGCCGGCGTTGTTCAAATCCACGGTGCAGGTGCCGGTGAAGTGGAGGGGATTGCCGAAGCTGATGGCGCTGGCAACCAGCAGCGTGCTGTTCACGTTCGTGATGGTTCCGGTTCCCGCCACGCCGCTGGCGTTGAGGCGCAAGGCGCCCTGATTGACCAGCGTGCCGCCCGCGTAATTATTGGCGCCGGCGAGGCTCAGCGTGCCGGGGCCGGCCTTGGTCAAGCCGCCGCTGCCGGTGAGCGCGCCGCTGAGGGTCAGGGTCACGCCGGGAGTGGCGACGTCAATGGCGCCGCCGGCGTCGTTGAGCGTCGCGCCGCGGTCGGTGGTGGCCCCGCCGCCGGTGTAACGCAGCGTGCCGCCGTCAAAGACGAGGTTGGCGGAGGCGGCCGAAGCGGCGCCGATGGGGCTGTTGAACCCGGCGGGTCTGAGGTCGGGAACTTCGAGGACGCCGCCGGCGAGGGTGGTGACGCCGGTGTAGGCGTTGGTGGTGTTGATGGTGAGGGTGCCGGCATTGGTCTTGGTGAGGGTGGCGGCGCCGGAAATCGCGCCGCTGCCGGTGAACACATAGTTGGCGGCCGCATCCACGACCACTGCCGCCGGCGCGTTGTTTCCGACGAGGTTCACCACGGGGTGGGCCGCGCCGGTGTCGTCGAAGCGCACGTTGTCCCCGGTGACGAAATAGTCGAGCAGGCCGGTGCCAAGGTTCAGCCAGTTGGTCCGATTGACCGTGTCCCAGTCGTTGGCGACCGGGTTGCCGAGCCAGAGCACGTCCGTGGGGCTGCGGATGGCCGACTGGATGATGAGGGCGATGGTTTTGGCCGCGACATTGTTCGAGAGAACGCCATTGACCCCGCTGACCGAGAGATTGGCCAGGGTGCCGTTGAAGTTGCCGCCATACTGAATGAGGGTGTGCACCGAGCCGGGCACTCCCCCGCCGACAATCTCAACCGTATTGATGCCGGACAGGTTCAGATCGCCCTGAATGACCAGCAGATCGTTGCCGGGGCCGGGGGCCGCCGGCAGGTCGAAATGATTGACCGCGCCGCCGGTTTCGGTCAGCGAACCGTTGAGGGTGAGCGTGCCCGGGCTGGCGCCGGGATTGAGAATGCCGCCACTGGCGACGGCCAGGTCGCCGACCACGGTGCCCGCCCCGCCCAGCGTCCGCGTGGCGCCGAGCGTGAAGCCGGGCACGGCGGAGACATCGAAGGTGGCGCCTGCGGCAACGAGAATCTGAGGACTGTTGGCGATGGAGCCCGAGGCGCCGAGGGCGAGGGCGCCCTGGTTGATGAGGGTGTTGCCCGAGTAAGTGTTCGCGGCTTCGAGGGTGAGGGTGCCGCCGCCGTTCTTGATGAGGGCGCCCGTGCCGCTCAGAACGCCGGAGAGGGTGATGGCATGGGGCGTGCCGTTCAGGTCGGCGGCGTCAAAAGCGCCACCGGCCAGCAGGATGGGTTCGGTTCCGGTCCAGTCGGCCTGGGCGCCGAACACCCCGCCGCTGTTCAGGGCGATCGTTTTGGTGTTGAGCGTGCCCGCGGAGGTGAAGCCGCCGCTGCCGACGTAAATCCTGGCGGCGTTGGTCAGCCGAATCGTCCCGGTGAGGTCCGAGCCGTCTGGATTTCCCAGAACGAAACCCTGGACCAGGTTGGTGCCCCCCAGCACGGCGTAAATGGCGATGCTGTTATTAGCGGAATGGCCCCGGAGATTGACGCCGTTGACACCGGAACAGACGAAGAAGCCGCCGGTTTGCAGAAAGCGGGAACTGCGGCTGGCGGTGACCTGGCGGACGATCATGTCGCCGGTGTTGGTGACGGCGCCATTGGCGAGATAGGCGGTGAGAAACGAGTTTCCGTCGGAGCCGCCGAGGTCGAAGCTGGTCATGGTGACGATTCCGTTGCTGATGAGGAGCCCCTCGGTGCCCAACGCGCTGAAGCCGCCGCTGCCGGCCGCGCTGCGTTTGACGAGGACGTTGCCCAGGTTGTTGGTGCCGCCGTTGATCACCAGGCGCGAGGTCGAGCTGTTGTTGTTGGGATTCACGCCGGTGGCGGCCGCGGAGATAAAGCCGCCGTCGTTGGTGGCGAAGCCGGTGTTGCCGGTGCCATTTCTGCCCAGGAGAAAATTGCCCGCCACGGTCAGCGATCCACCGCTGGCCAGGCTCAGGCCGGCGGCATTGCTCAGCGTGAGACCCCCGGCGGTGAGGGAGACCGCGCCCCCCGGGTTGATGGCGAGGCGGCTGGCGGACCCCGCAAAGCCGACCGCGCCGTCTCCCGCCCCATCCACGGTGAAGCCGGCGGCGTTGATGTTGAGCACGCCGGCGCAACTGAGGATCGAGAAACTGGGGGCGGCCATCGGGGTGTTGTAGTCCACGTTGAAGGCTGCGCCGATGATGGCATTGGTGCCCGGGCCGGGCACCTCGAGCGTGTCCCAGTTGAGCGGGTTGTTCCAGTCGTTGTCGCCGGCTCCGCCGCTCCAGTTGGCGAAGAACTGTGCCGGGGCAGGGACTGCAAGGGCGAGGCAGCCGGCCAGGATGAGAATCAGTTTGGGTGTTTTCATGTCAGGGTTTTAATTTCGGCGTTTTCACGTAAAAGCACGGCGCGCGGCCAGCGGGGTTGCGGCACGACCCCTCCCCCGGGCATCAGGACCCAACTCAGGCCCCAAAACGCGTTGCGAACCGGCTTTCATTTGCGCAAGGTTGATGACCTGACTATCGGCTTGGAGACACGCCCCGGCCAGTCTGAATTCATGCCAAAACCGCCCTGAGAATTGTGCATTTGCAGAGGGTGGAAGCCTCTGAAGAGCAGCCCCAAGCTTTTCCCCGGGGCTTGAACATGCCCCTGGGCGAGCTGGAAGATGGCCGTTGAACCCACAGAATGGGCTCCGGCCGGCAGGGGGAGCCGTTCGAAGCCGGGGAGGCCGCCCCGAGGCGGGCTCAGTGCTGGGGCGTGTAACGGATTTCGCGGAAATCGAGGGTGCCGTGGGCCGGTTCGTAGAAGGGTTTGCCTTTGCGGACGCCGACGGTGCCGTAGCTGGATTGGGCGGCGAAGAAGCACCGGAAGTCCCCTTTGATGGACGGTTCGAGGTAAAGGACTTTGTCCACGGCATCGTAGCGGGCGCCGGAGAGGCCGAACAGCAGGGCGTAGGAAGCCATGGCGCGGGCGTACCAGTGGCCGCATTCGTATTCGTTGAACGGGTTGCGGACCCGGCCATCGTAGCGGTCGCGGCAGACGCGGACGATTTCGAGCCCCTCGCCGACCGCGCCGAGCCGCATGAGGTGGGACGCGACCTGGTATTCGATGCCGGTCCAGACCTCGTTGGAATAGACGAAAGGCAGGGACAGCTCGCCGCCCTTGGGCCAGGTGCACAGGACCAGGCCGCCCTCGGCGCCGCAGGCGTAGGTGGGGCGTTGCGGGTTGGGGAAGTCCGAAAGGTCGTGCTTCAGGTTGTGGCGGAAGACGGCGCGGAGATGGCTGGCCACCTTGTCGCGGTCAAGCACCTGGCCGACGCCGCAGACCAGGGCCAGCCAGGAACCCAGCACGCCGTCGGAGAGGCAGCCGGAGCCGTATTGGTACTTGGGCCCTTCGCGTTCGAGCAAGGCCAGGGCTTCGGGCGAATAGGCGCCCACCATGCTCTGGTTCTCGGTGGGGTTCGGAGCGCGCAGGTTTTTCCATTCGATGCGCTGAATGAAGTATTCGCCGTCGAACAGCTCGCTCTCGGCCAGCCGTGTCCCTTTGCTGAGCAGCTCGGCGTAGGCGGCGACGTCTTCGCCGAGGGCGCGGCCCATGAGCACGGCGGCCTGGAGCGCGCCGAGATAGAAGCTGGTGCACATGCCATCGGGCCCCCAGAATTCGATGTCGTAGGTGTTGTGGTGCGGCTCCTCGAGCACCCCTTTGCGGGCTGGGTCCCAGGTCTCAATACAATATTCGAGGCTGCGACGCACGCGGGGCCAGAGACGGCGCAACCACTCCGTGTCGCCACTGATGCGCCAGTCGCGATAGACTTTCATGATGCCGCCAAGCTGGCCGTCGGCGGCGGCATGGAAATCGTGGGCCACCGGCCGGATGGGCAGGGCGCTGCGGAAAGTCTGGTGGCCCTTGTCATCCTGCGAGGGGCCGAACTCGGTTTCGCGCAAGGAGCGTTCGAGGGCGGGAAAGAGGTGGGGGATGGCCTGCGCATAGTTCCAGACATGGGTGCAGGAGCCGTGACAACAGCCGGCGTTGTCATGGCAGCCTTCCCAGGCCCAGAGCCGGCCATCGGTCTGGCGCATGACCGTGGGGGACTTGAGGATGGTCAGATTGGCGGCGACGGCCTCCAGCACCTCGGGTGGCAGGCTCGAGTTGTAGAAGGTGTCCGAGAACCGCTGCGTTCGACGGCGCAGCTCGGCGTAATGGTCGCGCCAGAAAAAGCTGACACTGTTGATGTCGGCAAAACGTCCCGCGTACCAGGGGCGATAACTGCCGGTCGAGGCGGGGTCCGCCTGGCTGCCGGGGGCGTCCTTGCCGAGGCGCAGGTTGGTCTGGCCGGCGAACCAGGCCAGACGCAAGGTGATGGTGGTGCTGGCGCCCGGGCCAAGGGAGAACGGGACGAACAGCGTGGCGCCCGGGCTGGGGTCTCCCTCGCGGATGGGAGGCCGGTCGTAACAGGCGGCTTCCGCCACGTCCTTCCACGCCATGGTCAGGGGATCCCACCATCCCCCGCGGAACCAGGCATGATTGACCTTGACCCCCGGGTCGGAAACCGTCGCGGCGAAGGCTCCCTCTTCCCACGGCCGTTCCGCCGGAGCGCCTCCCCACAGGATGAATCCGCCTTCGATGGGCCGGACGGCGTTGGGTTGGTTGCGGTTGGCCATGAAATTCCGGGCGTTGAAGGAAAAGACGCCCTCGAGCGGTTTGCGGCTCCGGTTGGTCAGCCGGTATTCGAGGCCCGCAACCGGCAGGCTGGAACCCTCGGCGTCGCCCGGCTCAAAAGGGCTCCAACCGACAATCTCGGCAGTCAGCGGAACGCGCGGGTCTTTCAGCGATACGGTTCCAAAGGGGAATCGAGCCGAAAAACTGGCGGTGGCGAACCGCGGCAGGCCATAGGTCGTGCCGCCCGCGCCGTTGCCGGTGTCGGGCCGGCCAAAAATCTTGCGGGCGGGCACGGGTCCTTCCAGGAGGCGGGCGGCGCGGGGCTGGCCGCGGAGGGAGACCGCGGCGAAGACGCAGGGCTCGTTGAAGACTTCCGGTTTGTTGCGGAGCGAGACATGGGACAGGGCGCCCGTGCCTTCGAGGCAGATCATGCCGGCGCCAATGCCCCCCATCGGGAAGGCCACCTGGTTTAGATATTCGCCTTCGTACACCCCGTTGTAAGGACGGCTGCGGCGGCGCCCGCGCGCGCGCGGCGCGGCGGGCGCAGCCGTCGAGGCCGATTCAGCCGGCAGCGGCTGGAGAACGCCCGCCGCGCCCAGCGACACAGCGGAGAGTTTGAGAAAATCACGGCGGCGCATGGGCGAGGCTGGCGCATCCAGCGAGGGGTTCAATTCGGAACTTTGGGCAGAGGCCGGGGCGGCCGGCGCGGGGGCGGATTGCGGTTCGGACATGGGTTGAGCAGGGTTAACGGGTTGATGCGTCACAGCGACTTTATGGGGCCAAGCGGGATTGAGTTCAAGGTCAGAACGCGCGGGAAGGCAGGGAGGGAACCGGCCCGCGGCGCGGGGTCTCCGCGCGCTAACGCTCCAAGGAAAACTCCGGTGCCGGGGATTTTTGCGGGTCTTTACAGGAGGACCGGGATTTGTTTAGATAAAGCTACAGCGGATAACCGGGATGCGCGGCATCCTGCGCAAAAGGTCGGAAGGTGAGCGCGAGCAAACAAAAAATTCGAGTGTTGTTGGTGGACGACCATCCGGTCGTGCGCCGGGGGCTGCAGTCGTGTTTGTCGTCGAAGGAGCGGCTGCGGGTGGTGGGCGAGGCGGCGGATGGAGACGAGGCGCTGGAGCGGGCGCGGGAGCTGAAGCCGGACGTGGTGTTGATGGACATTTCGATGCCGCGGCTCAACGGCCTCGAAGCCACCGAGCGGCTTCGCAAGGAAATGCCGGACGTCAAAGTGCTGATCCTTTCGGTTCACAACAACCGCGAGTACATTTTCCGCATCATTCAAGCCGGCGCGCATGGCTATGTGTCCAAAGAGTCCTCGCCGGAGGAGTTGCTCGAGGCGATTGAATCGGTGCATGGGGGGGAATCCTTTTTCACCCCCGAGATTGCCCAGGCGGCCTTAAGCCAGTTTGTCAGCCACGGCGGCAGCACCGGCACCTTTGCCCAACTGACGGACCGGGAACGGGAGGTGCTGACGCTGATTGCCGAAGGGCAGAGCAACAAGGAAATTGCCAATCATTTGGAAATCGGGGTGCGGACAATTGAAACGCACCGGGAACGCATCATGCGGCGGCTGAACATCCATTCCGTTGCGGGGCTGACCAAGTACGCGATCGCCAACGGCCTGGTTTCGCTGGAAAGCCGGCCGCCCGGCAACCGTTAGGCCGTTGTCGGCGGGGTGGGGGCCGTCAGCGCGGCCTGAAAAGGGGGAGGACGCGTCTTGACCCATGGCGCGAGGGCGTCGCTCCCGGCCGCGAGGCGGTGCGGCTGGCTTTCTTCACCCTGGCACGCGGCGGTCACCCTGACCGGCGGCCCCCCGTTCTGCTTCTGACCGCGCTGCCTTTCAGCCTGCGGATGACCTTGGGGCGCCCGAACCGCCCGCTGGAGGGGCGGGGTCCGTACTTACCCTGAGGCGGGGTTCCGTATAGGAACGTGTTGATGGAAGGCGCAGGACGGTCCTAAGCTGGTGTAGCTCTTCGATTGACCTGACCAACCGGCGGCGCTCATTTGCGACGGGGGAAGAGCCGAGCTTGAAAATTCGAACAATCATTGCGGACGACCAGTTGCTGGCGCGCGAATCGCTGCGGCGCATGTTGCAGCACGAGCCGGACATCGAGGTGGTAGCCCTGGCCAAAGGCGGCCGCGAAGCGGTGGAGGCGATCAACCGGCTGAAGCCGGACCTGGTTTTCCTGGATGTCGAGATGCCCGGCCTGGACGGGTTCGGCGTGATCAGCCAGATCAACTACAGCCCCCTGCCCGCGGTCATCTTCGTTTCCGGCAACGAGGAGTTCGCCCTCCGCGCTTTCGAGGTCAACGCCGTGGATTACCTGCTGAAACCCTGCAAGGCTGAGCGGTTGCAGACCGCGGTGCATCGCGCCCGGGAGCTGCTGCGGCGGGGCTTTGCGCCCCTGGCCTTTCCTCAAGCAAACCACGAGGCGCCGCGCAAGCACCATCGTTGATGGCGGACGCGGGGTCGGGCTCGGGCAGGCAATCTCCGATTAGCTTCCGGTGCTCCTTTCGGCACGGCGCGCCAGCGGCGCGCCTCAACCCAAGGCGGGGGAAGATGGAAAGGGAGCGCGTTGGGTTTCACTCCGTATAACTGGCGAAGCGGCTCCGTATTGGGGCGAATTGTTTCCCGCGGCGCCTGCGAGCGATACTGCGGGCATGCAGTTTCATCGAAATTCCGTTCGCTGCGCGGCGCGAACCGCCACCGCCCGCAGCGGTTGTCTGGCGGCGGGGCCGGCGAGACGGCGGCCGGTGCGGGTGCTGGTGGCGGATGACGAACTGTTCGCCCATGCGGCGCTGCGGTTATTGCTGCGGGACGAGACCGATTTCGAGCTGGTGGGCAGCGCGACCGACGGGGCGGAGGCGGTGGACGCCATCTACCGGTTGAAGCCCGAGCTGGTGTTCCTGGATGTGAACATGCCGGAGCTGGACGGTTTTGAGGTGCTCAGACGAATCAACCCGGCGCGGCGGCCGGCCGTGATTCTGACCACCGGGGATGCCCGGCTGGCGGAGAGAGCGTTTGAAATCAAGGCGGTGGATTATCTGGTCAAACCCTATTCCCGCGCTCGCTTTCGGGTGGCGCTGAACCGGGCCCGCGGGTTTTTCCGGCAGCGCAACAGCCCCGTCTCCCATTCAGTCGAGCCCTAACCAACCGACGGCGCTCCGCTGGCCGGCCGGGTCATCAATCCGCCTGTGCCGGCCAGTTGGAGCGCTTGGGGCCGGAGCGGCGGCTGACAGGGGGTTTCCGTCGTTTTGCGTAACCGGGTTCCGTAAAAATCACGCCACAATCGGCTAGAGTACAGGGCGGGGTTTGGATTATTAGTGGAGACGTAGAAGAATCTGTAATGCGAGAACATGAGAGCATTGGCGGCCTGCCGGGACTCGCGAAGCCTGCCACAGGGTTCGCGGCCAGGACGCCGCCCGGAAGGTTCGCGGCGCAACAAGGCTTTGGCCGGCGCGGCGCGGCGTCTTGTCGTTGCTCGCACGCGTGCTGTTGTTGACGAAACCACTACCATGAAAACGAAACCTCTTCGGACCCCGGCCCCCTGGCTTGGGATGCTTGCTGCAATGACTTTGGGCGCCAGCAGCGCGCTGGCGAATGTCGTGGTAACGCCGGCCTCGGGGGGCACGGCGATCCCGGCCGACCGGGCCGCCAATGGACCCAGTCCGGCCTGGACGGAATTGGGGGCGATTGTCATCGCCGAATCGGGCGGCACAGCCGGTCGTGGGGATATTGGGGGCGGCACCCTCATTCTCAAGGCGCCGGCGGGTTTCGAGTTTAACACGGCGGCCACGCCGAGCATTTCCTGGACGGCCGGGCGCAACATTCAGAACGCCACCGTGCAGGTGACGGACGCCACGACGTTGACCATCACCTTGACGGTCGTGGGCACGACGGCGACCGATACCCTCACCATCGGCAACCCCAACGGCATTGAAGTCCGGCCCACGGCCGGGACACCGCTGGCGTCGGGTCGCATTTATCGTCCGTCCACCGGCGGGGGCACGGCCACGATTGTGGGGATTGTGGCGGGGCCGTCCGGCACCAGTTTTGGCGAATTACAGGAAATTGCGGGGGCGGCTCATCACCTGGCTTTTGAAACCCTTCCCCCGACGAACGCCACGGCGGGCGAGGCGTTTTCACCCCAGCCGGTGCTGTGGGTGCGGGACCGGTTTGCGAATGTCCGCTCTGCGGCCAACGGGAACGCGGACAACACCACCGTTGTGACCGCCACAGCCAGTGGCGCGGACGGAGTGCTCATCGGGGATGCCACGGTGACGGCCAATGACGGTTCGGCCGCCTTCCAGGACCTGGGATTCAGTTCGATTGGAACCGTGACCGTGTTGTTTAACAGCGGCACGCTTCTGGGCACCAACGCGGCGCCCATTGTGGTGGGTCCACCCGCCGGAACGCTGTGGTATGAGAGTTTCAGCCGCCCCACCGAACCGGGGGAGCTGGCGCCGTGGATTGTGCAATCCGGCGTATGGGCCATCACCCAGGGCCTGCTGAAGGCGGGCACCAATCCCGTGGTGGGCTATGGCCAGTGCCGCGTGACCAACACCTGGACCAACTATTCGGCGCAGGTGCGCCTCCGCTTTCCGACCGGCGGTTATGGGGCGGGCATCGCGGGACGGGTGAATCCAGGCACCGGCACCCGCTACGCCGCCTGGCTGTATCCGGAAAACTCGCCGGGCGGTTCGAATGTGCTCAAGCTGCTCAAGTTCAGCGACTGGAACTTTTTTTCCGTCGTGGCGCAGACGCCGGTGGCGGCGGTGGGCACCAACGCCCATACGCTCAAGCTGGCGATGCAGGACAACGGGGTGGCGGCGCATCTGAACGGAAAGCGACTGCTGAGTTATGTGGATGCGCCGGCCGGTTATTACACCAACGGCGCGCTCGGTCTGGAGCATTGGACGGACACCAACCGGTATGCGATGGAGTTTGATGACGTCATGGTCAGCCTGCTGCTCAATCCGGTGGCGACCAACGACACTTATTCGCTGGCGGCGGGCTCCTCGTTGACCGTGGCGCCGCCGGGGGTGTTGAGCAACGACTACACCGCGGTGTTTGATCTGAATGCGGTGCTGGTCAGCGGTCCCGCTCACGGCACCCTGACGCTGCAAACCAACGGCGGGTTCACCTACACGCCTTCCACCGGCTACAGCGGCGTGGACACCTTCACTTATCGGGCCACGGACGGCCGCAGCACGTCCGCGGTCGCAACGGTGACCTTGAACGTCACCGCCAACGCGCGCCCCGTGGCCGCCAACGACTCCTACGCGGCGCTGTCGGGCGCCTCGTTGATCGTGCCGGCGCCGGGGGTGCTGGCCAACGACAGCGATCCGGAGGGTCAGCCGCTCGCCGCGATTCTGGCGTCCGCGCCCACGCGCGGGAAGCTGACGCTGAACACCAACGGCGGGTTTGTGTATGTCTCGACACCCGGTTACAGCGGCAGTGACACGTTCACCTACCGGGCCAGCGACGGGGTCACCAATTCGTCCACGGCCACTGTGACCCTGAACCTTACCGCCCCGGCCTCCCTGTTCTCGGACACCTTCACGCGCGGGGCGGACCCGGGCCCGCTGGAGCCCTGGACGGTGCAGGGGGGGGACTGGACGGTGACGGGCGGGCAGTTGGTGGCGACGAATGAATCGAACAGCTACGGGTATGTATTTTGGGCGACGAATTGGACGGATTATTCCGTGCAGGCGCGCCTGTGGTTCCCGACCGGGGCCTATGGCGGGGGGATTGCCGGCAGGCTCGACGCGGCGACGGGCGCGCGCTATGCGGCCTGGGTTTACCCCGAGGGGTCCAAAGGCGGGTCCCAAGTCTTAAAGCTGCTGAAATTCAGCAATTGGGCGAATTTCAGCGTCTTGCAGACGGTCAGCCTGCCGGCCGTGGGCACCAACTGGCACACATTGAAACTGGCGTTTCAAGGCGAGCGGATTGGGGTTCATTTTAACGGGCAGCGGTTGATCAGCCTGGCGGACGGCGCGGCGCCGTTGCTGCGGGGGGGCATCACGACTGAATTCTGGACCGACACCAACAGTTATACGCTCAAGTTCGATGACGTGGTGGTGCGGCTGCCGGCGCTGCCCTCAGCGACCAATGACAGTTACACCATTCCCTCGGGTTCGACCCTGGCGGTGCCCGCGCCGGGGGTGTTGACCAACGACACGGCGGACACCGGGTTGTTGTCGGCCTGGCTGGTGGCGAACCCGGCCCATGGCACGGTCCTGCTCAGCACCAATGGAAGTTTCAACTACACCAGCGCCATTGGTTTCGCAGGCGCTGACAGCTTCACCTACCGCGTGGGGGACGGGTTCGGCACCTCGACGGTGGCGACGGTGAGCCTGACCGTCACCTCGAACAGCCCGCCGGTGGCGGCCAACGACGCTTACGCCGGGATTTCGGGCGTGCCGCTGGTTATTCCGCGCCGGGGGTTCTCGCCAACGACACGGATGCGGAGGGCCCGGTTTTGACAGCTTTGCTGGCCAGCCCGCCGGCCCATGGCGCCTTGTCCCTGAATGAGAATGGCGGTTTTGTTTACACCTCGGAGGCGGGGTATGTCGGCACGGATGCCTTCACGTATCGCGCCACCGACGGCGGCGCGACGTCCGCGGTGGCCACCGTCACGCTGACGCTGAGTCCGGCCGGCCCGATGTTGTCGGACAATTTTTCTCGAACCAACGACCCTGGCACCCTGGCGCCGTGGGTGGTTCGCGCGGGGGTCTGGACCATTACTCAAGGCGTGCTGCGCGGCGGCACCAATGGGCCGGCCAGCTACGCGTTTGTTTATGTTCCGACCAACTGGGCGGATTGCGCCATCGAGGGGAAGATTCGTTTTCCGGCCGGCGGTTAGGGCGGAGGTTTGGGCGGCCGGCTCAACCCGGCCACCGGTGCGCGGTATGCGGCCTGGGTGTATCCGGCGGGGTCGCCCGGCGGTTCCAACGTGCTCAAGCTGATCAAATTCCAGAGCTGGAGCGTTTTTGGCTACAGCAATGT
>JARKQH010000103.1 GCA_029974925.1 Verrucomicrobiota bacterium
CAAAACGGTACCCCCCCACCGGATTGTGCCCTCTTTCCCGGCGCGCCGCCTGTGGGAGGATAAGAACGGTGACGCCCGGCCCAGGCCGGTTGCGCCGCCATTGGAACAAACCGGATGCAGGAAAATCGTGAAATCATGAAAACGAAAGCTCTGTTCTATCACGCCGGCTGCCCCGTGTGCGTCGCCGCCGAGCAAAACATCGCCGCCGCGCTCGACCCGGCGCGGTACGTCGTGGAAATCGTCCATCTGGGCAAGGACAAACATCGCATCGCTGAAGCGGAGAAGGCCGGGGTGAAGTCAGTGCCGGCGCTGGTGCTGGGCGGGCAGGCCTACCATATCAACTTCGGCGCAAGCCTCAACGCCCTGCGGTGAACGCCATACTGCCGTCGCAACGCCGGCGGGACGCCCGCCGGGTTGCGGCTTGGTGATCCGCGAGAGGTTGGAAGTGCTGGGAGTCCGCCGGCCGGCAAGCGGCGTTCCTTGCGCTGTGGAGCAGGGCCAAACATCAATCCGGCTGGGTGGTTCAGCCCGGCGCTCCACGGAGCGGGCAGATTGACCCTCCGCGCCGCGCGCGGTGCGGATGCCGTCGTGGCGCAGGCTGCGCGCCTGGGTTGCGGGTTGCGGGGAGTTGCTGTCGAATCGTTCGGCTTGGGTGTGTACGGGTGGAGGGCAGCCGGCGGGCGAAGGAGTTGAATGGGGGCGGAATCTGTTCCAGCATGAGGGACATGAAACCGATTCAAGGCTATCACCTCATCACGCCGGACGACCTGCACTGGCGGCCGTCGAATCTCATGAAAATCCCGAATGCGGATTTTCTGGAGCGCACCGGCAGCGAAAACCTGGCCGCGCGGCTCTGGCGGCTGCCGCCCCGGAGCGCCAACACACTGCACAAGCACCTGCGGCAGGAGGAGTTTTACTTCGTGCTGGAAGGCACCGGCCGGATGCGGGTGGGCGACGCCACGCTTACCGTGCCGCGCCATGGCGGCGTGCTGGTCGGGCCGGATCAGTTGCGGCAGGTGTTCAACGACACGGACGCCGAGGTGCTCTGGCTGATTGTCGGCGCGCCGGAGGAGTTGGAATTCCTGCATGGCTCGAAGTCCACGGGCATGGACCTTACGCTCATCTACCCGACCGATCCGAAGCAACTGCCCAGGGAACTGGCCGGCGTTCAGTGGCCCCCGCCCGCCACCACGGAGTAGCCGGCACTTGCACTGTTGAGGTTTCCGCCACCCACGGTGCTGCGCAGGCCCGTGGCCGCGTTCTGCCATCCGCCGGCACGACGCAGTCGTTGGACGTGGCCTGGTTCGCCGAGCCGCCGCCGTCAAGGGTGTGCCAGGGAAGGGCGTACTGGGCGAAGGCGAAGAAGGGGGGCAGGCCCAATGTCAGCGCGGACACCAGTGCCTTTCGGGCCGGAATGAATTCAAGCCCGGCTTTCATGATTTGACCGGGGGTTGGTTTCAGGAGATGAGGGGCTTGAATTAGCAGTGGGGTCCGTGATGGCCTGCGGTCAGGGTTCCAGCCGCAGCCGGAAGAACTCGTGCGGCAGCGGGGTCATCACCAGTTGCGTCATCACCCCGCTGACGCCCGGCAGGCCGGGGAGGCGATCCTCCCACGTCAGCAGATTGGTGGAGGATTCAACGACGTAGGTAACGTTGGAGAATCCCCGCCAGGTCAGTTCCGCGGCGTTGGAGGCTGACAGCCAGCGCCCGTGCAGGCGCGGGTTGACATACGGCGCTTCCGTCCGCACCGCTGGCGCGCTGAGGATTTCCCACTTGGTGCCCGAATTGAAGGTCGGCGGAATGGTGTGAAACGTTTCCCCCGAATACGGCAGGATCGAGGGCGCATTTTGCGGCTTGAGCCACCAAACCTCGATGCCGCTGTAGCTGAGGCGCTCGAAAAAGGTGATCTCGATGGAATGATAGCCCGCGCCCAGATAGCACCAGCCTTCCTGCCAGTCGAACCATTGCTCTTCGTGGTTGTCCACGACTCGTTCGCCGTTGATCCAGATTTCCGAGCCGTCATCGGAAATGGTCCCGAAGCCGTACAGGCCGGCGTTGGTGACGTGAAGGAAGCCCGTCCAATGGACGGAGTAAAACCCGCCGCCGATGGGATTCCAGTCGTAGTATTGCGACCCGTTCCAGAAATCAAAGACGGTGTTGGTTCGGGTGCTGACCAGCGTGAGCCCGTCGAACACGATACGGTTGGTGATGACGTTGAAGCCGGAATAGTAGCGCCCGATCAGGCCGTCAGCGGCGGCCATGCGCAGGGTGAAAGCCGCCAGCCCGAGAGCGAGCCAGTATGTGAGGCGTGTTGTCTGTTTCATAATTTGGAGTGTTGGTTAATGGAATTGCGCGTTGTTACGGTTTGAACAGCCGATAGAAACGGGTCGGCAACGTGGCAGGGACGGTGACGGGGCTGGTCCAGCCGCTGAGGGAATTGGTCCAACTGCCGTCCGTGAGGCTGGGGCGCTCCTGCAACAGCCAGTTGGTCCCTGTGGCGGGGGTCCAAGAGATCGTCACCTGTCCCGCCCCGGCGGGCACGGCCAGCAACGCGGGCGGGTTCGGCAGCGGCTCGACCAGCACCGGCTCGGCGGCGAGGGCAAAGACGGCGGTGGGAGGATGGATGGTCTCATCGTTTGCGGGAGTTTCATGGTTGCATGGCTTCGATGCTCATGCGGAGAAACTGGCGCGGCTGGTCGCCGGGGAAATCGGTGCGCACGGTCACGGTTTCCAAATTCCCGTTGCGGGTGACGTTCACCAGCGCCGTGGCGCCGGGCCCGCTCAACCACGGCCCAGCCACGTTGGTGGCGCCGGCAAAGGTCAGGGCGACACCGGCACGGTCCAGCGGGTGCGTGACCGTCAGGGTCAAGCGGCCCAGCTCATCGCGTATCTGAAACACATCGGCATCGAATCCATCGGGTTCAAGACCAAGGGCGAATTCGGCCGTGTTGTTCCAGCCGTCGCCGTCGGGGTCGGCCCACGGCCCGGCCACGGCTTCGTTCGTGACGGCGGCGCCGAATTTCTCCGCCGCCCAGGTCGGGTAATCGTAGGGCGTGGTAAAGGTGAGGTCCTGGCCGAGGGTGGCGCCCCGGGAGTTTTGGGCGCGGACACGGCAATGGTAGGTGGTGTGCGGTTGCAGGTTGGTGAGCAGGCAGGTGACCAGCGTCGGCACGGTGCCGGTGATGGCGCCGCCGACAGCGGGGTTGGTGGCGATGTAGCTCTCGGACAGGCCCCAGGGGAACTGAACCGTGGTGGCGTTGTCGCACGCGTTGACCTGCGCGCGCAACACGACGCTGGTAGCGGTGAGGCTGATCGGCGGCAAGGTCAAGGCCGTGGGCGGCGGCAAGACATCCGGCGTGAGCAACAAGGTGCGCGGCGGCTGGCCCTCGGTGTCCAAGTGGGCGGCGACGATAAGGTAACCGGCGTCGTTGACGGCGACCACGCGGTCCAGGATGTAGTTGCCTGCGTCCACGATTTCGTTGAGGTCCTCGGCCACCCAGTTGCCGCTGGCGTTGGCATACCAGCGGACGGCAGTGGTTTCCCACGGTATGGTCATTTTGTTGGCCCAGCCCACGAGCAGGCCGTGCTGGTTGAGTTCGGTGAAGGTGCAGGTGTTGGGGCTGCCCTGTGGCGGCAGCGGGATGGGCGTCATTACGGTGGAGTTGCTGGCCACCCAGGGCACGACGATGCGGTTGCTGACGGTGTAGGTGGTGTGAATGCCGGCCACCAGCCCGGCGTTGTTGAGGACCATCGGCTGGACGGTCGCCACCGGATGCGTGAAAAAGTTCATCGTGCCGTCCGGCTCGCGGCGGAAGGTGAAGTAGTTCGAGCCGCCCGCGTAGTTGCCGATGACGACGCCGAGGTCGTTGAGCCGGTAAGCCCGCGCGTAGCCCGTGCCGTCGGGCGTGAGGTCGGTTTTCAGCCCTGTGGCCGGATCGTAAAGGTAAGCGTGCTCGTCGTAATCCAGCGGGCTGGAGTTGTGCGGGGTTTCAATCGTGGCGTGACCGGCCACCAGCCCCAGCGCGTTGATGTCCATGGCCGGGCTGTGCTCGACGCGCCCCCAGTAATAATGCCAGTCGCTACCGTCAAAGACCCAGTAACTCCACGAGTGCCCGCCCCAGGCGGGAATGAAGGTCGTCGCGCCGTTCTGCACCACCGCGCCGCGGGCGGGCGTGGGGTAATAGCCCGGGTCCTCGCCGGCCACCGCGCCCGAGCCGTTGCGCGCATGAGGACTGAAGCCGGACGGCGCGCCGGCGGGCTGGATGGGGATCCAGTGCGCAAACCACGGCAGCGTGGCCAGTTGATTCGAGGTCCAGCCGGTGATGTCAGTGATGAGATAGGTTTCGGCCACCTGCGCGCCGGTGCTGAGCGCGAGCAACAGCAGACTGGCCAAGGACAGGGCGAATGGATACTTGACGGATTGATTACGGGTAAGGTGTGGTGCTGAGTTGTTCATATCGGTTTCCTTTCACGGCTTGAACAGCCGGTAATACTTCGCTGGCCCCGTGGCCGGGACGGTGACGGGGTTGGTCCAAGCGCTGGGCGTGTTGACCCGGTTGGTCGGCGAGAGGGTGTTGGTGGATGGCGGCACAACGCCCGGCAAAGGCGGCTACGAGAATTGACGTCTGGCTGTTCACACGCCGGGCGAGCGTTGCGGTGTGGGGCGGGCCAAGCGTCCGGGTGGCCGGGCAAACCAGGCAGGGCATCGGAGCGATGACACTCGATGACGTTCCTGGTTGAATCGTGGGGTGCATCGAGCCACAAGGTTCAAAAGCCCGTCACGCCCTCGACGTCCTGGCCGTTCTCAATCAGGCGACCGGAACTGAACCACTGTCGCGCCACGGTATCGAAGTAGTAGGTGACGAGGTAATCGCGCTGGCCTTCGGCGAGCGAAAAGCTGCTCAACCAGATCGCGGCCTCGAACACGCCCACGCTGCCGCCGGGTGGCACGAAGTTGGCCTGGAAAAATCCCACACCTTTCGGCGTCGAGCCGGGCAAGAAGACACCATCCCCGCCTCCGGACGATGCGAAGTTCGCCACGTCGGCCGCACGATGCCACGGGAGGCCCGGCGCGTCGTTGTCGCGCCAGAGGTGGGCCACGCGGCGTCCCAGCGGGACGAGCACCTCGAGATTCCCGGCGTTGCCAAAGCTGCTTTGGATCATCGCGGGCGGGCCGCTGACGCCGGTGATTTCCTGTCCGTCGGCGATGATGGCCGAGGGTCCGTTCCAGCCCATCGTGGCGGTGTCGAACCAGTAGTGCGCGAGGTAACTGTTGGTGCCGCCCGGATCGAGGATGGGCGTCATGCGCACGACGGCCTCGAAGTTGCCGGGGAAACCCGGCGCGCCGAGGTTGCCCTGGAGGAACGCCACTTCGGTCGGAAAAACGCGCTCGATCTGTCCTCCACCGATGGGCACGGCCATGTCCGGCGCGCGGTGCCACGGATAGCCCGGCGCGCTGTTGTCGCGCCAGAAGTGGGCGATGACGCCGTTCATCGGCACGAGCAGTTCGTAATTGCCGGCGCTGCCGAAGGTGCTCTGGATGAGCGCCGGGTCGCCCGTGACGCCAACGATGGGCTGGCCGTCGGCGGAGAGGGGAAACGGCCCCTGCCACCGGCGCGACACGCTGTCGAAGTAGTAATGCGCGAGCCATTTGTTGGTGCCGCCCGGATCGAAGATCGGGTCCATGCGCACCACGGCTTCGAGTGTGCCGGGATAGCCGGCGTTGCCAAGGCGGCTTTGGATGAGCGCCACGGCGCCGGGATTCGCGCTCTCGAACACGAACTGCGGCTGGTAGGGCCGCAGGCAACTGGTCAGCCGCCAGGGAAAGCCGCCTTCGTCGTTGTGGCGCGAGTAATGGAAAACAAACTGGCCGCGCGGGACGAGCAACTCGTAATTGCCGGCGTCGCCCCAGGTGCTTTGCAGATAGTTTCCGCTGAAGGAGGTGCCGCGCGCCGCGATGGGATACTTGCTGTAGTCCGCGAGTTGCGCCCGCCAGACCGAATGGCCAAGCGTGCTGAGATACAGATGGCGTTTGCCCGCAAGATCGTTGGCCAGGCGCAGGTCGGAGGAATGAGGGCGTCGCGGCAGGCCGGCCGAGGCCGTTCGCCACCGCGCGCCGGCGTCGAAGCTCACGAACACCTCGTTGTCCGCGGCAAGGAACACTTGGCCGGGTGTCGTGGTCCAGTCGGTGGCGATCGAGTAGTAGTTCTGTCGCGGCAGGCCGGGCTCGAATCCGTGCATGATCTCACTCCACGTCGCGCCGTCGGTCGTTCGAAAAACGGTCGCGCCGCTTTCGGTGCTGTTGGCCATGCAGACGAAGGCCGTGGTCGGGCCGAGGAACGCGAACTTGTGCGCCTTGCTGTCGGCGAAGCGCGCGGTGGCAAAGGTGGCGGGCGTGATCGCGAGGTTGCTCATGTCCAGCCGGAAGAGCCGGCCCTGACTGGTACCGATGAACACCCGATGGCCGTCGAACGAGCCGATGCCGCTGATGTATTCGCCGCCGTTCGTGGCGAGGGTGCCCACGGGAGTCCAGTGGCAGTTGGCGCCGTTGGCGTCGGCGTAAAACGCGTAGAGTTTTTCCGCCCGGCCGGCCACCGCGTACAGGAGCTGGCCGAAACTATTCTGCTGGGAAGGCAATTCGACGGCTTCGATGACGGCCAGATCGAGATGGAACGCGCCGGCCGGCGAGGGATAGGACGGCATCACATCGACGTAGCCCGCCGCAGTGAAGGCGTTGGCGCCCGTATTCCATCGGGCCCACCGGACGTTGGCGTCACTGTTATGCCAGCTCAACAGGTCGCCCGTCTCGAGAAACGTGAACAGGTTGCCATCGCCGCCGCCCAGGTGAAGCCAGGGCGAAGGCGTGCCGCTGCCGGCATCGAAGTAGCAGTAGAGATTGCCGTTGTCCTGCGAGCCGCTGCCGATGACCAGATCGTTGCCCTGCAACGAGACGCCCAGCGAGCCGTACCAGTACCGCGACCGCTCGCCGCTGGGGTTGACGAAGTCGAGGTTGGCGAGATTGCGGTTGTAGCCGCTGTCGAACGTTGACCCCAGGTCCGGCGTGCGAATCAGTCCGCCGTCCGAACCGACGAAGAGGCTGTTCTGGCTGGCGTCGTAGGGATCGAAATAGACCGCGGCCAGATCGCCGTGTTGATGCGGGGTGCGGAGCGACGGGTTGCTGGGATTGGCCGGGTTCCAAACCATCGCGTCCGCCCGCCAGGTGTTGCCGCCGTTGACCGACACAAACGGCCCGCGCCGCCAGCCAAAAGCGACACGGTTGGGATCGGTGGGCGACACGGCGATGCACTGGTTGCGGGTGTTGCCCTGGTTGCCCGGCACGAAACGGAACTCGTAACCGGCGGGCGCACCTTCAAACACCCGGCCGCACGGCGACCATGTCTGGCCGCCGTCGGTCGAACGGAGGATGGCATAAACATATCCCTGGTCCACGTCGTTGGTGTAATCCGCGGAGATGGCGTACATGAAGCGCCGGTCGCCCGCGCACGACGCCAACGAGGTGCGATACATTCCGGTCTGATCCACGCCGTTGATCGTCGCCGGGCTGAACACCAGGTTCCCGCCGGACCACGTGCCGCGGAACAGCCGCGCCCCGGCGGTGTCATCCGGATTGCGCGCGACCACCACGGACTCTTCGGGCCCTTCCGCCGCGCCGGAGTAGCGCGTGGCAGCCGGCAGGCCCTGCGCCGCACGCCAAACGTAGCTTGACGGCGGTGACCCTGGCGAAGGAATCGGCGCCCAAAACACGCCCCCTTCGCCAGCCAACACGATGCGGCGCGAGGCTGGCAGCACCACCAGCTTAATGACGCGCGCCAGCGGGTGCCGGATCTCGCGCCAGTTGAAAATGGGGAACGCGTGGGTCACATCCGTTTCATAAAGCCCGACGCCGGCGGCAAAGAAATGCGCCGGGCCGTCCGGACCGGCCGCGAGGGAATTCATGTCCGGCTTGTCCCACGAGTCGCTCAACGGGATGGCAAAGCCGCCGTGCGTCACGCTCCAAACGCCGCCATGCTCCGTGGCCGCCAGCACTCCCGATGACGTTTGGGCGATCACATCCACCACGCGCCCGGCATGCCAGGCGTCCTGCCCTGCGTCCTTGAGGATGCCCAAGGAGTTCACCCGCGACCACGAGAGCGGGAACGGCGTGTTGAAGTGGTTCGTCGGGTCCGAGCGGCAGACGTATTCATACAGGTTCGAGTCCCCGTCGGCGTCAGGGTCTTGCCGCGCGTCCCCGGCCACGAGCGGGTTCAGGATGGTCGGATGCCGCAGTTCGTAGGCGTCGTCAATGCCGTCCTGGTCCACGTCCAGCGGACGGGTCAACGCCACTTCCTGAACGCGGAAGAAGCCGCGGTCCGATTCAGAAGCGAACGAAACGGTGGTCTGCGCGCCGTCCCCCAGCCGGAGTTCAAACGGCTCGGTCACGTTCGCGACGTCCAGGCCGAAGTAATGGATGTAATAGGAATCGCGGCGCGTGGGATAGCGGAAGGTCGTGGTCTGGCCCGACCGCTGTGGATCGGTGAGGAAAAAGCCCGCGCATTTTCCCTCGCTGCCCGCCTGGTGGAGGGCCTGAATCTCCGCCGCCGACAGCGCGCGCTGGTAGAGCGACACCTCGTCAATCCGCCCCCGGAAGCTCGTCAAGCCGGGCCGCTGGCCGATGTGCAGCGGGTAGCTCGTTCGCGGCGTGGTGGACGCGATGGCTTTGCTGGCCACCTCCGCGCCATTGAGGAACAGCTTGACTTCGTCGAACCCAAACCGCACGCGATAGGTCATCGCGATGTGCTGCCACGCGCCGGCGGTCAGCAGCCCCGGAGCAGAGGCGAGCACGTTCGCCGGGTTGTTGTCGATGCTGGCATAGACCGCGCCCGGCCCGCCCATGCCGACGAAGGAGACCGATATCCAGAGGTGCGCGCCGATGTCTCCGTTGTTCCACTCGGCGATCGGATACTGGTTCGCGACGTCCGCGGGATTGATCCACGCCTCGAGCGTGAACTCGGCGTTGGTGCCCACGTTCAAGGTCGCGGACGCCGGCACGAACACCCCCTGGCCATTGGCCGTGAAATCGAACGCCTGACCCACGCGTCCGGTGGCGAAACCCAGGCCGCCCTGAAGCGAGCCGGGATTGTTCGCCCGGTCGTCCGCGGCGGTATTCTCCCCGCGCCACCAACTGGTCAGACCGGAGGGCGGAATCATGCAGGCGGCCCCGGCGGGAATCGCTGACACAAGCAACCCCGCAAGCAGCGATGTGGCTAATTTTGTTTTCATAGGTGGTCCGTGGTTTTTGGGTTCAGAGTCCAAGAAGGCGATAAAACTTCGTCGGCAACGTGGCCGGGACGGTGACGGGATTCGTGGCCCCGCTGGGGGAATTGGTCCACGCGCCAGTGACGGCAAGGGCTTCCTGCAAGACCCAATTCGTGCCGGTGGCGGGCGACCAGGAGACCGTAGCCCAGCCCGGGCTGGCCGGCGTGATGGTGAGGGTGGGCGCGCCGGGGGTTT
>JARKQH010000127.1 GCA_029974925.1 Verrucomicrobiota bacterium
CAACAATGAGCCGATGAACCAGGCGGTCACCAAGGTCGCCCGGGATTTCCTCACGGGTAAAGCCGAGATTCCCGAAGGCTTGCTCAACCACATCGAAGTGGCCATCCGCGCCTATGACCCCTGCCTGTCCTGCGCCACCCACGCCGCCGGCCAGATGGCCCTGGTGGTGGAACTGCGGGACGCGCAGGGCAACCTGCTGGACGTGCGCTCCCGGTAGCCTCGAACCCCGGACAGCCCTCGACGCCGGCAGCCCGCTGTTTCCGCAACCGCCGCCTGCCCTCGACGACCGGACCGCGGCAGGTTGCCTTCTTCGAGTGTCAACCGCGCAAAGGAGTTCACTGGGGCGCAGGGTCTCACGCAGGAGGGGTCGGGGGAAACGAAAAGACTGATTGATTCGGAGAATTTACCGGGGAGATATGGCCCGCATTCTCGAATCCATCAGTCTGAAGATAAGCTTAAACAAAAACCGCCGCCGGTCAAGGGAATAAATCACGGTTTTCAGGGCCAAAGGCCCGGTCCATACCAGTGGGTTGCGCGGGATTATGGCACGGGCCTTCGGCCCTCGTATCGGGTTGGCGCTCCGTTCCTGGGGCGTTGCCCCAGGCTGGTATGAGGCCGCGCCGTTGGCGCGGGCCATCGCCGCCAGCACCAGGGCCAAAGGCCCGGTCCATACCAGGGCACCGCCCCATGTGGGGCATCGCCCCATTGAACGCGCGTGCAATCAGGGCCTGGCGCCCAGCAGCTTGCGGGTGGCGGCCAGGAGGATTTCCTCGACTTCCGGAGCGACATTCGAGGCGGTGGGACTGGTCTCATACCCGCCTTGTTCGTAAGCCGCGGCGGTCCCGATGTACCACGGCGCATAGTCTCCATACGCGGCGACGGCGACAAACAAGTCCGGCCGCGCGGCTTTGGCGGCGAGCTGGTACTCGACGAACAGTTCACCCGGGAAATGGAGAATGCGCGCCCGGCCGAGCGCCAGGCAGGAGACCTCCGCCTTGTGCCCGTCGCGGCAGCGGCGCAGCCAGGCCAGGCGGCTGGCGTTGCCCTCCGCCTTGAAGAGCACATCCCCGGCCCGAAGCTGCGCCTCGAGTTTCTCCAGGTCCAAATGCCGCGTAGGCGGCAGCGCCACGGCTTCGACCGTCCACCTCACCACCTCCGGGGCAAGGGGCTCGCGCCGGGTGGCCTCCCAGGCGCGGCGCATGCCGTCCGCCAGGCGCTCGGCCAATACCAGCCGGTTTTCCGGCGAGCCGTCATTGTATTTTCCCGCGCCGATGTTGCCGCCCGCGCCGTTGAAGTGCACGTGAAGGGCGGCCGGTACGGCGAGCTGCCGGAAGAACCGCGCCAGACCGGGAAAATCGGGATTCGCCACGCCTGTCCGATAGTAACTCTGCGGGTGGCAGGCGTAATAGCTGAGCACGGCCAGGGGCCGCTCGCCGTTCCAAAAACTCACCAGCGAAACCATCGGGTCAATCAGCCCCTCGGGCTCGGCGCGCAGGTTCGGGTCGCGCGTCGCCGTGTAGCGCGTCGCTCGCACTTTGCCATCCGGCCCCGCGATGCGGCGGTTCGAGGCGACTTTTTCGACCCGCGCTTCGCCCAGACCCAGGTGGGTCACGGGCTGGGCGCGCTCGAGCGCCGCGCCCACGGCCGCCTCAAGCTCGGCCATCACCTGCCGTTGGAAGCGCCCGTCGAACTCCTTCGGCTCGCGGCCGCTCTCCCGGAGAATGCGCTCCGCCGAGAAATCGCAATTGGGCGCGTCGTGCTGATGGACGGTGTGCACGGCCACCCGTTGCGGCGAAGTCGCCGCCGCGCGCGCCAGGGCATTCCGAAAGGCCTCGTGTCCTTCGTTGGCGATCCCGATCCAGTCCACCGCGCACAGCACGATCGGCTCGCCCGCCCCCAGCAAGACCACCCCCCGCGCCCGCAACCCCAGGTCCCACCGGTTGGTCGCCACATCATACGCCATCATCGAGCCCACGGGCGGCGTAACATCCAGATCGAACGTTGCCAGTTGCAAAGTCTTGCCCGAAGACTCGGCGGCACCGGCGCCGGCGGCGGACAGCGCCGCCGCCGCCACGAGAGGAATCCAGCAGTTGGCCATGACCCCAATCTATATCGCCGCGCGTCGCCTGACCAGCGCCGAACGTCAAACACCGGACGGCCCCGTCACGACCGCGCTATTTCAGGCCTCCCGCCCCGGGCGCGGCGAGGCGGCTGCCGTCGGGCAGGCCCCGCCGAGAGGCGCTCTCTCATGCGCTTTTCGCCCATGAACCCGTTCATACGCGCGGCAGAAAGGACACACCCCCGCTTCAACCCTCTCCACGAGCCGGAAGGCCAGCCCCCGCTGCCGGCGCCGGGCGCGACGGCAGACCGGACAGTTCTCGCACACGCGGGCCAGGGCCAGGTCCAGCGGGGACGGGTTGCGCGCGCTCATGGCAGGGAATCGCTTGTGTTCCGGATCGGGCGGAGCCACCGCCCCATCCCATCCGTCGAATCAAGCCTCGGGTTCATTCACCGGTTTTGACCGCCGGCAATTAGAACTGACCGGTCGTCAACAGCACCAGGGTGCAGGCATAAAGAACCTCTTTCCCCCGCTGCCGAAGCCGGCCGGCGAGTTCGTCGTTTTCGGCTCCCGGATTGAATATAACCCGCCGGGCGCCGCTGTTTAACAAGGCTTCGGCGACAGCCTCCTGGCTGCGAGGGGAGAGATAAACCGTCACCGTGTCAATCAGCTCTGGAATCTTCTCGAGCGAAGGCCAGACCGGAATGCCGTCCACCTCGGCCAGCGCCGGGTGAACCGGATACGGGGTGTGGCCTTTCTCGCGCAGCATCCGCACCGCTTTGAAACTGTAGCGGTCGGGTTTGTTGCTGGCTCCGAGCACGGCGACATTCATGGCGTCCCAAAAGTCGCGGGTTTGGCGCGCCTGGCCCGTACGGACTACGGCTGGCGCGGGGTGGCGTCGGCCGCCAGGTCCCCCAGCGCGAACTGGATGCCATCCAGATAAAATTGAAGCACATCGGCGCGCTGGAACACATTCGCGGCATGGCCCAGGCTGCAGTAAAACACGCGCCCCTTCCCCTCGGTTTTGATCCACGCCACCGCAAAATCCCCGTCGGTTCGCTTGACGCCCTGCTTGACCCCGCCGGTGGCCGGATCGGAGAGGTCAAGACTGACCAACACGCGGCGGTCGGCCCGGGTGTAGGGCGCCTTGAACTGGTAGATTTCGTCCTGGAGTTTGAATCCCTTGCCCTGCCAGGCCCGGTTCAGCCGATGCGCCGGCTCGTCCGGTTTGAACGCCCAGGTGCCGCCGGCCCCCCAGGGGTGGCCGTCGAACAGGCCCCCGAGCAGGGCGGCGCCTTCCGGCCAGTCGTAAAACGAATCGGTGGCGGCATGGATGCCGATCACCCCTTTGCCCTCCCGCACAAATTTCAGCAACGCCTCCCGGGCTGAGTCCGGCAGCTTCAATTGCGTCGTGTTGTTGAACACGACCGCATCGTATTTCGCCAGGTTCGCGGGCGTGAAGACGCCGTAGTCATCGCTGAAGTCCGCCGTGTAGGCGCCCGTCTTGCGCCCCATTTCCTTCAGGGCGTGGTTGGCCCCGGCAATGCCTTCGCCGTGGAAGAATCCCTCGCAGCGCCAGAAAACCAGAATCCGGCGCGCTTGGGCGGGTTTCACCGCTTCCGCCGGGAGGGCCGCCTCAATCTTTTGAAGGGCGTCCGCGCTGAGAACGGGCGGGGATTTTCTCTCGGCCTGGGCGTGGAGCCGGCCGACGGGAACGACCCCGGCGGCGTAACCGAGAAGCAGGAGGACCAAGAGTCGGAGAGGGAGAGATGTTTTCATAAGGATGACTTTGCAGTTGATTGATCTTTCCAATGACACGGCCCCGAAGGGCCCTTGGGCGGCCTGGCGCCGTGCCGGGCCACAAGGACCTCTTCATGATGGCCGGCGAAATAGTGAACCCGAAAGCCCCTGGCTCGCAAGCATTCGCGCCAATGGCGGAAGGGGCTGGGGGGATGCGGATGGCACCGGCCTTCGGAGTGGTGGATGGCATCCATCACACGAAAACCGCTGTGGGAGAAGTCCGCCAGCACCAGTTTGCCCCCCGGCTTGAGCACGCGGAGCATCTCCGCGAAGACGAGGGACACGTCGGCCACATGATGAAACGCATTCATGGAGACCACCGCGTCGAAGCTTGCCGCCGGCCACGGCAGCGCGGCCGCATCGCCCACCACAAACTGCACGCGCCCCGCGACCCCGGCGTAAACCGCCTCCAGCCGGGCGTGGCGCTGCTCTTCCGCGCTCAGGTCCAGGGTCGTGACCCGCGGCACCTTGCGGGCCAGGGCGATGACGAATCGCCCTTTGCCCGTGCCGAGGTCCAGCACCCGCCCGCGCAAGGGCAGCGCCTTGCCGATGACAAAATCCACGCTGGCTTGGGAATCGTAACCAAACCGCCGATGCAGCGCGTTGCGCTCCAACAGCCGGCGGTGATTGGCTTCAATTTCCTCGCGCGAAAAGTCCTCGGGCGCAGCCGGCGCCGGAATGGCCGCCCCGGCCGTCGGGGTTGGAATCAAGTCACAGCTCATGCAGACGGCTTCGCGGCGGGCGTGGCCAGCGGTTGGTTGTTGCGGTCCACCCGGACGATTTTGGGCCGGAGACGGCGGGCGGCGGCATCCGGGTAATGGCCATAGGCCAGAATAATCACCATATCGCCGGCTTCACCCAGCCGGGCGGCCGGGCCATTTAACATCACCGTGCCCGAGCCGGCCGGCGCTTCAATGACGTAAGTCACCAGGCGCGAGCCGGTATTGACATTGAGCACGTGGACTTGTTCGCCGGGCAGCAGGTCAGCCGCGTCCATCAGCCGGCGGTCAATGGCGATGCTGCCCTCGTAATCCAGCGCCTTGCCGGTGAGGGTGGCGCGGTGGATTTTGGACCTGAGCATGACGCGGTGCATAGGCGGAAGGCGGCGGGTTAGGAATCGAGGTGGCGGCCGTGCGCGTGGTGATGGTGATGGTGATGGTGGGGATGAGGGTCGTGCTCGTGGCCGTGGTCGTGGTGGTGGTGGTGCCCATGGTGCTCGCAGCCTTCCGGCGCCGACGTCAGACGTCCTTCCAGGTAGGCGGCGACCAGTTCCTCGACCTTGAGGTCGGCAACCCCGGCTCGCACGGTGATGCCGTGATGCGCAAAATTGGCCAGCGCGCGACGGCCAATGCCGCCGGCGATGACCACCTCCACGCCCTGTTCGCGCAGCCAGCGCGGAAACAGGCCGGGCTGGTGCTCGGGAGCCGGCACCACCTCCGTGCGCAGGATGCTCTTTTGCCCGGGTTCGACCTCCACCAGGGCAAACTCGCGGCAACCGCCGAAGTGACCATGCAGGCGGCCGTTTTCAATGGGAATGGCTATTTTCATAAACTGACTCAAGGGGTTTTTGGAAATGCCGGGGCCGCGGCAGAGGCGCCGGCGGGTTCCCCGCACGGTTTCAACAGCGGGCGGATGATGTCCGCGAAGGCCCGGGCGGTCGGACTTTCGGGGTCGCGTTGCACAAAGGGCGTTCCGGCCTCCCCCGACAGGACCACCTGCGGGTCCAGGGGCACGCGGCCCAGAAACGGAATGTGCGTCTCCCGGGCCAGGGCTTCGCCTCCGCCCGTGCCAAACACCTCGGTCAGCCGCCCGCAGTGCGGGCAGACAAACCCGCTCATGTTTTCGATCAGGCCGGCAATGGGGAAGTCCAGTTTGCGGCAGAAACTGATGGAACGGCGCACGTCAGCCACCGCCACCTGTTGCGGAGTGGTGACGACCACCGCGCTGGCCGGCTGGCCGATCAGTTGGACCACCGTCAGCGGTTCATCCCCCGTGCCGGGCGGCGAATCCACCACCAGGTAATCCAGCTCGCCCCAGGCCACGTCGCGCAGAAACTGGCGGATGACGTTAAACTTCAAGGGACCGCGCCAAATCACCGCATCCGAGGCGTCGCCCAGAAGGAAGCCGATGGACATCACCTTCAAGTTGGGAGCCAGGTAAACCGGTTCGATGCCCTCCGCCGCGGCGTCCGGGCGCGCCCCGTCCAGTCCCAACAGCTTCGGAATGCTGGGGCCGTGCACATCCACATCCAGCAATCCCACCCTGTGCCCCGCGCGAGCCAGCGCCATCGCGAGATTGGCGGCGACCGTGCTCTTGCCCACGCCACCCTTTCCCGAAAGCACCAGAAACCGATGCCGAATCTGGCGCAGCCGGTTCTGGAGCACGGCATCCTCCGCCGCCATGGCTGAGGGCGAGGGAGGCGGTTTGGTACTGCAAGCGGAGTCGGATTTCATGGTCGGGTGTGGCACAGGGTCGGTTCCACGGGGGCGCATTCAGGGGTAAAGTCAGGCACGGTATGCCGGGCGTCGGTTCTGGGGATGGCGGGTGTCATGGGCGCATCCGATGTTTGCGTTCCTCCACCAGGACGGCCGGCAGGCTCAGGGGACACTCGTCGCACTCCTTGACCGAGGGCCGCCGGTAATCACAGATCAGCACCCCGTTGAGATGGTCCATCTCGTGCTGAATCACCCGCGCCCACAGTCCCGTGGCCGCGAAGCTGGTCTTGCGTCCCCGCGGATCGTAGCCGGAAACCCGGATGCGCTCCGGACGACGCACCTTCACCTGCACTCCCGGCAGGCTCAGGCACCCTTCAACAGAATCCGCCGGCTCGGAGGATTCCTGCAGGGCCGGGTTGATGAGGCAGAGCTGCTGGTCGCCGATGCCGCAGACCAGCAGTTGCCGCTCGATGGCCACCTGCGGGCCCGCCAGCCCGATGCCCGCGTGCGCCCGCATCAGCGCAAACATCTCCTCGATGGTGTCGCGCAGCGCCGTGTCGAAGGTCTCCACCGGCGCGCAGATCACGCGGAGAACCGGATCCGGGTAATAGACCAGGCTGAGGCGAAAAACCGGCGCGGGCGGCCCGGCGGAGGCCGCCGGCGGCTGCGCCGCGGCGTTGCGGTCAGGAGCGGAGGAATTCATGGCGTGTCTCCTTCGCGGGGGGTGCCGGCCGCCGTCACCCCGGGCTCCGGCCGGTGCAGCACCAGGCTGCCCAGCGGCAACCCGACCGTGCGGGCGGCCACTTCACACTTGACTTTGAACAGAAAAAAGATGGATTTCGGGCACCCCAGCAACGTCTCGAAGTTCCCCTGCCCCTTGGCCAGAACCAGGTCCGCCGCCTCGAACTGCTCCCGAAAGGCGCCTGAACAATCCTCCAGCAACGTCCCGGGGGCATCCGAACCGTTGGAGATGACCTCACAAAAGTCCGGCAAACCCGCCCAGCGCGCGTCGGCCAGTGTGGCATCGTTGAGCACCGGCCCGCCGCGCACCGCCACGGTGAAGCCGCCCAGGGGCAGTTGCGCCAGCAGCCAACGGTCGAACACAATCTCGCCGGCGTTGTCGGCCAAAAACAGAATCCGCCGCGACCTGCGAACGGCTTCCGCCAGGGCCGTGACCGACCCGGCCAGGGGCTCCGTCAGGGCCGCTTCCAGGGCGCGGGTCACGGCCGTTTCCCCCAACTGGGTTTTGGCGCCCACATCCAGCAGATTGCCCGCAATGGCCAGGCGCACCGCCGCCTCGAATGCCGGAAACCGGGCCGCGAACCGCGGTTGCCAGACGCGTTCGAGTTCCACGGCCCATTGATTGAGGCGCTGTTTGACTTCAGCGTAAGGGTCGCCATTCCCGGTCACCCGCCGGATGGCCCGGTGAAGCCGCTGAGCCAGCGCCGGGGGTGGCAGCCGCTCGTTGCCGCTTTCCAGCACCGCCTGCGCCGCGCGGACCGCCGCCTCCCGCAGCCGGGGATCGGCTGTCGCGCAGGCGGCGGCTTCCCGCGCCTGCCGCAGCAGACACGGGCCGCAGTCCGCCTCCGGCCTCAGGCCGTGCGGCAGCGCGGGCTCGGGATGGGAGGTGGAAATGGGCATGACAATGAAAATCAATCCGCGGTCGTGAGCCGGCGGGACTACAGGCCTTTGAGCAAACGCCGCAGCTCGCGAGCATGGCCGGCTTCGTCAGCGGCCAGGTCCTCCAGCTTGAGCTTCAACTCCGGAAGCCCAAGCTGCTCCGCGAGATTGGCGTGCGCCAGATAATTCTTCACATCCTGCGCCTCCATCGCCAGGTTCAGTTCAATCATCGCCTTCAAATCGGTCGGCTTCTCGAAGGGCTTCGGGGTCGTCGTCGGCTCCCCGCCCAGATCGAGGATGACATCGGTCAGAAACGCGGCATGCCCAAGCTCATCCTGGGCGTCCTTGCCGAGCAAGTCGCGCAGCTCGGCCCCCAGCAGCCCGAAGCATTTGCCCGCCTGGTACGTGTAACGGATCACGGTGCCCAGTTCAGCCGCCAGATCCTCGTTAAGTCCTTTGATCAAGTCTTGAGTAGTCATTCTTGGAGTATTTCAGGTTTCAGGTTTGGGCCCGGGCGGCGTTGCTCATCCCCGGCTGCCGCCAGCCACGGGTCCTTAACCCGCGGCGCTTGCGCCCTTTGCGCTCGCAGAGCGAGCCCCCATCCCCGGCCGCCCATCGCCGCCCACAACAGCCGGGCATCTGCAGTTCAGGCGCGTCCAGCTTCCCGTTGCGACAGGCCCGCAGGACCGCCTCGATGTCCCCGCAAATCCGCGGCACCACCCGCACCCCCGCCGCCGTCAACAAACGCTCCAGCAGGTTGGAAATGGCGCCGCAGACCAGCGTGCCCACTCCCAGCTCCTCCAGGGTGCGCACGATGCCCGCAGGCTGGTCCTCGAACACCGCGACCTCGCGCCGCTCGACCTCGACCCCGCCCTTCAGCCGCACGACCAGCAATCGGGTCGCAACGTCAAACACCGGCGAAACCCGGCCCTGACAGATGGGAACTGCAATGAGCACGTCTCCTCCCCTCTCGCCATTTCCGTGCCACCCGCGCCCGCCTCCCGTGAAAACCCAAAAACCGCCGAAAAAACCGGAGTTGGCGGCTCCCGCGACCACAGGAAAGAAACCTTGGGTCATTGCATTATGCAACACCAGCCTCCGGTCCTCCCATTGCAAAATGCAATCCATTCCCGGGCCGGAACGGCTGCCACCCCCTGCGGTCTGGTCTTTTACTTCTCCTCCGGCGCGTGCTTCAACCGGCCCTGAATCAACCCCCCGGTTCAACTCTTGCCGGCCCGGGTCGGAGGCTTGCGGGCCTTGAGTTTGCGAAACAGCGTGCTGGGGTCAATGCCCAGCTCCGCGGCCGCCTTCCTGCGGTTGCCGTTGTTGCGGTGCAGGGCGTTGGTGATCAGGAGCTGTTCCATCGCCGCCAGGGTCATGGGGCGTCCCCCGGGCAGCGAAGCGTCCGCCCCGCCCGCCGTCCGCAGCGACGGCGGCAAATGTCGGGTCTCGATCAGCCCGCCCCGGCACAGCACAAAGGCATGTTCGATGATGTTCTCCAGCTCGCGAATGTTGCCGGGAAAATCATACTCCATCAACCGCGCCAGCACTTCATCGGACACACCCGCGATGTCCTTTCCTTTGAGCCGGTTGAAGCGGGCAATGAAATGATCCACCAACAGCGGAATGTCCTCCCGCCGCTGCCGCAACCCGGGCAGCTCGAGCCGCACAATGTGAATGCGGTAGAACAGGTCTTCGCGGAAATGGCCCTGCTCGACCCGTTCCCGCAGGTTCCGGTTCGTCGCGGCAATCACCCGGACATTGGCTTTGACCGGCTCGACCGAGCCCAGCGGTTCATAGGTCCGTTCCTGCAACACCCGCAAAAGCCGCGTCTGCATGGCGGCGGAAATGTCCCCGATTTCATCAAGAAAAATTGTGCCCCCCTCCGCCAGCGCAAACCGGCCCGGCTTGTCCCGCCGCGCGTCCGTGAACGCCCCGGCCTTGTACCCGAACAACTCCGATTCCAGCAACGTGTCCGGCAGCGCCCCGCAGTTGACCGCGACGAACGGATGCTTGGCCCGCCGCGACAGATTGTGCAACGCCCGGGCCACCAGCTCCTTGCCCGTCCCGCTGGCCCCTTCAATCAGCACCGTCGCCTCGCTTTCCGCCACCTGCGGCAGAATCTCAAATAGCTGCCGCATCGCGGCGCTCCGCCCGATGATGTCGGAAAAGGAATTCTGCTGCTGCAGCTCCCGGTGAAGCTGCTCCACCAGCCGCAAATCGCGAAAGCTCTCCACCCCGCCAATCACCCGCCCCCGCTCATCCTTCAACACCGCCGTCGAAATGCTGATCGGAATCTTCTGACCCCGCGCGTCCACAATGTAAACCACCTTGTTCAGCACCGGCCGGCCGGTGCGCAGGGTCTGCCGCAGCGCGCACGCGTTTTCACAAATGCTCGCCCGAAACACGTCGCAACACGGCCGCCCCAGGGCTTCCGCCCGCCGGATGCCGGTGATCTGTTCCGCAGCGCGATTGAACGAGGTGACCCGCCAGTCCGCGTCCACGGTAAACATCCCGTCCGGAACATAATCCAGGAGGTTATT
>JARKQH010000236.1 GCA_029974925.1 Verrucomicrobiota bacterium
TTTCAAATCGGATTGAACTTGGCCTAAAGTTTCCGTCGAAGTGGCAGGAAGACAGTGGCCGAATCGTGAAGGTAGCCATCGAGAGGGAGGGGCAATTACTTGGCCATGCAATGCGTTCGTTTAATCCCGTTTTTGCGAGAGGTTATCGCGTTGGTTTGTGGATGCGTGACGAAATCCCAATCTTCCAGCCTGCTGTGGCTATTAACCTTTCGGACGAACTGTGGAGCGGGGTTTTGTTTGCGCTCTTGGGGACATGGTTTTGTTACGCACCTATTAAAGGGGAGAGGAGCAGTGGCTAAGGGAACGGCCGGCTGTCCCGCCAAAAGGTGTGAAAGAATTTTGCACCGCTCAGGCCGCGGTGGAGGAAGGTCGGCCACTCCCGAGGGGTCGGGACGTTCCGCCGCCCGGCTGCGGGGCCGGATCGGATTGAATGAGCGGTGTAGATTTGACATGGTGTTCGTGACGCACAGGAAAGGTCCGCTTGAGGAAGCGGGGCTGGGCCGCAGCCGGCGGCCGGTCTGGGCGAACATCACGGTTGCGGCCACCGGCCAAGTGTCAGTCAGCGGGAACGCGCTGGTGCCTCGCTGACCCGGGCCACTCTCTGGAACCCCGTCCGGGGTTCTGGCAGTGCGAACCGCAGCGGGGGCTGCCGGAGGGCAAGACGGATCACGACTGGGACACCCACCAGCCGGGCGCCTCCGACCCGGCCTGGAGTTGCGATTCGACCGGGCGGCTCACCCGGCGCGTGTGAGCGCGCCTTGTCCTGACCGATTACGGCTGCAACGCGCCGGGCGAACCGGCAATGGTGACGTGGTCGGACGGGACCGCGCCGAACGTCGGAGCGGCCCCAAAAAAAATCAAGAAAGCTATTGCACAGGGGAGGGCTTTTGCTATATTCCGCCCTCCGTTGCCGGATGCCGGCGGCGGAGATTAGAGCAAAACCATTAACAGACAATTGTTCTTTGTATGGCTGGACAACGCATTCGTATCCGACTGAAGGCCTATGACCACCGGGTCATAGACCAATCCGCCCGCGAAATCGCCGACACGGTCAAACGCACCGGGGCGCGAGTCGCCGGCCCCATCCCGCTGCCCACCCGCATCGAGCGGTTTACCGTGCAGCGTTCCCCGCACGCGGACAAGAAATCACAGGAAACTTTCGAGCAACGGACGCACAAGCGGCTGATTGACATCATTGAACCCACGGCCAAGACGGTGGACGAGCTGAAGAAGCTCAATCTGCCGGCGGGGGTGGACATCACCATCAAGATTTAGGGAAGGTGGGTCGAGGCCCGGCCTGGCGGCAAGGCGCCAGGCGGTTTTCGAACGCAACCGCAAACGATTTAACTGCTATCAGATTATGCCAGTCGGAATTTTAGGAAAAAAGCTTGGGCAGACGCGTGTTTATGATGCCAAGGGCGTGGCCACCGCGGTGACCGTGGTGCTGGCCGGGCCGAACCGCGTGCTGCAATGCAAGACCCAGCAAAGCGACGGCTACAACGCCGTGCAGTTGGGCTTTGACGACCAGAAGGAACAGCGGCTGACCAAGCCGCTGGCGGGCCACATCAAGAAGTTCAACGGCCAGCCGGTGAAACGCATCCGCGAGTTTCGCAATTTTTCGAAGGAAGTGAAACCGGGCGACGTGGTGGGCGCGGCGCTGTTCGAGGCGGGCGATTACGTGGACGCGATTGGGCTGACCAAGGGCCGCGGCTTTGAAGGCGTGGTCAAGCGCCACCGTTTTGCCGGCGGCGACAGCACGCACGGCGCCAAGGGCTGGCATCGCCGCTCCGGGGCGATTGGGCAACGCCTGTTTCCAGGCACGGTGATGCGGGGCATGCGGATGCCGGGCCACATGGGCCAGGTGCGCCGCACGGTGCAAAACCTGCAGGTGATGCAGGTTCGGGCGGAGGAGAATCTGCTGTTGATCAAAGGGGCGATTCCCGGGGCGAAGGGCGATTACGTCATCATTCGCGAATCGAAGAAGCGCCCGAAGGGCTGGAAACCGCATGCCGAGCGGCCCGAGAACGTGGAGAAGGCCAAGAGCAAGAAGAAGTAATCCAACGCCATGAAGCTGACGATTCGAGACATTAAAGGCAACCAACAGGGCGAGCTGGAAGTGGCTTTCCCGCTGGTTGAAAACGGCAAGGGCACGCAGGCGGTTCACGATGTGGTGGTGGCCTACCAGGCGGCCCAGCGCATGGGCACGGCCTGCACCAAGACCATGGGCGAAGTGGCCGGCACCGGCAAGAAGCCCTGGCGGCAGAAAGGCACCGGGCGGGCTCGCGCCGGCTCGTTCCAATCCCCCCTGTGGCGGGGCGGCGGAGTGGTTTTTGGACCCAAGCCGCGTGATTTCAGCAAGAAAGTGACCCGCAAGACGCGGCAGTTGGCGCTCCGGAAAGCCGTCAGCGAACGGCTGCGCGCCGGCGATGTGGTGGTCGTGGACGAGCTGAAGCTGGCTTCGCCGAAGACCAAGGAGTTTCAGGCGGTGTTAAAAGCGCTTGATCTCAAGGGCACCACGCTGGTGGTTGCGGCGGCTCCCGACCGCAACCTGACGCTGGCTTCGCGGAACCTGCCCAACGTGGCCCTGGCGACCGGCGAATCCGTCAACACTTACGATGTGCTCCGGCCGGACAAGCTGGTCTTCACCCGCGCCGCTTTCGAGCAGCTTGAAAAGCGTCTGGCGCCGGAGCAGGCGGAGGAGAAGAAGTAGTATGAACACTTTTGAGATCATCAAAACGGTGCGGCTGACTGAAAAGGGCACGCGGCAGGGCGAACAGTACAACCAGTACACGGTGGTCGCCGACTGCCGGGCCAACAAGACCCAGATTCGCCAGGCGGTCCAGGAGTTGTTCAAGGTCAAAGTCGTTCGGGTCAACACGCTGAATGTGCGGGGCAAACTGCGCCGCCAGCGGACGGCGCAGGCCGGCCGTTCCTCGAATTGGAAAAAGGCGATCGTCACCCTGAAGGAAGGGGACAAGATCGTGCTGACCTGATTCTTTGCGGAGCCGGGTGGCGGGTAGAACCCCCGGCTCGGAAGAGCGGGTTTGACGTTTCCCGACAGAGGGGTCGGCGCCGTCGCCGGGGTCAGTGGACGATCAGACCGAGAATGCGCCAGCGAGGGACGGGTCCGTACTGACGGCTGTCCACGGAGTTATTTCGATTGTCGCCCAGAACGAAGTATTCGTCTTTGGCGCAGCGGAAAATCTGGTCGTTGGAACGGCTCATGGTGAAGGTGGCAGTGCCCGGCACGAGGTAAGGTTCTTCCATGCGCTTGCCGTTGACGTAGAGGATGCCGTCCCGGAGGTAAACGGTGTCGCCGGGGACGGCAATCACGCGTTTGACGGAACACCCGTGGTCCAAGGGGTCGCGGAGGACGACAATATCGGCGGGGCGCGGGTCGCGGAGGTGGAAGACCCAGCGGTTGAGCAGGTAGCGATCGGCGTCGTGCAGGGTGGGAGCCATGCTGATGCCCACCACCCGGACGGATTGCAGGAAGAAATGGCTGATGAAGAGGTAGCTGGCAAACGCCAGCACGCCAACGAGGGCAAACTGGCCCAGTTGCCGCCAAACCGAGCGCCGGTCGCCGGCCGCGGGCAGCGCCGCCTCGGCAGCGCCCTGCGGCAGCGGGCTGGCTTCGCTAAGAGACCACTTTAAGCTCATTCGCTTCAAAGGAGTTATGCGGAAATTGCGGCGGAACAACAAGCGGGGAAAATACTGAACTTGGGTGAGGGAAAAGTACGGTCTTGACCCGGACGGCGCGAAGTTCGCGAAAAAGATGCCGCTGGAGCCCCCCGTTGTTTAATCGGTTTTTGGCGAGGGCGAGACCTTGATGATGGCTTCGCGGAGGTTTTCCAAGAGGAAGGGTTTGCTGATGAGGAAGTCCACGCCGGGCAGCGGCTTGGGGAGCATTTCCACGTAGGCGGTGATCATGACCACGGGTTGCGCCGGGTTTCGGGCTTTGATGGCTGCAGCCAGCTCATCGCCTTTCATCCCAGGCATCGCGAAGTCGGTGATGACCACGTCGAATTTTTCGCGCTCCAGAATCTCCAAGGCTTCCCGGCCGCTGGCCGCGGTGACCACCTGGTGGCCGTCGAACTGAAGCATCATCTTGACGGCCTCGCAAACGAGAGCTTCGTCGTCCACGACCAGAACTTTGCGCTGCGGAAAACTTGAGGGGGGCATGGGCGGGGGGGTTAGGCGGTCCGCTTCTCCTGAGTGTGGAGCGCCTGCTCGTAACAGGCGAGGGCGTCATCGAAGCGTTCGAGCCGGTTGTAAAGGCCGCCTTTGTGCAGGTAGGCAATGGTGAGGGACGCATCGCGGGCGATGGCCCGGTCGTAGCATTGGAGGGCGTCGTCCAGCCGGCCGAGCCGTTCCAGCGCCGCGCCTTTCTTGACCCAGGCCTCGGCGTGACCGGGTTCGAGGGACAACAGTTCCTCCAGGCACGTCAGCGCGGCTTCGGGTTTGTCCGCATCCAGGCAAGCCTGTCCCTGCTCGAGCAGTTCGGCGAGTTTGGGCGCGGGCGAGGCGCCGTTGGCCTCGCGTCTGGCGGAGGCGGAGCCGTTGGAACCGTCCCCGCCGGGAGCGGGAGCGTTCAACGGAGCGCGGGTGGCATGTTCAAGTTCGTGAATGCGTTGTTCCAGGCGTTCCAGCGCGCCCAGCAAGCGGGCATTGGATTGCCCGGCGGCGCCAACGCTCACGACCTGGGTTTCGCCGGCTTCCAAGGCGGCCAGCGGCCGGCGACGTTCCCCTGGGCCGGCCGGGGTCAGGCCGGCGGCGAACGCCGCCAGGCGGTCCACGGCGCGCCACTGGAAAAAGACCATGAGCGACATGGCCAGGAAGCCCGCCGTGGCGAATACAACGGCAATGCCCAGCAGGAGGCGGTTGGAATCCTGAATGGCTTCCAACTCGCGGCCGCGCTGACGTTCGAGGGTTTCCTCGATGGCCGCCAGGCGGGTGCCCAGCACCCGGGCGGTTTCGGCCGCGGCCTGCTCGGCGTCCTTGCGGCTGCGTTCGACCGCAAGCTGGGTGGCATGGAGTTGTTCCTGCAACTGGAGGTAGCTGCGCAGGGCATCGGTGGCGTTGGTTTCTTCGACCGTCGGCGCCGGCGCGGACGCTGCGGGGTCGGCCGCCGGAAGCGGATGAAGGGGAATGGCGGCGCACGCCAGGCCGAACAAGATTACGGCCAGCCGGCGAAGGGCGGCCTGTCGCGTCCGGCGAAGCAGCCGGCGATGGTGCGGTGTCCTGCTCACGTGGTCCTGCAGGTGCAGAGTGGTGGGAATGAGAGGGGCTGTCAAGCGCGCCAACCGGGGCCGCGGCCTGCCCGACCGCCTGGCGGGCACCTGGCCGGTCCTGCGGTGAGGTCTCAGGCCGGTTGCTGCTGGGTGAGACAGTGCAGGCTGCCGAAGCCGAGCACCAGGTCCACGGCGTGGATGCCGACCACCGGCCGGTCGGGAAACAGTTCCGCCAGAATGCCCAGGGCCACCCGGTCGTTCGGGTCGTTGAAGGTGGGGACAATCACCGCGGCGTTGGCGATATAGAAATTGGCGTAGCTGGCGGGCAGCCGGTACCCGTCAAAATAAATCGGCGCCGGCATGGGCAGCGGGACCACCTCCGGTTTCGAGCCATCCTCGAGCCGCACGTCCTGAATGCGTTCCCAATTCTCCGCCAGCGGCCGGTGGTTGATGTCCTTGCGGTTGGTTTCGCGGATGAGCACGACGGTTTTGCGGTTCACGAAGCGGCAGATGTCGTCAATATGGCCGTGGGTGTCGTCCCCGACCGGCCCGGCGACCAGCCACTGCACGTTGGTCACCCCCAGGTACCGCTTGAGCGTGTCTTCGATCTCGCCGCGGCCGAGGCCGGGGTTGCGCACCTGCACCTTCGGATCGAGATAACATTCCTCCGTGGTGAGCAGCGTTCCGGCGCCGTTGACTTCAATGCCGCCGCCTTCAATGACGAAGTCCCGGCCGCGGCATTCGGCGTGGAAGAGCCGTTTGCGCAAGAGGCGGGCGGCGGTTTCGGGCACGCGCCGGTCCTTCTGCCAGTCGGGATACTTCGCCCACGCGTTGAAATGAAAGTGGACAATGGCCGTGTCCGAGCGGCCCTTGACCCGGCGGCGCACAAAGATCGGGCCGCTGTCGCGGGTCCAGCCCCGGTTGGTGGGGTGGACGATGAATTGCACGCGGCGCAGGTCCGCCCCCGCGCGCTGGAGATAGCGCCGGGCCAGTTGCTGCTCGGCGGCGTTTCGCACCAGGATTCGCACCCGCTCGCCGGGCGCGATTTTGCGCACCATCTCGCCGTAAACCCAGCGGATGGTGTCCAGCTTGTCGGGCCAGTCAGTCGGGTTATGCGGCCAGCCCAGCCAGGTGGCCTCATGCTTCTCCCACTCCGCGGGCATGGCATAGCCCAACTCCGCCGGCGTTGGGTCCAGTTGACGTGTCGCGTTTGCCATATAAAAAGTCGGCGCACCATACGGGATTCAGGGGAATTGTCCAAGGCGCAAAAGACGCGGGGCGGCGATTGGCGTTGCAGACTGGCCCCGGCGGCGCCGCCCCCGTTCACGCAATCCCTGGCCGGGGGCCGAGGCCGTGGGTTCCCGGGGGGGGCAGGTTCAAGCCAGGGGTGGCGGCAGTCCCTGCGCCCGTCGGAGAGACGGAATCGCCTCGGCCGCAGGCCCGGGCGGTTAGTTGCGATTGGTAACCGCCAGCGTGCGCCGGCCCGGCATGGGCGGAGGCGGCCCCGGGAGGGGCGGCGGATCGTGAAAACCGGGGGGCAGCGGTGGCAGGTTCGAGAGGCGGGCAACCAGGTCGCGCCACGCCTGGCGCTCGTCCGGCGTCATGAGCTTCCAGCGCTCGGCGTTCTTGAGGAACTTCTGGCGCTCCTCGAGGCTGAGGCGCGTGAACTTCTCGAAGGACTGGAGGCAGAGGGCGCGCTCCTGGGGCCCGAGGGTGCCATAGGCGCGGAGGGTTTTGTCAATCTGCCGCCGTTCGGCGTCCGACAGGATGTTAAGCGCCTTCTGCTTTTCGGCGGGGGTGAGGTCGAAGAACTGGTTGAAGCGGGCGGTGATCTGCCGGCGCTGGGTTTCGGGCAGGGCCTGCCACTGATCAATTCCTGCCTGGAGCTTTTTCCGGCGCGCCTCGGACATGCCCTCGAGGAGGCGGCGCCGCTGCTCGTCGGAGCTGCCTTCCAGCTCGGAGAAGTGGCGGATGGCGGCTTCGTTGTCAAGTAATTCCTTTTGCACGGCGGGGTCGAGCTGGTCCCACATCCGCAGGCGCGCCTCGACGCGGTCGCGGAACTCGGGGGGAATCAGGGCCAACTGGGAGGGGCGGTTGGTGGCCGGCAGGCTCATGAGCGGGAGCAGATACCAGCGGAGTTCAGTGGCCTGGAGGCGGAGTTCGCGCACATCGGGCCGCATGGATTCGTATTCGCGCAGTTTGGCGAGGATGAGTTTCTGGCTGGCGGGGGGGCGGTTGGTGAGGTGCGCGCGCCGCTCGGCCGGGGTCATCGCGAGCAACTCCCGAAACAAGTCCACGGGGGACCGCGGGGGAGGAGGAAGGGGGAGCGGCGCGGCCGGGAGCGGGGGAGGCGCCCCCGCGCCGGTTGCGGCCGGCTCCGCACGGGAACCGAATCCCGGGAGAAGCACGAGCGCGGCCAGAGCGGCGCCGGCAATCTGGCGCCAGGGACTCATTGGAACAGGGCCAGGAGTTCTTCGTCAGCCGGGGGGGCGTTATCCAAGGCCAGAATGGCGTCGAAATCCTTGAGGATGGCCGGGCTGGGCAGCGAAGTGATTTCGGCCACCGCCGCCAGGCTCTGGGCCATGGCCTGGTGCTTGTTGAAGTTGAAACGGTGATAGGAAAACAGACCGGCGGCGACCAGCACCGCGGCCAGTGCCGTTGCCGGCAGCCAGCGCACGGGCGACCAGCGCTCGCGAAGGAGGGCAAGCCATCGGGCCGGACTTTGCCGGCCCCGACCGGCGGCGGCCGCCGCTTCCCGCCGGGCGGCCTGGAGCACCCGGGCGGTGAAATTGCTCGAGACGGGCGGCTCGGGGAGGCGCCGCAACGCCTGGTTCAAGGCTGCCTCCGTCTCCCAGCCGGCCCGGCACTCCGGGTGCGCCTCGAGCCAGGCGCGCAATTCGGCCTGCTCGGGTGGCGTCAGGGGCCGGCGCCAGCTCCGCTCAAGGAGTTGATGGTAAACGGACTGCTGGTTCATACACGTCTCCTGTTAAAAAACCGGTTGGATGGGAAAGTTGCGTTCATTGCGGTTCGCGCCAGACGCCGGTGCGCAGATAAGGTTTCAATTTCTGTTTGAGGGTTTCCCGGCCCCGGTGAATCAACGACTTGGTGGCCGAAAGCGAACAGCCCAGCACGCGCGCGATATCCTCGTAACTGAGGTCTTCCTGCCGGCACAGCGCCACCGCGAGGCGCTGATTTTCCGGCAAGGCGGCGAGCGCCTCCTCGATTTTTTGTTCGAGTTCGCTGTGCAGGAGGCGGTCGGGCGGCGCGGAGGTTTTGCCGTCTTCGTATTGATGGAGGGGTTGGTCTTCGTGGTCCGCGCGGGCGGCATCGAGGGAATCGGCCGGGTGGCGGGAGCGGCGGCGGATTTCGTTGAGGCAAAGGTTGCGGGCGATGGTGAAGAGCCAGGTGGAGAATTTGGAGGAAACGGCGTAGCGATCGGCGGACTTGAAGACCTGGAGGAAGACGTTTTGGGCCAGGTCCTCAGCCTCGGTGGGATCATGAACCATGCGGCAGGCCAGGTTCATGACCGGCTGCTTGTACTTGTCCACCAATGCGGCAAAAGCCTCCCAATCACCCTGTTTGACCCGTATCATCAGGGCGGCATCCGGTTCCAGTTCACTCGACATGCGGCGCAGACCAGCCAATCGCCGTTCACCATAGGCCAACACCAGCAGGCGAACAAGGTTGCACGGCGCCACCCCCCGGGGCGTTCCCGGGAGGGCGTTCCAGAGATTCCCTGTATGGCGAGACCCCAGGCCGGGCGGCACACTGCCCTCAGATTATGGATCGACGAATTCTCAATCAATCGGCTGGAAAGGAATCCAAACCCTCGCAGGCTTCGGCGCGCGCCGCTTGCGCGGGAAAACCGGCGTCTCACCACGGCGCGGCCAAATCCCCCTGCGCCTCGCCCGGCGCCCGCATTCGGGTGCTGGTGGCGGATGATCATCCCGTCGTCAGAAAGGGGCTCGCCCTGTGCCTCTCGAGCCAGCCCGAGTTTGAGCTGGTGGGGGAGGCGCGGGACGGAAAGGAAGCCTTGGATTTGGCGCGGCAATTGGCGCCGGACGTGGTGTTGATGGACTTGAACATGCCGCGCCTCAGCGGGCTGGCGGCCACCGAGTCGCTGCAAAAGGAGCTGCCCCGGACCAAGGTGCTGCTGCTTTCGACGCACAACTCGGCGGAGTGTGTCCTGCGGGTGTTGCGTTCCGGGGCGCGGGGCTATGTGCTGAAGGAGGCCCCCGCCGAGGAAATCGTTCAAGCCATTCAACGGGTGCAGGGCGGGGAGGTGTATTTCAGCCCGCGGGTCGCCCATGTGGCGATGAACCATTTCGTGCGCCGCTCCGCGGGGACCGGGGCGCCCGAGTTGAGCAACCGCGAGCGCGATATTCTGACGGGCATCGCGGAGGGGCTTTCAAACAAGGAAATTGCCTGCCGCCTGGACATCGGAACCCGCACCGTCGAAACCCATCGCGAGCGGCTCATGCGCAAACTCAACATCCACAGCGTGGCCGGTTTGACCAAGTTCGCGATTCTAAACGGGATGATCCCGTTTCCCGAGATGGTGCTGGCCGAGGTCGCCGCCTGAGGCCGGCGCCGGTGGCGGTTTAAGGAAAGCGGTTTTCCGGGGGGTGTTGCCGGGGGCGATTGGGTCCCCGGCAATGCGTTTTTGGAGGGAGGGATTTTTCTCATTTGTGAGCCGGGTCGCGGCTTGGTAGGGTGGGGATGATGCGAACGGCGATTTACCCCGGCAGTTTCGACCCCCTGACCAACGGCCACCTGGATGTCATCCAGCGGGCGGCCAAGTTGTTCGACCGGGTGGTGGTGGCGGTGGCGCGCAACGAAAGCAAACACCCCTTGTTCACCCTGGAGGAGCGCAAACGCATGGTCGAGCGGGCCGTGCGGCGCCTGCCGAACGTGAGAGCAGACTCGTTCGAGGGCTTGCTGATGGACTATGCGCAACGCCAGTCCGCCCAGGCGGTTATCCGCGGCTTGCGCGCGGTTTCCGACTTTGAATTTGAATTCCAGCTCGCCTTGATGAATCGTAAGTTGAACGAGCGCATCGAGACGATTTTTATGATGCCCAAGGATGCCTATACCTTCCTCAGTTCCCGCATCGTAAAGGAGATTGCGAGTTTGGGGGGGGACGTCACCGCGTTTGTGCCGGCCCACGTGCGGACGGCGTTGCTGGCGAAGTTGCGCCAACGACCGGCCTAGAAATCGGAGCCTTATGCCACTGAACGTAAATCTGCGCCATTTAGAGGCGCACAGCCTGAAACTCGAGGGAGAATTATCCCTGGCGGAGCTGGATATTCAGACGCTGGACGAGGTAATTCGCCTGAAACTGCCGCTGAGATACCAACTGGAGGTGGAGAAAACGGAGGGAGGGTTGCTGGTTTCGGGGAAGCTGGCGCTGCCGATTACGTGCGATTGTGTGCGTTGTTTGGAAACGTTTGATTATCAAGTTGTTCTGGATCCGTGGGTGCTGGATTTGCCGTTCGAGGGCGAGGAAGCCGTGGTGGTAAACAATGATTGCGTGGACTTGACGCCTTATCTGCGGGAAGATATTCTCCTCGGCTTTCCGCAACATCCGTTGTGTGATCCGGAGTGCGGCGGCCTGCTTGCGGGCCCTGAAGGCAAAGGCAGGCGGGCGGAGTCCGCGAATGCGTCGCCGGGCAGTGAATCAGCCTGGGCGGAACTGAACAAACTGAAATTCTAGAACGATTTTGACAATATATGGGCGTCCCGAAACGAAAACCTTCGAAGAGCCGTCAGCGGATGCGTCGCGCCTACAACAGCGTGATGAAGCTGCCCCAGTTGAGCACCTGTCCGCAGTGTGCCGCCCCTTATGTGCCGCACCGGGTTTGCCCGGCGTGCGGCTACTACCGGGGGCGCCAGGTGCTGACGGTGACGGCCGGGGCCTGATCCGGCGATCCAGAGCGTGGGCTGCGGCCCCCGTGCGATGCATCTATGCGAATCGCAGTGGATGTAATGGGTGGCGACCACGGCTGCGGGGTCGTCATTGAAGGCGTCAAGCGCGCCCTGGAAGAGACCCCCTCGATAGCCACGCTTTTCCTGGTTGGCAAACGGGAAGAGATTCACGCCGCGCTGCCTCCAGGCGGCTTCCGCGACCATCGCGTGCGGGTGGTCCACGCCAGCGAAGTGCTGACGATGGAAGACAAGCCGGTGGCGGCGGTGCGGCGGAAGCGGGATGCCTCGATCGTGCGGGCGATGGAGCTGGTCAGCGAGGGGAAAGCCGACGGGGTGTTGTCGCTGGGCAACACGGGGGGCATTTTCGCGGCGGCCACCTTCAAACTCGGCCGCATTCCGGGCGTGGACCGGGGCGGCATCGCGACGCTGATTCCGACGCCGCATCACCATTTTGTGCTGATGGACGCCGGGGCCAACATCGAATGCAAGCCGATCCACCTGGCCCAGTTCGCCGTGATGGGCAGCGTTTACGCCCGGGAGATTCTGCATGTGACGCGCCCGCGCGTGGGCATTCTGAGCATCGGCACCGAGGATTCCAAGGGCAATGAGCTGACGCTGCAGGCCTTTCAACTCTGCCGCCGGCTGGACCTCAACTTCATCGGCAACGTCGAGGGCCACAACCTCTTCGAGAACGATGTGGACGTGGTGGTCTGCGACGGTTTCGTGGGCAACATCGTGCTCAAGACTTGTGAGAGCCTGGCCACGGCGCTGTTTGGCATGCTGCGGCGGGAGCTGAAGGCAAGCGCGCGCCGCCAGTTGGGGGCGTTGCTGGCGCGAAACGCCTTCCGCGCGATCAAGCGCCGCATGGACCCCGAAGTGGGCGGGGGCGCCCCGCTGCTGGGCTTCCGCGGCAGCGTTCTCAAAGCCCATGCTTCCGCCCGCGAGCGGGCCATCACCAATGCCATCCGGGTGCTGACGGAAAACCTTCAGCACCACGTCAACGAAATCATCGAACGCGACATCGCCCGGGCCAACGAGCGCCTGGCCACCCCGGAACTGGCGGCTGCCCCTGCTGCTCCCTTATGAGTCCCTTGCACACTCCGAAATTCAAAAATCCTCGCGCCCGCTATAATTTCCAGGGCCGAAGCTGCTCCATCACCGGCGTGGGCTCTTACGTGCCTTCCCGCATTCTCACCAACGCCGACCTCGAGAAGATGGTGGATACCAGCGATGAGTGGATCACCACCCGGACGGGAATCAAACAGCGGCGGATCGCCGCCGACAACGAATTCACGTCGGACCTCGCCACGCAGGCGGCGCGGCGGGCGCTCAAGGACGCGGGAGTCAACAGCGAGGACGTCGAGCTGATCATCGTGGCAACCATCACGCCGGACATGCCCTTCCCCTCCACCGCGGCGCTGGTCCAGCGGAACCTTGGCGCCTGGCGCGCGGCGGCGTTCGATTTGGAAGCCGCCTGTTCCGGCTTTATTTACGCGCTGGAGGTGGCCCAGCAGTTCATCATGTCCCGCACTTACGACACGGTGCTGGTCATTGGCGCCGAAAAACTCTCCTCCATCGTGGATTGGCAGGACCGGAACACCTGCGTGCTGTTCGGCGACGGCGCGGGCGCGGCCGTCCTCCAGAACCGGCCGGGCTCCCACGGGCTGCTCACCGCGGTCATGGGCGCCGACGGGCGCAAGGCCGATTTGCTGTTCGTCGCCGGCGGCGGCAGCCGCTGCCCGGCCACGGCGGAGTCGGTGGCCGCGCGCATGCATTACCTGCGAATGGAGGGCAAGGAAACCTTCAAGAACGCCGTGCAAGCCATGCAGGTGGCCGCGGAGGAAGCCATGCGCCGCTGCGAGGTGGATATCTCCCGCATCAAGTGCATCATTCCCCACCAGGCCAACCGCCGCATCATCGAAGCGGTCGGCGAGCGCCTGGGCGCCTCCCCCGAGCAGATGTTCACCAACCTTCACAAATACGGCAACACCTCCGCCGCCTCGGTCGGCATCGCCCTCGATGAAGCCGTCCACTCCGGCCGCTTCCACCGCGGCGACTTGATCCTGCTGCTGGCCTTCGGCGGCGGTTTGACCTGGGGATCCGCCCTGATCGAATGGTAACTCCGCGGGGGCGGTCCCCGCGGCGCTGGCCGGCGCGCCCCGCGGAGGAAAGCCGCCGGCGAACCCTGCCCCCGCGCGGGGGCAGACGCAATTATTAGTAATCCGCATTATCCGGGTTAGCATTCTTTCAATTGGTGAAAGATGAATTGACCTTTATCCGGCCTGTGCTAGCTTGATATTGTTGTATGAGTGCGAGAAAAGCTGATTCCGCGGGCTCCCTCCATCCTGTGACGGTCGAAGCACGACAGAGCCGGCTGAATCTTTCCCCTGATTCCATCATCTTCCATCGCAACGGCATCGAGTTTCGCAGTGCCACCCCTTTTTCGCCCTGGACCGAGATGACACTGACGCTGCAATCGGCGCGGAATGAGGCGCGCCTTCATTGCAGCGGCGTGGTGATTTCCTGCACGGGCAACAAACACGCCGGGTACCATGTATCCATGGTCTTCACCGGTCTTTCCCGCCAGGCCGAGGCGCAACTGGCCACGTTGGCTTACTCGCAGACTTTCTAGTTTCGGTCCAATTTCCCCTCTTTCAGCCTGCCCCGGGGCCTGATTATCGCCGCCGGGGCATTTTCTTGTCGCCAAAGGCGGCGGCGGCAAGCAGTTTGGCGGCATGATTTTGTGCATTGGACCGACGCCGGCGGCTCAACGCGCGATGGTGTTCCGCCAGTTGCATCTGGACACGGTCAATCGCGCCGTCGAGACCGCCGACGGCGTGGCGGGCAAATCAGTGAATGTGGCCAAAGTGCTGCGGGCCTTGGGCGAGACTCCGATTGCGACGGGTTTTCTGGGAGGCGTCCATGGCGAGTCGGTGCGAACGGCGCTGGCGGCAAGGGGAGTGGTGCTGGATTTCGTTTCGGTGGCGGCGCCGACCCGCCAGTGCATCACGGTGATTGACCAGGCGGGAGGCACCATCACCGAGCTGGTCGAGGAAAGCCGGCCCGTGGGCGAGGCGGATTACGAGCGGCTGCGGAGTGTGGTGCGCAAGCGCGTGGGGGGCTGCCGGGCGGTGATTGTGTCCGGCACGATGACGCCGCGGGGCCCGGTGGGTTTTTATCGCGAGTGCGTGGAGCTGGGGCACGGGGCCGGGGCGCTGACGGTGCTGGACGTGAAGGGCGATCCGCTGCTGGAGGCGTTGAAGGTCCGGCCGGGGCTGGTGAAGCCCAACCGCCCGGAGCTGGCGGCGACCGTGGGCCGGGAGCTGGGGGATGAGCGGGACGTGATGAGGGCCATGCGGGAGATGGGGGAGCGCGGGGCGCAGCGCGTGGTGGTGACCGCCGGCCGGGAGCCGAGCCTGGCGTTTGACGGGAAGGCCTTTTGGCGGATCACACCGCCGGTCATCCGGGCGGTGAACCCGATTGGTTCGGGCGACGCGTTTACGGCGGCGCTGACGTGGCGGTTGTTGCGGGGGGACGACCTGGGGGCGGCGTGTCGGTGGGGAGCGGCAGCGGGGGCGGCCAATGCGTTGAATCTTCACGCCGGCGAGGTGGACCCGGCGGAGGTGCGGCGGTTGCACGAGCTGGCCGTGTTGGAGCGGGTCTGACCCGCTGAATTGGCTGGCCAACATGGGCGGGATGCGATTCTACTGACCGGACATCTGATGAAGCTGCATCCGCTGGACCTGGTTATTATTGTCGTTTACATGCTGGGGGTGATGGGGGTGGGGTGGTATTTCGCGCGTAAACAACGCAACATCCGCGACTATTTTCTCTCGGACAAGAACGTGCCGTGGTGGGCCCTGGCGGGTTCGATCGTGGCCACCGAGACGTCCACGGTGACGTTTATCAGCGTGCCGGCGTTTGCGTTTGCGGCCAACGCGCGGGGCGAGGGGGGCAACTTCACGTTTCTCCAGTTGGTAATGGGTTACCTGATTGGCCGCCTGGTCATCGTCGCCCTGTTTCTCCCCCTTTACTTCAAGGGGGAGCTTTTTACGGTTTATCAAATTCTCGACCGGCGTTTCAGCGGGCGGGTCAAGCGGACGGCGGCGTCGTTGTTCTTGGTGACGCGTTCGATTGCGGACGGCATCCGGCTGTATGCGACCGCGTTGGTGCTGGTGGCGCTCACGGGTTGGGCCGATCCGGTGTCCATTCTGATCATTGGGGCGGTGACGATTCTGTACACCTACCTGGGGGGCATGGCGGCGGTGATCTGGACGGACCTGATTCAGTTGGTGATTTACGTGGCCGGCGCGCTGTTTGCGGCGGTCATTCTCTTGAACGGCATCCCGGGCGGCTGGAGCGAGGTGGTGGCGGTGGGCCAGGAATTCCGCAAATGGCAGGTGTTCGATTTCACCTTCAGCCTCGGGCGCAGCTACACCTTCTGGGCCGGACTCATCGGCGGGGCGTTTCTGACCACCGCCACCCACGGCACCGACCAGTTGATGGTGCAACGCTACTTGTGCAGCCGGACGCCGCGCCAGGCCGCCGCGGCTCTGCTCAGCAGTGGCGCGGCCATTCTGGCCCAGTTCGGCCTCTTTCTCCTCATCGGCCTGATGCTTTTTGTTTATTATCACCACTTCCCGACCCTCCCCGAGCCGGTTCAGAACCGGCCGGACCGGGTGTTTCCCCACTTTATTGTGACCCAACTGCCGCATGGCATGATTGGGTTGGTGATTGCCGCCATTTTCGCAGCCGCCATGAGCACCCTGGCTTCGTCGCTGAACTCCCTGGCGGCCAGCGCCGTGACCGACTTTTACCGTCCGCTGTTCGGGTTGGACAAGCCGGACCGGCACTATTTGAAGGTGTCGCGCTGGTTCACGGCGGGGTGGGGCGGGGTCCAGATTGCGGTGGCGATTGTGGCGATCAGCATGGAGCAGCGGGTGGTGGACGCGGTGCTGGCGGTGGCGTCCTTCACCAACGGTCCCATTCTGGGCTTGTTTTTCCTCGGGGTGCTGACCCGCCGGGTGGGTCCCCGGGGCGCGTTGGTGGGGGTGGTGACGGGCATTGGGTTCATGCTGTTCGTTTGGCTGCGGCTGGGCATCTCCTGGCAGTGGTACGTGCTGCTCGGTTCGACGGTGACGTTTGTGAGCGGACTGGCCGCCAGCCTCATGCTGGAGCGCGGCGCCGGCGCGGCGGCCCGGCCCGCCGCTTGACGGTCATCCACGGCGAGGGCGCCGGAAGCTTGGAGTCGGTCCGGAGATTGTCAAGACGCGCCGCCGGCGGCGGCAAGCAACTGCTTTTCCTCGGGCAGCAGCGTGCCGTGGCGGGCCAGTTCGAGGTACCGGGCGGCCTGGTTGGTGCGGCCGGCGGCGGAGAGGAGGCAGCCGTAGGAGAGGGCGACCGATGGCTGTTCGAGGGCTTGGGGCGGGAGTTTGTCCAGCGCGGCCAGGGCGTCCGGCGTGCGGCCCTGAAGATGCAGGGAATACGCGTAGGTCGAGGTGATGACGGCGTCCTCGGGGTGGCGCTGGTAGAGGTCGCGGGCGATTTCGTGAGCGCGCGGGAGGTTGAGGCGCAGCAGGAGCGAAGTGGCCGCCAGGTTGTTCTGGGCCACCACGTTGCTGGTGTCGTACCCCGCGATATGCGAGTAGAGCTTGTGCAAGCCGCGCGTGTTGCCGGTTTCTCCATACAGACGGTCCAGCTCCCGCAGGGTCCATTTTTCGCGGGGAAAGCGCTGGGTAATCTGCCACAGCAGTTCCTCGCGCGCCTTCTGGCGCTTCCACTGGGTGGCCATGCTCAGAAGCGACGTCAGCGGGCCGAGACGGTCGGCGGCCTCGCGAATGGCCGAGCGCCAGCGCACGTCCGCCGCCTGCGTCTGCCCCTGTTCGGCGGCCGCGCGTGAGAGAAACGCCAGCCGGATGAAATCCAGTTCGCCCCATTTTTCCGCGAGGAGAAAAGTTTCGAGGGCTTCCCAGTCTTTTTTTGCCAGGTAAACGTCCACGAACGCCATGGGCACCGGCTGGCGTTTGCGGACGGCTTCGGGGCAGCTTTCGAGAAACTCGAGGGCCTGGTCGGCCAACTGATGACTGAGCATCCAGGCCGAAAGACCGTAGATTTCCGCCGCGTTGGTCGAAGCGTGGCGTTTGGCCGCCTCCAAGGCATCGGGGAAGGCGGCGGGATTGCCCTCGCGCAACAGGCCCAAGTGCTGCAAGCGGTCTTCCAGGGAACACTGGCGGTCCTCGAGGAGCTGGTTTGAATAGCGTTCGGCGGCGGCGTAATCGCGATTCTTGAGGCTCTCACCGACCAGCCATCGCAACGCGACGGCGGCCAGGTTGGTGCTGGCGCGCAGCCGGTCCAGGGTGGCGCGGGCGGCGGCGGCGGTGGCGGCGTGGGTGGACTGCAGGTTCAGGACGGCGAGATTAAGCTGGTGTTGTTCATTGGCCGGCTCGAGGCGGCCGGCCGCCTCGAAATGAGCCGCCGCTTCGGGAATGCGTTTGAGTTTCAGAGCCCGCTCCGCCGCCACCACATGAAACGCGGCAAGGTTGGTCGCCGAACCGGCCAACTCCTCCAGGATTTCGGTGGCGAGCGGGAACGGGGGGGGCTGAAAACGCAGCGCCGCCGCCGCCACGCGCAGCCGGTTTTCCGCCGTCGGTTCAATCTCGGCCACGCGGCGATGCCAGTCCAGCGCGTTGGTGGACCGTGCGAGTTCGGATAACTCCGCCATGAGACGGCAGGCATCGGCATTTCGGGGGTTGACCAACAAGGCCTGCCGCGCGCTCAGGGACGCGTTCCGAAAATCACCCTTGCCGGCAAACTCCCGCGCCTGCGTCATCGCCCGCCGTTCTTTGAAATGACGATACGCCGGCCGGCCGAGAAACCACAATCCCAACCCGGCCAGCACCACCGCCACCCCGCCGACGAGCACAAGTTTTCGCATACAACAGGTTCTCCGCGTATTAGATTCCGAAGCGGTCCCCCGGGTCAATCAGAACCGCCGCGGCCGGAACGCGCGCCGGGGCACGCAATAGGCCCGGCGAGGAAGCTCCCCTGACTCAAACAGCCGTTCGCCCCTTGCGTCCGCCGCCTGCGGGGAGTAGGTGTACTGAGGTGCGGATGCCGGCGCCGTCTGGCGCGGCCGGCGGCGGGTCGTGGCCTCCGCGTCAGAACGCAAAGCCTGAACCCGCGCCCTGTTTGGGGCCCAACGAGACCATGAAAACACCCCGTGATCGGTTTGTGTGGACGGCCCCCTTCGGTTTGTGCCTTTTCACTCTAATGGCCCTGGCCCAGGCGACCGCCCCGCGGTTGGAAATCCAGGGACCGGGCACCGGCGGGGAATGGATGCGGTTGAGGAGCACGTTCCACAGCAACACGGTGCTGGGGCTGCAAGCAAGCACGAACCTGGGATCGTGGCAGACGATCGGCACGTTCCACAACGCTTTATTCGACTATCCGGATGCGGCCAGCGGGGAGTGGCCACGGCGGTTCTACCGGCTGGCCGCCCGGCCCCGCGGTCTCACGGACGACTGGAAGAACCAGATTCTCTTTCCGGTCGAGCCCTTTCGCTCGTCGAACGCGGTGCAGAGCGTGACGTGGGTGAAATTTGCGCTGGTCCTGGCCGAGCCTGCCCGCATCTATTACCAGGACAGCCGGAAGTATCTTTTCCATTACGATTTTGCCACGCACCGTCTGCCGCCATTCCTGGGCATGGACCCCGCAAGCTTTGACGCCGTTTCGCTGCGCCGCACCAACCAGCAAGTCGTGCTGGGGGCGGTGCTTTACCCGCCCCTGGCGACCACGGCGGAGTATGGCGTGCAGTTTGTTGGCCTGGACCCCTATACGCCCGAGGAGATTGAACGGTGGTACAAGCTCGTGCGCGCGACGGTTTACGCCTCGAACGCCGCCCAGGCTCTCTATATGCCCTCGTTCGAACAGGCGGAGGTGGCCCGGACCCGCGCGGAAGAGTTTGCGGCGCGCGGAATTCCCGTCGGCACGCTGGACCGTTGGGTGACGCTGAACCCCTGTTATTCCACCGGTTGGGCCGTGGGCCGTCTGAAGTATTTCGCGGCGGGGGAGGTCACAGCCGCTTTCGCCGATGGCCGCCTGGCCCCGGGAGACATTCTACTGACCGATGGGGTGCCCGCGGACACGCCCATTGTCGCCGGGATTGTGACCCTGACGCCGTCCACGCCGAACTCCCACACAGCGATCTTGTCGCAATCCTTCGGCCTGCCCTTTGTGTACCTCGCCGACCCCGCGGACCAAGCCCGCGCGGTGGGGCTGGCCGGCCGCAAAGTGTTGTTGCGGGCGACGGCCAGCCAGGGTGTGGCGCAGATCAAGCTCCTGGACGTGGACGGGCTGCTCGAGCCGGCGCTGGAAGCGGAAATGCTGGCGCTGAAAGTCCCGGCGCCGCTGAACTTTCAGCCCCGCGAAACCTATGGCGCGCTCTGGGCTTCGACCGAGCTGCTGACCCCCGCCGATATCCGGTATTTTGGAGGCAAAGCCGCCAATTATGGCCTGCTGCGACGCGCCATCCCGACGAACTGTCCGGCGGCGATAGCGTTTTCCTTTGACCTTTGGGAGACCTTCCTCGAGCAGCAACTGCCGGGCGGCCGGACCTTGCGCGAGGAAATCGCCGCGCGCCTGGCCCCCTACACAAACTATCCGCCGGACATTGTCTCGCTCAAAACCAACCTGGCCGCGATTCGCAACCTGTTCACGCGGACGGCGACGTTCAACTCCGCTCAGCGCCAGGCGATTCTCGAAGCCTTGCTTCCGCATTTCGATCCGCTCCGAAAAATCCGGTTCCGGAGCTCGACCAACGTCGAGGATGCCGAGCAGTTCACCGGCGCGGGGCTTTACGACAGTTACAGCGGATGTTTGCAGGATGATCTGGACGGGGACACCGCCGGGCCCTGCTGGTGCGACCCGGCCGAGTCGAACGAGCGCGGGGTGTTTCGGGCCCTGCAGAAAGTCTATGCCAGCTTCTACAACGATGACGCCTTTTTGGAACGGTTGCTGCACCGGGTGGATGAAACCCGGGTGGCGATGGGCGTGCTGGTCCACCATTCGTTTCCGGACGAGGAGGAGCTGGCCAACGGCGTCGCCCTGCTGGCGTTTTCCCATACCGCCTACAGCACCAACCTCAGCGGCGACCTGGTGACACAGTGGGGCGCGGTGCCGGTGGCCAACCCGGACGGCAGCGCGCTGCCCGAGATTGTCAGCGCCTTCCGTTACAACACCAGCACGTCCTTGACGCTCCGGCAATACTCCTCGCTCCTGCCGCTGGGCGATTATGTCATGGACTGGCCCGCCGATTACCGCGCCTTCATGGACCTGTTTGCGGCCGTGGGCGCGGCCTTCCGTCAGTTTTACCCGGGCAAAACCAGTTTCCGGCTGGATTTTGAATACAAGAAGGACTTGCGCCTGGGGCGGGTGGTCAAGCAGGTGCGCGAGCTGCCGCAAGCCACCGCGACCAACTCCGTGATTCCCTTCCTGGTGGACGAGCCGCTGGTCTGCACGGTGCGCCAGGCCGAAGGGGACAACGTCTTTGCCAGCCACCGGCTCAAATCGGTCTGGAACCTTCACACGGCCAATCTCCGGCTGGCCCCCACCAACCTGGCGGGCGGCATTTACACCACCGGCACTTGCGAATTTGTGGAGAATGGGGCGGTCCAAGCGCTGAGCGGCAGCCTCAGCGCGTGGCCCAACGCGTCGAACGCGCCGGCGGGCACCGTCAACTACTGGACCACCGGCGCGGGCGACGGCCGGCGGACCTGGCAACTGGCCACCGCGCTCGTCACCAACGTCCCGGCGGCCCAGCCGCCGGTGCTCACCCAGGGAGACTTTTCGCGCGAAGTCACCGTTGCCTATGCCACGCCGATGCCGGTTTTGGATTGGATGGGCGAGCCCGCCACGGTGACCAATGAAACGGTTCGGCTGGAACCGCGCCCCACGCTTTCCCCGGAGGCCATTCTCCAGGAACGCCTGCTGGTCCGCACCAACGTGGCGACCGTACAAACGAGGTTTTATTGGCCAAAAGAGCCGCAAGGGGTCATCATTTACACCGCGCCGCTGCTGCAGTTTGCCGAGACGCGGATTACCGGTCTGACGACCTCCCCCATCGTGCTCACGAACGCGTATTCCCAGACCTATGGGCCCGGACACCACAACTTCAGCGAGGAGTTCATTTTCGAGCCCCGGCTCGAGCCGGGCTTGTCCCCCGCAACGTTGGCTGAGTTGCAGGCCGCCAACATCCAGTTGATTTATGTCCACTGGCGCCTGGGCGGCAGCACCACCTGGCGCATCGTCGGCCTTGACAACAAAATCCGTCCCCTCTGATTGTCGGCCGCGCGGCTTCGCCTGACCGGCCCCCCGGCATCACATCCCGGGCAGCCGGCTTTCCAAGGGCTGCAAACGCCGTCCGGGCCTTCCGCCCCCCTCGAATGAATCGGAAAGAACTGGAGGCTCGACCTGTTGTCGCCGTGTCGGGCATGCTGGGCAGCAAACATGAAGCTGATGAGACTGACGTTGGCAATGCTTTCGGGGCTGTTTTTTGCCCTGGCCGTTGCGGCGGAGAGCCCGCGCGGATACTACCGTTTTCCGGCGATTCATGGCGATACCGTCGTGTTCACGGCGGAGGGGGATTTGTGGCGCGTGCCGGCCAGTGGCGGGGTGGCCCAGCGGTTGACAACGCATCCGGGGATGGAATCGCACGCGGCGATTTCCCCCGACGGGGCGATGGTCGCGTTCAGCGCGGAGTATGAGGGCCCCACGGAGGTTTACACGATGCCGCTGGCGGGGGGCTTGCCGGCGCGGTTGACGTTCGAGGGCGGGCGGGCGCTGGTGGCGGGCTGGACGCCCCGCGGAGAGGTTTTGTACACCACCGAGTGGTTTGCCACCCTGCCCAACTGGCAGTTGGCGACGCTCGAGCCGCGCACGGGGTCCAAACGGGTGCTGCCGCTGGCGCAAGCCAGCCAGGGCGCCTTCGATCCCGAGTCCAACACTTTGTTTTTCACCCGCCTGGCCAAACAGGGCAGCAGCACCAAACGTTACCAGGGCGGCTGGGTCGAGAACCTCTGGCGCTTCGCCGAGGGCGACGCCGAGGCGCAGCCCCTCACCGCGGATTTCAAGGGGACCAGCCGGAATCCGATGTATTGGAACGGCCGCCTCTATTTCGCGAGCGATCGCGATGGAGTGATGAACCTCTGGTCCATGAAACCGGATGGCTCCGACCTCCAGCCCTTGACGCGGCACCGGGATTATGACGTCAAGACCCCGGCGCTGCACGGGGGCCGCATCGTCTATCAGCACGGGGCCGATCTGCGGCTGCTCGATCTCGCCGCCGGGACCGATGCCGTCCTCGACATCCGGCTGGCGTCGGATTTTGACCAGCAGCGGGAGCGGTGGGTGCAAAAGCCGATGGACTTCCTGACCTCGGCCCATGTGTCCCCCACCGGCGACCGCCTGGTCCTGACGGCGCGCGGACAGGTGTTCGTCGCGCCGTTGGAGCAGGGCCGCTTTGTCGAAGTGCCGCGCAAGGCGAATGTCAGGTACCGCAACGCGCGTTTTCTGCCCGATGGGAAATCGCTGGTGGCGTTGTCCGATGAAACCGGCGAGCTGGAGTTCTGGCGTCTGCCCGCCAACGGCGTGGGGGCGGCAGTCGCCCTGACCACCAACGGAACCCGCTTTCGGTTTGCCGGGGTGCCCTCGCCGGACGGCAAGCGGCTGGCGTGGGCGGACAAGGACCGCAAATTCTGGGTGCATGAAATGGAGACGGGCGTGACCACGCTGGTGGCCCAGTCGCGATACCGGGGCATCGAGGAGTTTTCCTGGTCGCCGGACAGCCGGTGGCTGGCCTATGTGGACCACGCGTCGAACCTGGTGCAGCGAATTTTCCTTTATTATGTGCCCGATCAAACCCGGGTCGCCGTGACCAGCGACCGGGTTGAAAGTTTCAGCCCCGCCTGGTCCCCGGACGGCCAATGGCTGTATTTCCTGAGCGACCGCGAATTGCGAACCCTCGTTTCCAGTCCCTGGGGGCCGCGCCAGCCCGAGCCGCACTTCACCGAAACCACGAAGATTTACGCGCTGGCCTTGGTCAAGGGATCGCGCTGGCCGTTCGCACCCCGGGACGAGCTGCAGGCGGAAGAGTCCGAGGGCAAGCGGGAAGACCCGCCGGAGAACAAGGAGGCGCCGGACGATTCCCGCGCCCCGGAGGAGGAGCCGGGCGGGAAAGCCGGCCGCGAAAGCAAAGGGGGCGCGAAAGCACCCAAGGCGGTCACGGTGAAGATTGACCTCGAGGGACTGCCGGCGCGGTTGTTCGAGGCGCCGGCGCCGGCGGGGAACTATCGGAACCTGGACGTCACCGCCAAGCACCTGCTCTGGCTGGCGCAGGAAACCGGTTTTGACGCCAAGACCCATCTCAAGCAGCTCGAGATCACGAACAAGAATCCGAAGCCCAAAACCCTGGTGGAGGACGTGCGCAGTTTTGAAAAGAGCGCCGATGGCAAGAAGCTGCTGGTGCGCAAGGGGGACGCTTTTCACGTGGTGGCCGCCGAGGCCAGCGCGCCGGCGAAACTCGAGGACCGGTTCAACCTCGAGGGGTGGGCGTTCAGTCTCACCCCACGGGAGGAGTGGCGGCAGATTTACACCGAGGCGTGGCGGATGATGCGCGATTATTTCTACGACCAGGGCATGCACGGGGTGGACTGGCCGGCGATGCACGCCAAATACCTGCCCCTGCTGGAGCGAATCAGCGACCGCGCGGAGCTCAGCGACGTCATTTCCGAGCTGGTGGGGGAACTTTCCACCCTGCACATTGCCGTGCGCTATGGCGACCTGCGGGAAGGTCCCGACCAGATCAAGACCGCGTCGCTGGGGGCGCGGCTGGTGCGGGATGACAAGGCGGAAGGCTGGCGGGTCGAGCATGTTTACCGGGCCGACCCGGATTATCCCGACCAGTTGTCGCCGCTGGCGCGCCCCGGGGTGGACATCGCCGAGGGGGATGTCATCACCCGCATCAACGGGCGCCGGACAGCGGAGGTGGCGCATCCGGAGATGCTGCTGCGCAACCAGGCCGGCAAGCAGGTTCTGCTCGAGGTGAAACGCGGCGGCAACGGACCGGAACGGCGGGTGATTGTATTCCCCATCTCCGCCGAGCGGGAGAGCAGCCTCCGGTATGACGAATGGGAACTGACGCGCCGCGAGCGCGTCGAGGCGCTGGGCGGAGGCCGCATCGGTTACGTGCATCTGCGGGCGATGGGGGCGGCGGACATGGCGCAGTGGACGCGCGAGTTTTTCCCGGTGTTTCAGCGCCAGGGACTGATCATTGACGTGCGGAACAACCGCGGGGGAAACATTGATCCCTGGATTCTGGGCCGGCTGCTGCGCCGGGCGTGGTTTTACTGGCAGCCGCGCGTCGGCGACCCGTACTGGAACATGCAGTACGCCTTCCGCGGCCATGTCACGGTGCTGTGCAACGAACGGACCGCCAGCGATGGCGAGGCCTTCAGCGAGGGGTTCCGCCGGCTTGGCCTGGGCAAGGTCATCGGCACCCGGACCTGGGGAGGCGAAATCTGGCTTTCGGCCCAACGCTGGCTGGTGGACAACGGCATGGCCACCGCGGCGGAAATTGGCGTGTATGGGCCGGAAGGCACCTGGCTGATCGAAGGGCACGGCGTGGACCCGGACCTTGTCGTGGACAACCTGCCCCACGCCACTTTCAAAGGCGAGGACGCGCAGCTTGAGGCCGCGGTCAAACATCTTCAGGAGCTGATCGAAAAGGATCCCCGTCCGCTTCCCTCCCCGCCGCCCTATCCCGACAAGTCATTCAAACCCGCCCGATAACAGGCGGGAGGATTCACCCCAAGAGCGGGAGCGTGGCGCGAAGGCGCGGAGGAATGAAACTCTCCACCTTGCCGTCGCCGGCAGGCGGAGGCCCGCGACCGCGCGGGGTGGCCGAACCCTGCGGCCGCCCCGAGTCAGAGCTCGGGGCGGCTGCCCCTTGCCGCAACTGTCACGGCGCGACAATACGGTAATAACGCTGGCTGGCCGGTTCGGCCAGGTTGGTCACCGCCTGGCTGTTGGCCGGGCCAATGACCTCCGGCCCGACGGCAGTCCAGACGATGTCAGTGCCGTTGTTGGTGCCCAGGCTCAGGGTCTGGAGCAACTGGTAGTGGATGCAGGCTTGGGCGTTCCAATAGAGCGTGGCGACCTGGTAGTTGGTGCCGCTCAACACGAGGTTCGTCACCGAGATGTAGCTGATGACGATGTTGTTGGTCGGGCGCGGCTGTCCAATGACAACCAGGTAATCCTCGACTTCGCCGTCCTGAGCCAACCCGGTGGGGCCGAGGCCGCCCAGACCCGCGCTGGTAAGGCGGAAGCGGGCGAAGTTGGTGCCCAGCTTGGCGGTGCAGGGGATGGAGAAGCACAGGCCGCTGTTCAGGCCCGGCACGAGGGGCTGATTCACGAAGACCTGCTCGCTGGGCTCCCACACCCCGTTCTGGTTCAGGTCCACCCAGCCGTCCAGCCGTCCGCCGCCGGGCCCGGAGGTCAGCGTGACATTGACGCAAGCCTGCGTGCCAATCAGCCACGGGGTGACAATCTGCACGCCGTCCTCGTCGGGCTGATTGTTGAGGTCGTCGCCGAGGGCCAGCGGATGCGGCAGGCCGTTGAGCTCGCCGTCCGCCAGCGCACCAAGGCTGAAGCCCGGGATGATGTAGTGGCGGGCGCCATTGCTGGCCAGGAGCGTGGGATAGGTCGGGTCGGGCGCGTCCCCGAAGTCGAGCTCGCCATCCACGTCGTAGTCGGTGATGTAGTAATCCTCCGTCTCGCCGAACTGATAGGAGTTGGGCGGCAGGGGGCCATCGCCACCCGCCAGGCCGGAGAATCCCAACGGTCCGGGGACGGGCACCTCAGACAAGGTGATGCGCATCCAGATGGGCTGCGGGGTCAGCGACGGATGCCAGCAATGGAAGGGCGTCGTCGCGATGGTGTAGGTGCCCGGGACCAGGAAGTTCACCGGTTGGTTCTGAACCGCCCACTCGGGTGCCGGCGTGCCATCCGGGCATTGGAACACGTCGTTCCAGTCGCCGTCGCGATTCCAATCGAACCACACGTTCACGAAGAGCGGTGGCATCGCCGGGGCGGTGGCGGTGCAGATGAAGTTGAATGACGTCTTGCGGCAATGCGGGAGCGTGAGCGGGAAGACCACGCCATCGTCCGCGCCGTCCTGGTCGGGCCAGTCGGTTGCCGGGTTAATGTTGTTGACCACATCCTGGTCCCAATTCACGTCCGCTTCCCACTCGCCGGTGACGTTGCGTCCCAGGTAAGCCACGGCCCACGGCTGCATGTGGAGGGGGCCGAAGGGCGGCAGGCCGGCCGCGCCGCCGTGAACGGTTGGGAAGCTGGCCAGGACGCCCGGCGGTCCGCCGCTCGGATAGGCAGTCATGTTGGCGCCGGCGTGATTGCTGCTGTCCGGCGCGTCGCCCAGGTCATGCTGCGGCAGGTCCTCCGTGCGCACCGCGTAATCCTCGACCTCGCCGTCGGGCGCGAAGCCGGTGTAGGTGAGGTTGCTGACGGTGCAGAGGCGGAACCGGGCGATGAGGTTCGTGCCCCAGACGGTGCTGGCCGGCACCAGGAAGGTGAGGTTGTTGGCCCCGGCCACCAGCGGCACGTCCGCAAAGACGTGGTCCGTGGCCTGGGCCCAACTGCCGTCCCGGTTGAAGTCAATCCAGGCGTTGAGGAGGGCGGGGGCGGAGGCGGCCACCGTTACGACTGCGGGTTGACCGGGGACGAGGGTCGGCAACATGACGCCATCCTCGTCCGGCAACGACATGGGCGGGTTGATGTCATCCCCGGTCGCGTTGGCGTTGGGCTGTCCGTCCAGTTCGGCGTCAATACGGTGGCCCAGGTTGAGGCCGGGCACGATCAGGTGCCGCGCGCCATTGTTGATGCGCAGAGTCGGGTAGGTCGGGTCGGGCGCGTCGCCCCAATCCAGTTCCTCGGTCGAGAGCGCAAACGCCAGGTTCAGCCAGTTATCGGGAGGCGGAAGCTCCGCGTAAGGATGGCCGTCGCCATAGAGGATGGGCCGCCAGATGCCCGCGGCGGGATCGAACCAGCAGGCCGCGTCGTTCCAAGGCATGTAGGTGGTCTTCCAGCCGAAGAAATAATTCTCCTCGAACCGGTATTTCACCCCCAGCCAGTAAACGTTGTTGGCCACCTGTTCGAACGCCTCGTTGGCCGGGATGTAGAAGTCGAACTGCCAGAGGTTGGTGTCGGCGAAGGGTTGCCACTGTCCGGTGGCCGGGTGATGCCACCACTCGCCGCCGGTTTTCATGCCCAGCCCGGCCTGGTACTGGCCGGGGCTGAAGGTGCGGCTCCACAGGAGCTGGCCAGGATGGCTGTAGGGGTCAGGCTGGCCGGAGCCGCCCGGCACGTCGGAATAGATGCTCAGGGTGATGGTCATGCTGGCGGGCCCGGCCGCCGGCAAGGTGTCGCGGAGGAAGGAGCCCCAAATATGAATGTCGGTGATGGGGCCGCTTTGTGTGCAGAGGAAGTCGTCGGCCAGTTGCACCCGGTTGTCCACATCCACACCCTGGATGCCGAGCTCCGGACGCTGCGACCATTTCAGCGGATAGAAGGTCACTTCGTAATCCTCGACCTCGCCGTCCGGCGCCTGGCCCACAAAGGTGAGGTTGCTGACGGTGCAAAGCCGGAAGCGGGCATAACTCTTTCCCGCGACGGCGTTGGGCACGAAGAAGGTTACGAGGTTGGTGCCAGCCACCACCGGATGGTTGGCGATAACCTGTTCGCCGGGATCAGCCCAAGACCCGTTGCGGTTGAAGTCGAACCAGCCCTGGAGCAGGCCGCTGCCGCTGCTGACGACTTGGATGGTGGCCGGAGCATTCGCAATCAACGCGGTGGGGAAGAACACCCCGTCCTCGTCGTCCACACCCGCGAGGTCGTCGCCGGTCGCGTTGGCATTGGGCTGGCCGTTGAGTTCCGCATCCACCCCCCCGCCCAGGAACAGGCCGCCGATCACATGCCGGGCGCCGTTGTTGGCCACCAGGGTTGGGAACGTCGGATCGGGCGCGTCGCCAAAGTCGAGTTGATCAATCTTCCAGAGGTAATCCTCGACCTCGCCGTTCGGGGCGAGGCCGGTGTAGCTGAGGTTGGGCATGGTGCTGAGGCGGAATCGCGCGAACACCTGGCTGCCCCCGGCGGCCGTGGCTGGCACGGGGAAGCCGATCACATTGGTTCCTGCCAAAGGCAACACGAGGTTGTTGGCGATTTGGTCGCCCGGCGTGGCCCACGAGCCATCGGCGCCAAAGTCAATCCAGGCGTTGAGGACGCAATTCGGCAGGGAAGCGATGACCTGGACTCGAGCGACCTGGGACGGGATCAGAGGGGTGAGCAAGGTTACGCCGTCCTCATCGGGCAACCCGGCCAGGTCGTCGCCGGTGGCGGCCGCGTTCGGCTGCCCATCCTGTTCGGAGTCAATTTGAGCCCCCATGAACACGCCCGGCTGCGGGAACAGCACGACGACATGGCGGGCGCCGTTGTTGGCCCAGCGAGTGGGGAAGCTCGGGTCCGGCGCGTCGCCGAAGTCCAGTTCCTCGATCTTGACCCGGTAATCCTCGACTTCGCCATCCGGGGCCTGGCCGTAGTAGTTCAGATTGGTTCGGGTGCTGAAGCGGAAGCGCATGAAGGTCGTGCTGCCCCGCGCGGCGGTAATGGGGATGACGAACGCGAGGTTGTAGGTTCCTGAACCCGAAAGCGCCACGTCGCTGAAGATGCGGTCGCCGGGCTGGCTGAAGGAGCCGTCGGCGTCGAAATCAATCCAGGCGGACAGGTAGCCGGTCCCGGTGTAACTGACCACCGCCGTGGCGGATTCGCCGGGGATGAGCTGCGAGGTGAAGACCACGCCGTCTTCGTCCGCCAGGTTGTTGAGGTCGTCGCCCGTGGCAG
>JARKQH010000171.1 GCA_029974925.1 Verrucomicrobiota bacterium
GACAATAAACGGCAGTCCACGCTCCTGCGCGGCGCCCATGCCCCGGATGCGCAGGGGCGCCGTGAACAGTTCCACCCGGGGGCCGACGTGGGTGATATGCGAGCGGGCCACCATTCGGTGATGGCCGCGGCTGCGAACCACGACCTCCATGCCGACCCGAGGCTCCACCCCAAACGGCTGGCCCAAAAACGCGACAATGCGGTCCACCTTCGGATCGGCGATGGTCACAATCGGCTCGCTGGCGGCAACGGTCGAGCCGGAGAGGCGGTAAACGCGGCTGACCCGGCCGCTGATGGGGGCGATTAACGCCAACGGCCGGAGTTGGGCTTCGGCCAGCCGAAGTTGTTCCTCGGCGACGGCGATGGCGGCCCGGACGGCGGGAGTTTCGGTGTTGAGATTCTCCGGCGCCAGCTCGCGAAGCGTTTTGCCCGCCTGCTCGACGGCCGCGGCTCTCTCATCGAGCAACATTTGCGACTGCTCCAGGTCGCGCTTGGCGATTTCGTAATCGGTCTGGCTGGCCACGTTCTCCTTCACCAGCTTCGACAGCCGCTGAAACTCGCTCTCCGCAAAGCGGTGCTGGGCCCGAAGTTCAACCAGGTCGGCGCGTTGCAGCAGCCAATCCAATTGATACTGCGCGTAACGAACGCGGTCCCCGGCGTCATAGCCGGCCTGGGCGCGAATGGACTCCATCTCGGCGCGGATCACCGACAGGGTATTGCTGAGAACCTCCGGGTTCACCGGGTCCACAGTGCCGATCAGCTCGCCAGCCTCCACCTCCTGAAAAGGCACAACTTTCAACTCGGTCAGCCGTCCCGCCTGCGGACTGGCCACGTCCGCCACGGGACCTTCAGCGGTGCCAAAAACCAGCGGCGTGGCTTGATTCAGCGCCCAGAGCCAGACCGTGACGCCCAGCACCGCCAGAAAGGCAATCGGCGGAAGCACCCGAACACGGAACTGGCGCCAATGATGCGACGGGGGGCTGGGGATGGGAGGCAGGGGGTCGGGGGTCATAGTTCGGATTCCTGTTCCGCTTTCATGCTGGTCAGACGCGAAACGCCCTCAACTTCGCGCAACTCGGCCAACAGGTCGGCCACGCGGTCGGGGTCGCGCAGCAGGAGGCGGTACGAAAGGTCGAGACCGGCGCTGGGCTCGCCCGAGCGCTGGCTGGCGCAATGCATCGAGCGGCTGTGCCGCTGGAGCACACGCGCCAGCATCGGGATTTCAGCCATCGGCCGGGACCAATGGAGATTGACGATCAGGTCATAGCGGTGGCGGCTCCCAAAGGCCGTGTACCACAGAAAGAACATCACCGCCATCAGGGTCAGCGTGGCAATCACCGCCAGCGAAAACCGCTGTGTGCCGGCCGCCATCCCCACGGCCAGCACCGCCAGCACGTAACTCGTGTCCAGCGTGTCCCGCAGGATGTTGCGGAACCGAACCACGGCAAACACGGCCATCAAGCCGAACGCCGTGACCAGGTTGTTGTTCAGCACCATCATCACCACTGTGACGATCATCGGGATGACCACCAGCGAGTTGACGAATGAACGGGAATACGAAAGACCCGCGTGGGTCGCCATGTAGGTCCACGCAATGACCAGGCCGCACAGAAAGGCCAGGCACAAGCCCAGCAGCAAGGCGGCCACGTTGATCGGTTGAGCGGAATAATCCGCGCTGAAGAATAGGCTGGTCAGTTCGTCCATGGCGGTAAAGTGCGGCAGGGTCAGGTTCGGCCGTTGGTGCGGCGACTGATGAAACGCTCGACCAGGTCCCCCTGCGTAAAGGGGCTGAAGGCGGGCTGAAGACGCTCGTTGCCCAACGCCACCACCCCATCCGCATACTTGGCACAGCCGCATTGCATCACCCCGAACACCTCGGCCAGTTCGCGAAACCAGGTGGGAAACCGGTTGGTGAACTTCAGTTCGAGGATGACATCCGGTTCGAAGGGTTCGGCGTAATCCGTCATCTTGGTCGTGATCTCGCCGCTGAAATGGGGCTGCGTGCGCACCTGCCGGTCCAGCGTGACCCGCGCGGAATTGTCCTGTTCGCTCACCCACGCCTCGCGCAAATAGGCCACATGAACCTTCGGGGTCGCGCCAATGTCGTGCATCAGCCGCGAAAACTCCTGCAGCGCCGTCAGGTGCTGCGGCTTGTTCGACAGCAGATGGTGCTGCTCCGGCAGGTGCCCCGCCAGCAGCAGCGGCACCGCTTCCCGCCGCACCGGCCCCCGCCGTTTCATGATCGAATCGTTGGACCGGCGCTTGATCTCGAAAAAGACCGGCGCCTCGGGATTGTCATCATAATAGCGCAACCGGAGCTTGTACCGGTTGATGTTGCCGTTGATGACATCCCAGTAAAGCTTGAGGTCGTCGGAATCGAGATAAATGCTGTGGTTATAGTAGGAATTGTCGGGCTGACCCTGGCTGAATTCGTCCAGCACGAGATGCGACGACACAAAATCCCGGATCGCCAGCGCCGTGGTCGGACTGACTCGGTACTTAAGCTCGAACCGTTGTGACTGCAGTCGGTCTTCCGCCATGATTCTCGTTCCGCAACAAACCACTTGAATATAACAGGATTTGCCCTTCACGATCAACCCAAGAATTCAGTTGTTGCAGCTTGGTTCCGGACCAGCTTAAGGAAAGGTTAAGCTGCGGCCTCCCCCGGCTGGGGGCCTTGGGCCCAAATGTTTTTGACAAAGCCGTCCCGCTGGGCAAAGGTCAGCGCCGGAAAACCTGTTTTATATGATAACGCATCCTCCGGGTCTTCACGCCTTCACCCTCGTCGCGGCCTTGCTGCCCAGCCTCAGCGCCTCCCATGCCGCGGCCCAAAGCCATATTGACCTTTCCAAACTGCCTCCGCCCGCCAACCAGCCGGGGCTGGCCTACGCTTCGGACATCAAACCGATCTTCGACACGTCCTGCGTCCGGTGTCACGGAGCGGAAAAGCCCAAAGCCGGTCTGCGGCTGGACAACCTGGCCGACGCCCTCAAGGGGGCTGGCAAAACCCGGGTGATCCTCCCCGGTAACAGCGCCCAAAGCCCCTTGGTCCATAGCATCGCCCATCTCGGGCCCGAAGACCATTTCATGCCGCCGCCCGGCAACAAGGCCGGGATTCCACGCCTCACTGCCGAACAGATCGGCCTCGTCCGGGCATGGATTGACCAGGGCGCGAAATAGCGCCCCGGCTGAGCAAGCCCCGGCGGTCGGCGCGCCCCGCCAGCGGGACCAAACCTTTATGAAAACGCGCACAGGCTGTTGGTTGATTTTGGCCGCCCTGTTCCTGGAGGGCGCGGCCTCGAGTTCGGCATGGGGAAGCGGTCTGCTGGAGGACCTGATTCGTCCCCGTGAGGGCCGCAGCCGCCGGGCCTCTTCCACGCACCGGGCCGGCCCGGACGGACGCTACGATCCAACCGCTCCCCCGAAGGGCGATCGCGAGGAGGCCAGCAACCGCGACAACCAAAGTGTCCCCCCGGGCGCCACCCGCGTGCTCATGGACGCGCAAGGCCCCGGTGTCATCACCCACATCTGGCTGACTTTCCTTGGCCCGGAGCCCCATCGCTGGGCCAAACAAGGCTCCGCCACCGTCCAGGACATGCTGCTGCGCATTTATTGGGATGGCAGCACCCGTCCGGCTGTGGAAGCGCCGGTGGGTGATTTCTTCGCCAACGCCTTCGGCAAGCGCAGTGAAGTCATCAGCCTCCCCGTCATTGTCGAGGATGCCGATTCCTACAACTGTTTCTGGCAAATGCCCTTCCGCAAATCCGCCCGCGTGGAAATTGTCAACGAAGGCGACAAACCCATCAGCCTTCTCTACTACAACATTGACTGGGTCCAAAGGGATTCTCTCCCCGACGATACGCCCTACTTCCATGCCCAGTACCGCCAGGAATATCCGGCGCAAAACGGCAAGGATTACCTCGTCCTCGAAACCGAGGGCAAAGGTCATTATGTCGGCACGGTCCTGAGCGTCAGAACGCGCAGCCCCTCCTGGTTCGGTGAGGGCGACGAGAAGATTTACATAGACGGCGAGGCTGTGCCGGGCATCTGGGGCACCGGCACCGAGGATTATTTCCTGTGCGCCTGGGGCCTCAAGACCACGAGCACTCCCTACTTCGGGGTGCCCTATTTCGATCAGTGGGGCATCGTCGGCGGCCACACCAGCGCCTACCGCTGGCATCTCCAGGACCCCATCGTCTTTCAAAAAGGCATTCGCGTCACCTTCGAGCATTTCGGCTGGATTTCCCCCGACGAGAATCCCAACTACAAAAGCACGAGCTGGAACGAGCGCGAGGATGATTACTCCAGTGTCGCCTTCTGGTATCAAACCGGCACGCCCACCTTCACCGCCCGCGCCCCCCACGCGCGCGAGCGCCGTCTCCCAAGCCTCGAGCGCCTCACCGTGTACGCCCGCGAGGTTCCCGACCTGAAACATGGCGCGGGCCAGGCCGCACCCCAGCAACTGGCCCTCTACCCGGGCCCGCAAGTGCTTTACCGCGCGCCGGCCGGGGAAGACGCCTGGATCGAGCTGCCCTTTGAAGTCAAAACCAAGGAACCGCTGCGCCTGCTGCTCCAACTGACTCGCTCGTACGACTTCGGCAAATACCAGGCCTTCCTCAACGGCGTCAAGATCGGCCCGGTGCTCGATTTGTACTCCCCCGAACCGACCGCGCGCGAGTTCCACCTGCTCGATTTCTGGCCTGACCCCGGCGCCTACACCCTTCGCCTCGAATGTGTCGGCCGGAATCCGGCCTCGCAGGGATATTATCTGGGCGTGGAGTCTTTGCGGCTGCGCGAGCGCCGGCCCCGCGTTCTCGAGTATGGCCACGACAAGGACAAGGACTGGCGCAAGGAACCCTTGCTCTATGACTGAGCGCGGCCAGGACGCTAACGTTGCCCCGCTTTCCCACTCCAGGCTTCGCCGCCTGCCATGACCCAGATGCTCCTCTTCGCCGACCCCCAGCCGCTTGTCGAGCGCCTTGGGCCGGACTTTTTCCGGCGCGCCCCCGAGCGCCCCGGGGTCTATCTGATGCGCGACGCGGCCGCGACGGTGCTGTATGTGGGCAAAGCGAAAAACCTGCGCCGGCGGCTGGCCAGCTATCGGGTCGCCAATCCCGACCGCCTGCCGCGCCGGCATCTCCAGCTCCTGCGCGCCGTGGACCGAATCGAACTCGAACTGTGCGCGGACGAACCGGCTGCCCTGGCTCGCGAAGCGGAGTTGTTGCGAAGCCTCCGGCCCCGCTTCAATCGCGCCGGAACCTGGCCTTCAACACCGAGATACCTGGCTTGGCAGCCAACTCACCAAGGCCTCGAACTGGCAGTTGTTGAACAGCCGCCTCCCGGCACGCGCAGGCACGGGCCTCTGGGCGCCACTGTTTTCCGCCTGCGTGCCGTGCTGGCCCGCCTGGTCTGGTTTGCCCTCCATCCGGATCGCGGGCTGGCCGGCCTCCCGCAAGGCTGGCTCCGCCGTAATCGGAACGACCTGACCACTGTCCCCCCTCCCCCCGCCAACGCCGCCGGCGTGGAAACGGCCGCCGCGCGACTGGACGAACTGTTTGCCGGGGGCTTTGACTCCTTTGCCAATTGGGTTCGGGAAAACACTTCCGCATGGGCCCATCCGTTCGAAAAGGCCATGCGCGACGAAGACCTGGAAACGTTGGGCGAGTTCTTCGGCCAAACCTAATGTCTTCCGGAAATCTCGCTTTTTCTCCCTTGAAAGGCCCCGTGCGCCTCCCAACACCCCCTCCAGACCGCGACCCGTTCCTTGCGTCCCTCCAGGCCCGTTAAGCAGGCCGCGGCAGAGCCGTTCGATTCCCACTTGTCGCCCTGAGCACGTCAACAACATTTGTAACAAATCCGCCCCACCTTTTCTCAAACAGCCTGCCTCAAGACAACGAAAAAAACTAAAAAAATTCGCTTCCGCACTTGACGTCCTCACATAAATGGCTTAAATAGACCACAGCAGTTTTCGACTGCCGTGAGGCCCAGAGCCTCGGAGCAAACTGAAACGCCGTAAGGCGCAGAGTTCGCTCAGAGGGTGAGTTTACCCTATGTCTGAAGCGCGATAACACGCTTTGCCCAGTTCTTTGACAGCGCGGCTCGACCCGGGCAGGCCCGGTTCGAGATCAGCATGTAGGGCGGGGCCAAAATCCCCGCCAATCGTGTGCAGGACGCGGCACCCGCAAGCGGTTGCAGCCACCCCCGCACAAGCCCGTCTCCGGGCCGCCAGCTTCTCGAGCTGCTCGGAGCCATTCCGTCCTGTTGCGAGCTATTCCGAGCTCCAGCAAAAACCCCCGAAATCAGAGCCCGTTTCAGCCGGCCCGGAGGCGGTCCAGGTCAGACGAGCGTTCCGCCCTCCCGCTGCCCGTCGCCCGCAATACGTTCCGGGCCAGTAGGTTACGAAACCAGCCTCCCTCTGTTTTAGTTAGTTGGGTGGTAGGTCTGTACGTAGAGGTAGGTCAGAACAACACCTCAAAAAGGGGCGTCTTAAGGCTCGGATTCAGGCTTTTGAGCCGGGGCATGCGCCGCCCAGTCGTTGTTGTGCTCCGGCCCAGGTCTTCCTCCCGGTTGTTGTCAGCCCTCTTGAAGCAGTGGGCGGCAGCGCCAGTCACCGGAAGCCTGCAGAAGCTGGAGGTTCAGGCGCCGGAGGAGGGCGGCGTGGCGGCCGGCGACACCAGCCGCCATTCGGAATCCTGTTTGAGATAAACCGTCTGGGTCGGAAATGCGAAGGAGATTTTCTCCTCGTCGAACCGCCGCTTGAGTTCGAGATTCAGCAGTTGGAAGCCAGCCAGGTATTCTTTGAAGTCGGTCGAGTTCCACCAGTGAACCACCAGGATGTTCAAGGAGGAACTTTCAAATTTATTGAAGCTGACAATCAGATCGGCGGTCTTGGGGTGCGGGCGGAACACTTCGTCAATGATCTGCATGGCCCGCTGCACCTTTTGGGCCGGCGTGTCGTAGGTGACGCCAATGTTCATCACCGTCTTGATATTGGGCCGCTTGCTGACGTTGACGATGCTGGCGTTGGCAATGGTGCGGTTGGGAATCGTGACCAGGTGGCCGTCCAGGTTGCGGACGCGGGTGCTGCGCAACCCGATGGTTTCCACCGTTCCGTCAATGGCGTCCAGTTGGATGCGGTCGCCAACGCGGAACGGCTTGTCCGCAAAGATGGCCACAGCGCCAAACAGGTTGGACAGCGTATCCTGAGCGGCCAGGCCAACGGCCAGACCGCCGATGGAAAGCGAGGCCAGCAAACCGGTGACATTCATGCCCAGATTCTGGGAGGTGACCAAGACCGCAACGATGATGACGAAGACCTTGAGGGTCTTGCGGATCACGGGGAACAACTGCATGTCCAGCACGCCTTCCTGCGCGCTCTCAACCCGCTTCTGCCACATCCCCAGGAGCAAATCCACAATCTTGAGCACCACATAGGTCAGGGAGCAGGCGACGATGATCTTCAACCCGTTCGAAATGAACGTGGCCGCCCACTCCGGCCACGCGAAAACCCGCAGGCCGATATGCAGGAAGATGACGAACGCGATCAGTTTGACGGGCCCCCGCAGCAAATCCAGCAACAGGTCGTCTATTTGGGTCGCGGTTTTGGCCGCCCAACTCCGCAACTGCACCTGAATGAGGTAATCCAGCCCCTTGGAGACGTAAAAGGCCAGGACGATATAGATGAGCGAGGCAACGTATTGCCAGATGGGATTGCCCAGCACCTCGGACTGCAGCCACGGCACCTTATCCAAGCCGAAAGTCAGCCAGGTTTCCTTGAACTGGGCGGAGACGATTGGCGGACGCGGGGCCGCCGCCATGGCATTGGTTGCCGACTCGGCGGCGGGCGCGCTGAGGATGCCAAAACCCGTCAGCCCGATCGCCCCGGCGATGGCCAAAGCGCAAAGCCGACCGATCCCCGCGCTCCGGCTGAGGTTTGGTCTTAAAGCCGCCAGGCTCATGTCCGGGCCAGCAGCAGTTCGCGTTGGAAAATCAGCTCTTTGGGCAGGCGCGAGTGAAGCTTCATGAACAGCTCGTCCTGCATGAGGACCTCCCGCCGCCATTCCTCTTCGTTAATGGCCTGCAATTGTTCAAATTGCTCGACGGTAAAGCCGGGCAGGCCGTTGAGGTCAAAGCTCTTCGGGTTGGGCACCCAGCCGATCGGCGTCTCATCCGCGTCGGCGCGACCGTGGCAGCGGTCCACAATCCATTTGATGACCCGCATGTTCTCCCCGAAGCCCGGCCAAAGGAAATGGCCTTGGGCGTTCTTCCGGAACCAGTTCACATGGAAAATGCGCGGAGGATACTTGATGTGTTTGCGCATGTTGATCCAGTGTCGGAAATAATCGCCCATATTGTAGCCGCAAAACGGCAGCATCGCCATCGGGTCACGCCGGACCTGCCCCGCGCCCCCCACGGCAGCCGCCGTCATCTCCGAACCCATGGTCGCCCCAAGATACACGCCGTGCACCCAGTTGAACGACTGAAACACCAGCGGAATCGTGTCGCTGCGCCGCCCCCCGAAGATGATCGCGCTGATGGGAACCCCGTGCGGATCGTTCGCCTCGGGCGCCAGCATCGGGTTGTTGGCCATCGGCGCCGTGAACCGGCTGTTGGGATGGGCCGCCTTCTCCTTCGACTCGGGCGTCCATTTGTTCCCGCGCCAATCGAGGCATTCCTTGGGCGCCGGACCGTCCTTGCCTTCCCACCAGACGTCCAGGTCCGGCGTCAGCGCCACGTTGGTGTAAATGGTGTCATGCGAAATCAACTGCATCGCGTTCGGATTGGATTTCGAGTTCGTGCCCGGTACCACGCCGAAATAACCCGCCTCGGGGTTGATCGCATACAACCGCCCATCCGGACCGGGCTTCATCCACGCGATGTCGTCGCCAATCGTCCAGATTTTCCACCCCTTGAACGCCGGCGGAGGAATCATCATGGCCAGGTTGGTCTTGCCGCACGCGCTGGGGAACGCGGCGGCGAGGTAGGTCTTCTCCCCGTTGGGCGCCTCCACCCCCAAGATCAGCATGTGCTCGGCCAGCCACCCTTCCTGGCGTCCCAGGTAGGACCCGATGCGCAGGGCCAGGCATTTCTTGCCCAACAGCACGTTCCCCCCGTAATTCGAGCCGACCGATATCACTGTGTTGTCCTGCGGAAAATGCGCGATATACCGCCGGTCCGGATGCACGTCCAGCATGCAGTGCAGCCCGCGGTTAAAACCGTCCCCCTCGCCCAACTGCTCGAACGCAAGCGTCCCCATCCGCGTCATGACTCCCATGCTGAGCACCACGTAAATCGAGTCCGTCAACTCAATCCCCACCTTGGTCAGCGGCGAGCCGGGCGGCCCCATGAGGTACGGCACGACATAAAGCGTCCGCCCGCGCATCGAGCCCGCCGCCAGCCCCCGCAGCTTCGCATACATGTCCTTGGGCGCCATCCAGTTGTTGGTCGGCCCCGCCTCGTCCTGGTTCTCCGTGCAGATAAAAGTGGCCTGCTCCACCCGCGCCACATCATTGGGATTCGAGCGGTGGTAATAGCATCCCGGCAGTTTCTTGGGGTTCAGCTTGATCAGCACCCCTTTCTCGACGGCCTCGGCCAGCAACGCTTTCCGCTCCGCCTTCGATCCATCACACCAATAGACCTGGTCGGGTTTGCATAATTTCACAATCTCGTCCACCCATTTCAGGACGGTCTTGTTGCTCGTGTTTGGTCTGCCAAGCGTTTCTTTGGTCATAAAATCGGTTTCTGACGCCCTTCCGGTTCGCGCAGGGCCGAAAGACTATGCACGCTGCCGGCTCCGGGTCAAGAATTCGCCTCCGGAAAACGGATGTTTTTTCATGTTTCCTTGACACCCCGGCCCCTGAATCCCACCCCGCCCCCGCCGGCCGCCCGCCGTTTTTCGGCAAGAAACGCTAAAGATTTGGCAATCGGAGAGAAGCCAGACTCTCATTCGAAGTTCTAAAGTAACAGGCGGGTGCATTATGCCGATTAAAGCAAAACCGACACTGAACCAGGAGGGCGGGGCGTCGGAAGATTCCGCGACCGAACCGCAGGAGATTTGCGCCGAACAACAGTACCCCCCGCTGGCGATCAACCTCAGGAAGCTCCTGGTGCCATTGGATTTCTCGGAATGCGCCTGCCACGCCCTTCGCTACGCCGCGGCCTTCGCGGGAAAGGTGGGCGCGAGCCTGGTGTTGTTGCACGTGGTGGAGCCGGCGGTCGGGGGCGACCATTACCTCTCCCTGGCTCCCACCCTCGACGATGCCAACGAACATCAGGTCGCGGCGGGCCGGGAGCGGCTGGAGGCGCTGTGCCAGCGCCAGGTCTGTCGCCAGCTCTCCTGCCAAACCCTCGTCCGCCTTGGCTGGGCCGCCTCCGAGATCGTGGACACCGCCCTCGCCCTCGGCGCGGACCTCATCGTCATGGGCACCCATGGCCGCAGCGGCCTCAAGCACGTGTTGCTCGGCAGCACCGCCGAAAAAGTCGTCCGCCAGGCCCCCTGCCCCGTCCTGACCATTCGGCACACCCGCGAGTAAACCGCGGCCTGGCTCCGGCTCCAGCGCCTGCGCGCCTCCACCACCCAACCCCACCCCAAGCCCGGTTTCCCGTCACCTGGCAACATAAAGAATTGATGCGCCACGCCTTCGTCCGAGCTGATTTTGCCGGTCGCCATCCGGTTTGGGCCGCCGTATAATAAGCGGTGTTGAGTGAATGAAATCGGCATCGTCACCGCCTTCGAAGACCAGACCCGCACCCGAGGTTTGCCTGGCGCGGTCCGTCGCCGACGTTCTCAAGGAAAACCCGGCGCTCGAAGCCGTCACCATTGACCGCGACCACCAGACCATTTCCATCGCAACCCTGGGACAAACCGACGTTCCGAGGTTGACGGCACGGATCACGGAGCGGTTGCAGGCGGCTGAGCAGGCCAACAGCGACCAACATTGCCGCTTGCTCGAGGGACATGGGGAATGCCGCGAGTGTGTCCACCCCCTCTCCGCCGCCGAACGTCAAAAGGTGGCCATCGAGCATCAGGGCACCCGCACCACCATCGCCCGCGTTACCTGCCCCACGGCGCCCAAGTTCTACCGCTGGCGCAACATTCCCTGGCCGCGGGTGGTGCAGCGGGACGTCGAGTTCCTCGAGCACGCCGAGGAAGTCGAGGAGTGGAAACCACAACTGGCGCTCGCTGCCGCCTGTGGCGTCCTGGGGCTCACCGCCTATGTGCTGGGGAACTACAAACTCCAGAACTATTCCCTGGCCGCCTACCTGATGGCTTACCTGGCCGGAAGCTGGTTTACCGCGCAGGAAGTCTGGGAGCGGCTCCGTCAACGCGCCATTGACGTCCATTTCCTCATGCTCGCCGTCGCCGCCGGCAGCGCCAGCATCGGCGCCTGGAGCGAAGGCGCCACCCTGCTGTTCCTCTTCTCGCTGTCCGGCGCCCTCGAACATTTCGCCCTGGGCCGAACCCAGCGCGAAATCCGTTCCCTCTTCCGCGACGCCCCCAAGTCGGCGACCGTGCTCGAGCCGGGCGGCCTCGAACGCGAGGTGCCCGTCGAAAAGCTCCGCCCGGGCATGCGCCTCCTGGTCAAACCCGGCGCCCAGTTTCCCGTGGATGCGGAAATCGTCCACGGCCGGACCGCCAGCGACGAATCCAACCTGACCGGCGAAGCCACGCCGGTCGAAAAGACCGTGGGCGACCTCGTCCTTTCGGGCACCATGAACCTCTGGGGCGCCGTCGAGGCCCGCGTCCTTCGGCCAGTCTCGGAAAGCTCCCTCCAGAAAATCATCCGCCTCATTCGCGAGGCCCAGCACCAAAAAGCCCCCTCCCAGCAGTTTACCGACCGCTTCAGCACCGCCTACACCTACCTCGTTCTTGGCCTTTCCCTCGTCATGTTCTTTGTCTGGTGGCTCGGCTTTGGCCAGCCCCCCTTCAAAACCGAGGGCGCCGGTCATAGCGCTTTCTATCATACCATGACCCTGTTGGTCGTGGCCTCTCCCTGCGCCTTGGTCCTGTCCATCCCCTCGGCGGTGCTGGCGGCCATTGCGTGGGGCGCCCGGCACGGCATCCTCTTCCGCGGTGGCGCCGCCGTCGAAAAACTCGCCGCTGTCACTGCCGTTGCCCTCGACAAGACCGGCACGCTGACCACGGGCGAGCTGCGGGTGGAAAAGGTCGAGACGTTCCCGCCCGGCCGGGAAGCGGAGCTGGCGCGGCTGGCCTACTCGATGGAGAAACTTTCGACGCATCCCCTGGCCCGTGCCATCACCCGTTACGGCAAACAACAGCAACTGCCCGAGCTCGAACTGACCCAATTCGAATCGCTCACCGGCCAGGGCCTGCGCGCCCGGCATCAGGGCGTGGATTGCCTCCTGGGCCGCCGCGACTGGCTCCTGGAAATGGGCGCCTTCCCCCAAATCCAGCACGTGCCACCACTGGACTCGGGGTTTTCCGAGGTCTGGGTCGCCCGCGGCGACTTGCTGGGCCGCCTGGTGCTGCGCGACGATATCCGCCCCCAGGCCCGCCAGGTCGTCGAAGCCCTCCGCCACGAACAATTAACCACCGTCGTCCTCACCGGCGACCGCCAGGCGGCGGCCCGCCACCTCCAGACCGAGCTGGGCCTTGATGACGTCCGCGCCGAACTCAAGCCCGACCAGAAGCTCGAAGTCATTCGTACCCTCTCCAACCAGGGCCACCGCGTCGCCATGGTCGGCGACGGCGTCAATGACGCCCCAAGCCTTGTCGCCGCCCACATCGGCGTCGCCATGGGCGCGCGCGGCTCGGATGCCGCGCTCGAGCAGGCCGATGTCGTGCTCATGCACGACCGCCTCGAAAACTTCCTGGCCGCCTTCCGCCTCAGCCAGCGCGCCCGCCGCATCATCCGCCAGAACCTGGTCATCTCCCTCGGAACCGTGGCGGTCCTCGTCACTTTCGCCTTGCTGGGCCGCATTCCCCTGACCGTCGGGGTCGTCGGCCATGAAGGCAGCACCGTCATCGTCGTCATGAACAGTCTCCGCCTCCTCTTCATGGGCGCGGGACGAGCCGACCGCTGACCCCGGCCGCAGAAGGGATTAAGCATGACGCATTCGCGTCACCTAACTTTTATCCGCTTGCGCTCCCCGCCGCTCCTCCGTTAAATCCTTTCCCCAAGATTTATGAACGTGAACCTTGGTCTTGAGCTCATCGCGCCCAAAGTGACGCCCGTCCTCGACCCCGCCTTCCGGCCCGCGGTATTGGCCTGCCGCGCTTTCCGTCAGCAGGCTCTCGCCACCGGCCAAGCGGTCCCTGTCCAAATCGCCCTCGAACAGGCCGACGGCAGCGTCTCCCATTTTAAGACCCCGATTTTCCCCGAGCGTCATCCGAAGGCCGCCGGCAATTTCATCTATCTCGAACGCATTGTGAAGTTCCTCCTGTGGTCGCGCGGCGGGTTTCGAATCTATTTCGACGGCCCCGCATCCCTGGCCGCCGAGCTGGCCCGGTATTACCGCGAAAGCGCCACGGGCAAGTTCGACTCCAACCTCGTGGGCGAGAAGATGTTCGATCATCCGCTCGAAGTGGTGCACACCCAGTCGCTGCCGCCCGAGCGCAGCCGCGCCACCTCCCTGGGACGCCATCTCGAAGGCTGCCGGATCGGCTTCGACCTGGGGGGCAGCGATCGCAAGGTGGCGGCGGTGATGGATGGCAAAGTGGTCTTTAGCGAGGAAACCGTCTGGGACCCTTATTTCCAGCCCGATCCGCAGTATCACTTCGACGGCATCATGGATTCGCTCAAGAAGGCGGCAGCGCACCTGCCCCGCGTGGATGCCATCGGCGGCAGCGCCGCGGGGGTTTACGTCAACAACCGCGTCAAGGTCGCCTCACTATTCCGGGGCGTGCCCCCGGAAGTGTTCAACCGGCGGGTGAAAGACCTCTTTCTTGAAGTCCGCAAGGCATGGAACAACATCCCGCTGGAGGTGGTGAATGACGGGGAAGTCACCGCCCTGGCCGGCTCCATGTCCCTGGGCAAAAACCGCATTTTGGGCATCTCGCTTGGCACCAGCACCGCCGGGGGCTACGTCAACGCCGAGGGCAACATCACCTCTTGGATCAATGAGTTGGCGTTCGTGCCGGTGGACTACAATCCCCACGCGCCGGCGGACGAATGGTCGGGTGACCGCGGTTGCTGCGTCCAGTACTTCTCCCAACAGTGCGTCGGTCGCCTCCTGCAACCCGCCGGCATCGAACTCGACCCCAAACTCTCGCTGCCCGAAAAGCTCAAGGCCGTGCAGAAGCTCATGGACCAAGGCGACTACCGCGCGCGCAAAATCTACGAAACCATCGGCACCTATCTCGGCTATGCGGTGGCTCATTTCACCGATTTCTACGACCTCGAAAACCTCCTCATTCTCGGCCGCGTCACCTCCGGCCCCGGCGGCGACCTCATCCTCGCCGGCGCCAAGGCCGTGCTCCAAGCCGAATTCCCGGAATTGACGGGCAAGATTCAATTTCACATCCCCGACGAAAAGGAGAAGCGCCATGGCCAGGCGGTCGCCGCGGCCAGCCTGCCCGCCATCCCAAAAACTTGAGTCCCAAACAACTCGAATCCCTCTTATGAATCCTTATCATCAACTGGTCTCCGATTTCGCCCGCCTGGTTCAGGAGGGCAAGAAACTCCAACTTGGCGGTTTCCCCCCTGCCCCGCGGCCGGCCCTCGCCGCCGACGCCCCCAAGGCCCTGTTTTTCTCCCCGCACCCCGACGACGAGTGCATCGTCGGCGGCATCGCGGTGCGCCTGATGCGCGAGGCGCGCATGAACCTGATGAATGTGGCGGTGACGCAAGGCAGCAAAAAGGAACGTCAACTCGAACGCTTCAAGGAGCTGCAAAAAGCCTGCGAATACATCGGTTTCGGCCTTATCCCCACCGCCCCCAACGGGCTGGAGCGCATCACTCCCAAGGCCCGCCAGCAGGACCCGGCCCATTGGGCCGCCTGCGTCTCGGTCATCCTCAACATCCTTAAACAACACCAGCCCCGCGTTGTCCTCTGCCCCCACGATCAGGACTGGAACGGCACCCATATCGGCACCCATTACCTGGTCATGGACGCCCTCAAACAAATGCCCGCCTCCTTCGAGTGCTTCCTCATCGAAACCGAATTCTGGGGCCAAATGACCGACCCCAATCTCATGGTCGAAATCAGCGCCCAGGACCTCGGCGACATGATCACCGCCACCACCTTCCACGTCGGCGAGGTGCAGCGCAATCCCTATCACCTCCTCCTCCCGGCCTGGATGCTCGATAACGTCCGCCGCGGCAGCGAATTGGTCGGCGGCCAGGGCGGCGCCGCGCCGGACTTCACCTTCGCCGCGCTTTACCGCCTCCGCAAATGGGCCAACGGCGGCGTACAAAAGCTCTTCGACGGCGGCAAACAAATCTCCAAAAACACCAACATCGGCGAGCTGTTCAAGTAACCCGAAGGCCCTTCCGGCGCGCGCCGGGCATCCCCATGCGCAACCTGCGGTTCATGCGCGAGGCCATCCGCCTCTCGATGCGCAAAATGCAGCAGGGCAAAGGCGGCCCTTTTGGCGCCGTGGTCGTCTGTAACGGCAAGGTGGTTGGCCGTGGTTGGAACAAAGTCACCTCGGCCAACGACCCGACCGCTCACGCGGAGATTGTAGCCATCCGGGAGGCTTGCCGCAAGCTGAACACCTTCCGGCTCGACCGTTGCGTCCTGTACACCAGTTGCGAGCCTTGCCCGATGTGCCTCGCCGCCATCTACTGGGCGCGCATTCCCAAGGTCTATTACGCCAACACCCGCCGGGACGCCGCCCGCATCGGCTTCGACGACGCCTTTCTCTACCGCGAAGTCGCCCGCCCCGCCGCGCGCCGCAAACTGGCCATGCGCCAGTGTCTGCGCGCCGAAGCTCTCGCCGCCTTCCGCCTCTGGGAATCCAACCCTAACAAAATCCCTTACTAACCCTCGAGCGGTCCCCTATGTCGCGCCGCCAATTCCTTGCCACCCTCGCCCTGGCCGCCCCCGCCATCCGAGGCGTCACCGCAACCCTCACCTCGTCCTCGCCGAACACCGCCTCCGAACATCTGCCGCCCCTCCGCGCCATTACCCGGGGACCCAGGTTCCATTGGCGAGGTTATTACGACAAGCTGCTGTTCGACCCGGCCAACCGGTTTGTGCTCGCTCACCAGGTGGATTTTGAACACCGCTCGCCCGGCCCGGAAGACACGGTGCGCGTCGGCATGATTGACACGGCCGACAAGGACCGATGGATTGAGTTGGGCACCTCGCGGGCCTGGAACTGGCAGCAGGGCTCCATGCTCCAATGGGTCCCCGGCTCGGACAGTGAAGTAGCCTGGAACGATCGCGAGGGAGACCGCTTTGTCTGCCACCTCCTCGACACCCGCACCGGCAAGCGCCGCACCCTTCCCCATCCCTTCTACTGTCTCAGCCCCGATGGCCGCTGGGCCCTGGCCCCGGACTTTCGCCGCCTGAATGATACCCGGCCCGGTTACGGCTATGCCGGCCTCCCCGACCCCCATGCCGCCCACGCGGCCCCGGAAAACGCTGGCATCTGGCGAATGGACCTCCAGACCGGCCGGCAGGAGCTGCTCCTCTCCTTGGCTGACGCGGCCCGGATTCCCCATCCGGGCGGGTTCTCCAAAGGCGCCAAACACTGGTTCAATCACCTGCTCTTCAACACCGACGGTTCGCGTTTTCTGTTCCTCCATCGCTGGCGCGGCGAGCGCGAAGGCCAGAGCTTTGCCACGCGCATGTTTACCGCCAGCCCCGACGGCAAGGACTTGTTCATCCTCGACCCGCACGGCAAAACCTCTCACTTCGTCTGGCGCGACGAAAGCCACGTCATGGCCTGGGCCTGGCACCCTTCCCATGGCGAGCGCTTCTATCTCTATCGCGACCGCACCGACCGGGTTGAAGTCATCGGCAAGGACGTGATGACCCGCAACGGACACAACACCTTTGTGCCCCACACCGGCAACCAATGGGTCCTGAATGACACCTACCCCGACAAGGACCGCCTCCAGCACCCGTACCTCTTTCACCTCCCCACCAGCCGCAAGGTGCCTCTCGGCCATTTCCACCTCCCCCCGCAATACGCCGGCGAATGGCGCTGCGACACCCATCCCTGCGCCAGCCGCGACGGCCGCCAGGTCACCCTTGATTCTCCCCACGCCGGCAACGGCCGCCAGGTGTACCTCATTGACATCAGCGGCATCGTCGCCTGACCCATCCCCCTCGCTTGTGCCGCGAGGCACACGACTGACTATGGCGTAATCCCGGAGCTCCGCGTCTTTTGCGTCTCCTCAGTTTCCTTTGGCTGAGTCCGCCCGCCCAGCCAGCGGTCAGCCGAAAAGAGGAAAACGGCCAGCCCACAGACAAAAACCCCATCGCAGACCCCGCATCCGGCTTCCGAGCATTCCGCGGTTTCCCTCCACCAATCCCAACGCCAACGGCGTTGTGGAGCAAAGCCCAACGTTGCCCCGCCAGGGGCTACGTTGGGTTCAACGCCCACACCAATCAACCCAACCTCAAAGAGGTTGCGCATGGGGTCCGCGAGCCGCGCCCCCCGGCCGCCACAACCGCGTTCCGGTCTGAATTTCCGTGTCTTCCGAGTATTCCGTGGCTGAACGGCCCCCAAAAACCATTGCCCTCCCGCCCTGTTCTGTGGAAAATGCGGTGCTTTCACACGATTATGGCCGGAAAAACTGTTTTGATCACCGGGGCCACCTACGGCTTGGGCTGGGCGCTGGCCGCGGAATTTGTCCGCCTCGGCCACACCGTCCTGGGCTGTGGCCGGACCAAGGCCCGGATTGACCAGTTGCGGCGCCAATTCGGCCCCCCGCACGATTTTTACGTCATAGATGTGTCGTCCGACGCGGAGGTCAAATCCTGGGCCAGCCTCCTCCTGAACTCTCACGGCCCGCCCGACCTCCTCCTGAACAATGCCGCTGTCATCAACAAAAACGCCCGCCTGTGGGAGGTGACCGCGCGGGAGTTTGACGAGGTCATGGATGTCAACGTCAAAGGCGTGGCCAATGTGATCCGCTATGTCGTGCCCGAGATGGTCAAACGCAAGCGGGGGGTGATCGTCAATTTCAGCTCCGGCTGGGGGCGCTCGACCGATGCCGAGGTCGCGCCCTACTGCGCCAGCAAGTGGGCCATCGAAGGGCTCACCCAGGCCTTCGCCCAGGAATTGCCTTCGGGCATGGCAGCCGTCGCTCTCAACCCCGGCATCATCAACACCCGCATGCTGCAAAGCTGCTTCGGCCAGGCCGCCGCCAATTACCCCTCACCCGAGGCCTGGGCCAGGACGGCCGCCCCGTTCCTCCTCCAACTCGGTCCCGCCGACAACGGCAAAGCGCTCACCGTGCCCTGACCGGCCAGCCCGGCATTGCGTCCCGGCAATCTCCCTAAGCCCCGAAAGCCGTGCCAGCCGCGCTTTCAAACGGTTCAATAACCCGCGGCCGCGAGCCGGCTTACTTTTTCCGAAGATGGATGTTTCCGGCGGAGGTCTTCAACACCAGGGCGGGCCCGCCGCCGTTGATCTTGCCTTGGAGCGCCTCCGTCCGATGCTCCCCGACCACCGTGGCAACCACGGGCAACTCGGTTGTCACGCGGCCCGCCCTCGCGCTGGCGTCCAGGTCGAAAGCCAGCTCGGGGTCCAGGCGCACCTCGAGGTTCCCGCCGGATGTCGTCAGGCGGCTGCCGCCCTCGGGTTGTGCCGTGAACGCGGCCTTGATGGACCCGGCCGACGTGCTGCCAACCACAGCATCCCGCAGGTCCTCAAGGTTCAGTTCGCCGCCGGAGGTCCTGGCTTCCAACCTCGCGTGGGCCGTCCCCACCGTGATGGACCCCGCCGAGGTTTCGAGCGTGGCGGGGCCGAGCAGCTCGCCGGTTTCGATGTTTCCACCGGCGGTTCGGGCGCGGAGCTTGCCCCCAACGTGCTTGACGTGAATCGAGCCGGCCGAGGTCTCAAGGCTCGCGTCGGCCTCCAAACGCCCCAGCCGCAGCTCGCCCCCCGAGGTTTTGGCGGTGACCGCGCCGCCGGCTCCCGCGCACCGGATGCTCCCGGCGGCGGTGACCGCGTCGAAACGGCCCCGAATCTCGCCAAACTCAAGGTCGCCGCCGGCGGTCCGCGCGCGAACCTCTCCCGCGTGGTTGCCGCCCTTGATGCTCCCGGCGGCGGTCTTGACATCCAGGTCGCTCGCGGGCGGCACCGTGACGATGAACCGCACCTTCAACTGGGGCTGGCGGCGTCCTCCCAACTTTTCCTCGCGATTCAGCCGGGCGCGCACCGAGACCCCGGAGCCGTCCTGGTCAAAACTGACCTCATGCGCCGCAAGAATCTCCCGCGCCTGGGCCGCCGTCGCATTGCTCACCTCGCGCTGGACCTTGACCTGAATCTCCGCGGCCTCCCCCACCCGCAGCTCCACCGGTCCCCGATCGGAATCCAGGCTGAAACGCGGCCGGGACCCCACTCGAAAACTCTTTTCGAGATTCGACTCGACCACCGCAGCGCTCACGCTCCAAACGCCCAGCCCTGTCAGCACGACCACCAGCCCGCGCGCCGCCAACCGACTCCATCGTCTCGAGGTATTCATAATCTTCAAGCTCAGTCCGCTTCCTTTCCAATTCAACTCCCGGTCAACGCCCCATCGCCTTTTGCTCCAACCACCCGCACGCCCCGGGCAGCACGCGGTCCCACTGAAAACTCTTGGACCGCTCCCACGCATTGCGCCGCAACCGTTCATACTCGCCAGGCTGGGCATAAAGCCGCGCGATGACGGCCGCCATGGCCTCCGGGCTTTCGCGTTCCGTCACAATTCCGGTCTCCCCGTGCACCGTGGAATCCACCAGCCCATGCACCGGGTAAACCACCGCGGGCGTCCCCATGGCATTGGCCTCGATCACATTCAAACCCCAGCCCTCGCGAATCGAGGTGTGCAGCAGCAGATGCGCCTGCCGCAGCCCCTCGTTCTTTTGTTCCTCGCTTACCTGTCCCGCAAAAACGACTCCCTCCGCCACCCCAAGCTCCCCTGCCAGCCGCTTCAGGTCCTCCGCCTTCTCCCCCGTCCCCATCACCGTCAACCGCGCCTCCAGTCCCGCCGCCTGCAAATGCCGCACCACCTGGATGGCATGGTCCACCCGCTTGTTCGGCGCCAGCCGGCACACCGTCGTCAGCCGCAGCGGACGGTTCAACGGCTTGGGCTCCAGCTCCGGCAACGGCGCCGTGTCCACGCCGTTGGGGATAACCGTCACGTCCGCAATGCCCCGCGCGTTCAACGCCCGCCGCGTGGACTCCGACGGCGTCCAGAACGGCACGTTCCGATACCACTGCTGAATCCACCGCTCCTGCCACTGCCCAATCGTGCTGATCGGCCAGGAATAAAACGCCTTCCAGATCGGGCCCAGCACTTCGTGGATGTAAGCCACGCAATGCGTGCCGCACCACCAGGGCGCGAACCACGGCAGCCCGTGGTGCTGGTCTATCACCAGATCAAACCGCGGTTGCGTCCGATACCACCGCCACGCCCGGTAAATCGAAACCCCCGGCCCCCCGCCCCGCACGATCCGGATGCCCTCGACCTCATCCCCCGGCCGGCACCCCGGATACTCATTTGCAAACCACCACACCTCATGCCCGCGCCGCTTCAACGCCGCCAAATAGGCCAGGCTCACCCGTTCCGCGCCGCCGGACTTCGGGTTGAGCGGGTCCCGCCAATTGAGCATCAGAAAACGCATGCAACCGTGCCCGAAAGGTAACCACCCCGCCCCCATTTGCGAATCCAAAAAGCGCCGCGGGCCTCCCGCCTCGCTCCGGACCTGCAAAAAGAATTGACTTCACCCCGTCAGCCTGCGTAAATGCCTGGCCAGTCGGACCGGTTCAGGGATGGGTTGCGGCCACGCGAGCCCCCCTTTGCCCTGAAAACCGCCCGACCCACGGCAAAGGAATGCCAACAAACATTCGTCAGGCAACGGATGCCGCCCGGCCACCGGCCCGCCGCTGGCCGTTCGCCCCCGCCGTCCGCCGCCAGCACCACCCAATTTGCGGCGCAACCATCCGCCAACATGTAACAAGTTATGATCAAAACCAAATCAGTCCATTCACCCATTGAACCCCAAAAGGACGGTTTACGGATCCTGGCGACCCGATTTCGTGGCCGTGGACTTCCGAAAGCCCGTTACCACGTCTGGATGGCGTCCTTGGGCCCATCAGAAGCCCTGCTTCGTGCCGGCCAGGCACACTCGATCCCCTGGAGCGAATTCAGGCGTCGTTACCTCAAGGAACTGCGCGACTCCCGAATGTTTGACCGTCGCAACCCCACCATCAAGAACCATGGACAGAAATGGACCCTGCGGCTTCTGCAAACCCTCGCTCGCCGCGGCACGGTAACGCTCATGTGCCACTGCCCCGAGGACCAGACCTATTGTCATCGCCACATCCTGAAAGAGATTTTGGAAGGGAAAATTTAGCATGAAGGGACTCCCTCCTTTCGCCCGAGTTGGGAGTGGCAGTCTTTTGATCCGCTGCAGGTCGGACGTTGCCTTTTTTCATCCCTGCGGCGCGTCCCAGGACAACGCGGTCTGCCACCCTGCGTCATGCCATGGGAAAGCGACATCCTGAGCTTGGCGCAAACCAGCCCGGCCGACAAGGGCGCGCAAGCGCCGCCTGCCTGAATGCCGACAAGGGCGGGGTCATTCAATGCTCTGTTAACTCCGGAAACGAGGGCTAACGCGGCGGGACAACGCTTGCCAGCGGCTCATCGCCGGGCCCGCGCCGCTGCTTTTCGGCGTGCATTTTGGGAAGAGGAGGAAAAGAATTCGGTATGACGTTCAGTGAAGCTCAGGCTCTTCATGCGCGGCTGGCGGAGGAAATTCGCCGGCACGACCACGCGTATTACGTGCTGGCGCGGCCCACCATCAGCGACGCCGAATACGACCGGCTTTACCGCCAACTGGTCGAGCTGGAAGCCCGCTTCCCGGCGCTGGTCACCCCGGATTCCCCCACCCAGCGGGTTGGCGGCCAGCCGCTCAAGGAGTTCCTGCCCGTCCGCCACCTCGAACCCATGTT
>JARKQH010000180.1 GCA_029974925.1 Verrucomicrobiota bacterium
GCCAGCAGCCCCAGCAACCGATGCCATTCATTCCCGTTCCTGACGTAATAAAGCACCTCCACCACGAAAAACGGAATCAGCAGGATTCGCAATATCGTGACTTTGTTGGCAGTCGTCATGCCGGGTTTCCCGCAGTGTTGCTGGCGGATGCGCGGCCGTCAACTCCCGCCGGTGAGCTGTTCCAACGGGCAGTTGAAAGGCGGCGCTGCCGAAGACCAGTTCAGACATGAGCCGCTCAGCCGCCGAGGGCCGTCATGGGCCGGCAAGGCTGGTAGGCACCGAGGAAGGAATGCTCGCGGGGTTTGCGTTGCACGGCGGTCAGCAAGAGTTCCCGCACGGCTTCATCGGTTGCGGACCGGCGCAAGGCGGCGCGAAGGTCAATTTCGCCGTGGTCGCCGAGGCAGGGCCGAACTTTGCCGTCAGCAGTGAGGCGCATTTTATTGCACGTCTCGCAAAAGTGCGGCGTGGTCAGGGGGCCGATAAAGCCCACCAGCGCGCCGGTATGACGGAGTTGACAATACCTGGCGGGTCCCCAGCCCAGGTAAGCCGCAGGCAGGGGAATCAACTCGTCGCGTTGCGCCAGCAGGCGGCGGGCTTCTTCGACCCCGAAAAAGTTTTGCGCACAGAGCGCCTTGGTGCGGCTGACTGGCATGAGTTCAATCAACCGTATCGGCAGCCCATGTTCCGCCGCGAACAAGACCAGCGGCCACAACTCTCCTTCGTTCAGGCCGCGCAGCAGGACGGTGTTAAGCTTCACACGCTCGAAGCCGGCGGCCACGGCGGCACGGATTCCCGCCAGCACCGCCGCCACGTCGCCGCCGGTGATCCGGCGGTAAAGCGCCGCGTCGAGCGCATCGAGGCTGACATTGACCGTGCGCAGTCCGGCCTCCCGCAGGGGCCGGGCCAGCGCTGCCAGCCGGGTGCCATTGGTCGAAAGGGCCAGACATTCCACGCCGGGAATCTTTTTCAGGGCGCAGACGATGTCCGGCAAGTCATGACGCACCAGCGGTTCCCCGCCGGTCAGGCGGAACTTGCGAAAACCCATGCCGGCGGCGACCCGCACCACCCGCACGACTTCCTCCGCCGTCAGGTGATCGGGCCGTTGCGCCCAGCCGTGGTAGCCCGCCGGCAGGCAGTAGAGGCAACGTTCGTTGCACCGGTCGGTGATCGAGATGCGCAGGTAATCCACCACGCGACCGAAGGGGTCCGGCACGCGATTCGCCGTGCGCCCTGCCGCGTCGTTGCGGGAGGTTTCACTCATGGGACGGGGAGCCTTGCCGGTTCGGTGAATGCGGGTCTTCGCCGCGCAAATGGGCCACGCCTTCGCGAAGGGCCGGCCCCAGTCGGGACAGGCACTCGCGAACCGCGGTGGGTTTGCCGGGAAGATTGACAATCAGGCAACGTCCACGCGTGCCCGCGGTGGCGCGGGAAAGAATGGCGGTTGGCACCTGGGTCAGCGCCGCCATCCGCATCGCCTCGCCGAAGCCCGGCAACTCCTTCTCGATCACCCTGCGTGTCGCCTCGGGCGTCACATCGCGTGCGGAAATGCCTGTGCCGCCGGTCGTTACGATCAAATCGCAGCCCTCCCCGTCGGCCAGCTCACACAACGCGGCTGAAATCAACTCTGCGTCGTCCGCCACGATGGCCGCGACGAAGTGTGCTGTGGCGCCGAACATCTCGCGCAACACGCTCTCGATCTCCGGCCCGCTGCGGTCGGCATAGGCGCCTGCGCTGGCGCGGTCGCTGATGGTAAGGCGTCCGATTCTCATCGCTTGGTCTTCTCCACGACGCGCAGGCCTTTGATTTGCATCGCCCTGTCCACGGCCTTGCACATGTCGTACAGCGTTAGTGCCGCCACGCTCGCGCCCGTCAAGGCCTCCATTTCCACGCCGGTTTGCGCCGTGGTCTCTGCGCGGCACTCGACTTCGATGCCGTCGCGCTTTATGCGGAAGCTCACAGCCACATGGCACAATGCGAGCGGATGGCAGAGGGGGATCAATTCCGCCGTTCGCTTCGCAGCCTGGATGCCCGCGATTTGCGCAACGGTTAGCACGTCCCCTTTTGGCAGGGCGTTCCGGCGGAGCGCGCGAAGGGTCGCGGGGGCGCATACCACCGTGGCTTGGGCCACGGCGCGACGGCGCTGCACCGGTTTCGCGCCCACATTCACCATGCGGGCGGAACCCGATTCGTCGAGATGCGAAAATGTCCTGGCGTTCTTCATCAGCTTCTTTCCAGGGGAACAAACTCCACCCGCTTGCCGCAGGGCAATTGTTCCGGGCCTGCCCTCACGCGAATTAACGCGTTGGCCGCGCTTAAGGAGGTCAGGTCGCCCGAACTGCTCCAACGCAACGGCGTCAGCGTGGCACTTCCGTCCTGCAAGCTCCAGCGCGCGGGCCAGAAGGTCTCGCGCGGGTTGCCGCCTGCCGGGAGGTCCGCCGCAAGCACGCCGGGAGTGAAGGCGGTGCGCGTGGCTTGTCCGGCGAACCCCTCCAGGGCCGCGCGAACGTAGAGATTCAAACAGACGAAATGCGCCAGCGGATTGCCCGGCAGGCCGAAGGCAAGGGTGTTGCCGCGCTGCGCGAGGATGAGCGGTTTGCCGGGACGCGCCGTGGTCTTGCTGATCAGGACTGTGAACCCCGACTCCTCCAGCCGCCGCCGCGTGAAGTCGTGGTCCCCCACGCTGGCGCCACCAGAGACCAGTAACAGGTCAAGATTTTCGTTTTGGGATTGCGGGTTTTGGATTTCGGATTTGATGCGCTCGGCATCCTCCGCGACCCGCCGCTGTTCCGGGATGATGCCCCATTGGCCGAGAAACGCGCGCACCAGCGCCGAGTTGGAGTCGCGAATCTGGCCGCGCTCGGGGATGCGGTCCGGCGCGACGATTTCATTGCCAGTGGCAAGGTGCAGCACGCGCGGCCGGCGTGTCACCCGCGGCCGAGCGCAACCCACGCTGGCCAGGAGGGCGAGCGCGCCCGGCGACAGCATCACACCCGCCCCGACCAGCACCTGCCCGGCTCGCGCGTCCTCGCCACGAAACCGGATGTTGCGTTCCGAGTCCTGGCGCAACACCGTCAATCGGTCCGTCTCGACTCGGGCATCTTCCTTCATTACCACCCGCAAATTGTCCCCAGGCAGCGCGGCCCCCGTGCCGATGCGCATGGCTTCCCCCGGCCGCAGCGTGCGGGGCCTCCAGTCGCCCGCGCGGATTTGGCCCACAATACGGAATTGGAACGACCGATCATCCTGCCGAACCGCGAAGCCGTCCACCGACGACCGGTCAAAGGGCGGTTGATCCTCTGGCGCACAGACCGGCTCGCGCAAGACGCGCCCCGCCGCTTCCGCCAGCGCCACTTGCTCGGCATCGAGGGGGAGACAGAGCGCCTGGAGCAGCACCAGGATGTCCTCGGGGGTTGCCGCCGCTTTGTTGGGTGTCGGGGCGCTCATGGGGCTTGCAGCTTCGCCAGATTATCGGCCGTCAGTGCCCGGCATTTCCAAATGGGCACGTCTCGCTTTAAGCGGTCCATAAAGCCCGTTAACAACGCGAACGCCTCTGCACGATGCCTTCCAGCGACGCCGGCATAAATCGCCGTCTCCCCCGCCGGTATGACGCCGACCCGATGAATGACTTTGGCAAACAGGCAAGGCCGCTGCCCCGCAAGCTCCTCGAGGATGCACCGCATCTCTCGTTCGGCCATGGGCAAATACGCTTCGTACTCGAGCGCGGCGATGAGCTGCCCGTTTTCTTCGCCGCGCACGATGCCACGGAATTCCACCCACGCGCCCGCACCTGTCAGCGGCGGGGGCGGCAATGGCGCGGGCACGGGCAGGGTTGTGATCTGAATCTCGATTTGCATCGTGCGCCGGGCTTAGCCGCCGGAAACGGGCGGAATCAGGGCTACTTCATCGGAGTCGGTGAACCGCGCATCCGAGCCGACGTATTCCGAGTTCTTCGCCAGCCGCACTGAACCGCGAAAGGGTTCGAGGCCCGGATGCTCGTTGATGATTTTGCGCCACAAGCCGTCCGTATCCACGTCGCCACAGGCCAGATCTAATTCTGCGCAACGCGTGACGTCTTTCAAGTGGGCGAAGAAGAGAATCCGCATGTTACTTGCCAGTGAGCAGAAGTTTGGCCGCGGCGATCCAAAGCACCCCGGCAAGGGCGCGGCGGAAAGCCTCCCCGTTCCAGCGGTTTACCCCTTGCTGGGTGCCCAACCACGCCCCCGCAGCCGCCAGCCCGACCGCGCCGACGAACCCGGGCTGCCAAATCAGCGCCTTCGGGCCAAGTCCTGCCAGGCCGGCCAGCGAGTTGACCAGAATAAAGAGCGCGGAAATACCCCCCGCAACTTTGGCCGGTGTCCAGCGAAGAAAAATGAGCAGCGGCGTGAGAAAAACCCCGCCGCCGATGCCGGTCAATCCGGCCAGCCACCCGAGCGCCCCCCCCACGAGCAACACGACCGGCCACGACAGGGGGCGACGTTGCCCCTCGCCGGAATCCCGTTTGCCCCAGCCGAGAACCCAGCCCGCCGCCAGCAAAGCCGCGCCCAGCAGCAGGCCATGAAGTCTGCCATCCAGATGCACTTGGCTGCCGAGCCACGCCAACGGCACGGAGGCCGCCGCCAGCGGCCAGAAGATGTGAGCATCAAAGAAGCCGGCGCGTTGAAACCTCCAGAACGCGATCCCTGCCACGCAGCAATTCAACCAGAGCGCGCCGGCCCGGGCCACTGTGGGCGAGAGCCCGCACAATGCCGCTACAGCCAGATAACCCGTTGCCCCGCCGTGCCCGACCGAGGAGTACAGGACGGCGACCAGGCCAACAGCGGCCAGCAGCAAGCCAGTCTGCGTGATGGACAAGTCCGGCACGAAGGAAGTGTAACAGAGTGAGCCCGCTCGACGTTTGATTTGGGTCAAACCTTCGGCGGCGAGCAATCAGCCGGCGCATTCCAGTTGGTGAAACAACCGGCGGCGGCAGGCGCAACCGGAAACGTCCGCACCGCCCCTTCCTGCAGGCAGGTTTTCGCAAAGTCACGGGCGGCGCGGCGGCCCTGGGTGATCGCGGCAAAAGCGAACGTGTGACACCGCCTGGGGTAGATGGCGGCCAGCGGCTCGAGTCCGCCCGGCAACGCGGGGACAACACCGGTCCAGTGATCGCAACGGGCCCGCAACCGGGTTAGCATCCCCAGGGTGATTCGGGGCAGGTCCACCGCCAGCACCAGCAGCAGCGGCGAAGCACATTCGCGCAGCCCGCGCTCAATGCCGCCCAGCGGACCCAGCCCCGGGACCAGATCCGTCAGCACCGGCAGGCGCAGCGCGGAGTAATCCGTCCCCACGCGGCCCGAAATGTAGATTTCCGCAGCACCGAGAGCCCGCGCCTTTTCCACCGCGTGAACAATCAGCGGGTGGCCGTTCCATTCCAGCCACGCCTTGTCGCGGCCCATCCGGCGCGATTCCCCCCCGGCCAGGATGACCGCGGTCAACGCCGGCCATTCGGATGGCGGCGATGTCGGGGAGGAGCGGCGGAAATGCTCAGACATGGCTGGGATTCAAGGCGGCGGGCGTGTCGGGCTCTTGCAGCACGACTCCGCCCGTTTGATGACGTTCCTCGACGCAATCCTTCAACGGGCACCGGGAATGATTCCAAATCACGTCATGCACCAAGGGGGCAGGGAGCCGAGGTGCCGGCCGGCGGTTGCCGTCACCCGTTTTCAATTCAGCTTTCGCGGCGCAGCGTGCCGCTGGTGAGGATGCGACAACGCAGCCCGCCGCGTCCGCGCAGCCATTCCTCCGCGCCCGGGCCGAGCGCGGTGTTCATCCAGTGGCAAGGCCGGCTTTCCTCCACCCCGGCAAAGCGCACGCCCTGCACCTCGAATTCTTTTCTAATCAAGGCGTTCAAATCCGCGCCGCGCACGAGCACATTGCGGCGCAGGGCTTGCGGTTGGGCCGCCGGCAGGTTCAACTCCCGCCGCAACGCCTCGAACACTTCCATCGAGAAGAACGTAATCTGGCCCTTGTAGTCTTCCTGGTGGTCGAAGAACCGGTCGCCGCGAATCCCGCGCCCGGCCACGCACTCGATCTGCTCCACTGCGACGATGGGGTTCTGCCCGGCGGGTTGACCGTGATGGCCAAAGAAATTGTGGCCGGGGGAGATGAAAAGGTGTTCGGGGCGCACCATGACACAAATTGACGGGTTCACGGCGCCGCGGCCCCCCCCGCCGCGGCCAAGGCTTGATAGGTCTCCAGACAACGCCCGCACAATCCCTGCTCACGCGACCAACCCGGGAATTCGGCCCTGATGCGCCCGATTATCTCGGGCGGCAGTACATTCGCATCCGCCCAGTGGAACGTGGAAAAGTCACACAACGGGCACGACCCGCCGGGCGCGGGCCGGCGGGCATCACGCAGACCGCGTGGATCGGCAATCAGCGCGAGAAAGTCCGCATGACGCGGGGTGCGGCAGTGCCAGAGTAGGTTGAAGGCCTCCACCTGCTTTGGCTCCGGCCAGCAGGAATAACCGCGCGCGAACGCGGCGGCGTGTTGCTCGCGGGTTTCCAAGGGCGCGTGACCGGCCGCCGCCAGACGGCCGTCAATTGTGATGTCCCATACCAGGCGGTAGCGCTCCCGCGCCAGCCGCTGCTGCGCCGCGTTGAGACCGGGCAAATCCAGCCTCGGCGCGTAACCAAACGCCGGATCCAGCATGTCGTGCAGATGCGTGAACTCGTGGCGCAGGTAATCGCGCAACGCCGCGTCCTGCATCAGCCGCTCAAGTCGCAAGGCGAGCACGCCGGTGCGCCGGTTGGCCTCGTTAACGTAAAGTTCCGCCCCTTCATCATCCTTGCCGGTGGATCGGCGCACCGCCAGCACGCCAAGTAGTTCGCGCACGAGCGGGAATTCGTTAAGCGTGTCGGTGAGCGGTTGTTCCAAACCCCATTCGCGGAACCAATCGAGATGCAGTTTGAAGAACGCGGCGTTGCGTTCGTCGGGATCAAGAATGCGGTACAGCTTCTCGCGCTCGCGACGGAAGCGGCTGATTTGCAGCCGCTGGACCCGGCCAGCGGCCGCCTGGCCGGGGGCGAAAGCCGGGCGGCCGGTTTCCCCTCTGCTGGCGCAAAGAAGAACGGCCGACTCGATAAAACCCTCGTCGTAAAAGAGTTGCATGACTTCACGTCGCCGCCAGGGCGCCGGGCGGGAGTGGGTTGAGTCCGCAGACAGCGCACAGGCTCTCGCCGGCTTCATCCACAGGACGAAGCACCAAATACTCGCTGCCGGCCGTGACGCCAAAGCGTGCGCACTCCGTTTCAATGAAGGCCCGGGTTAGCTTGGCCAGCGCACGCAGGGAGGGTTCGTCCGTGGCCGCCGCCAGTCGGCGGCTGAATGCCGGAACCCATCGCCCGAGGTGCTCCTGCAGGAATTTCTTCTCTGCCTCGCGGCATTGCTCCAGCCGCGCGCGGTCAAGGCCGTTTGTCACCGCATAAGCTTCCTTGGCGGCGAGAACGCACAGAAACTCCAGTTCGATGCAAATATGGTCGTGCCGTTCTCCGGCATCCTCGGCGAGCTCCAGGCCGAAAGCACGGTAGAATGCAGCCAAGTCGGCAAGACGGTGCGGTTGGAACAACGGGTCGGCCTTCGGCTCCCCATATTCGATCTCGTTCAACGGGACGGGACCACGCGCCGCGTGGCCGAATGTCGCCAGGTAAGCCGAATGAAACCCCTCAAAACGCCCTGCCTCAAATGGGTGGGCCGACGGCCTGCCCACCGCCACCTGCCAGGCCGTGCGCAGGGCCGTTTGAGTTTGCTCACTACCCAGCCATTCCCAAGACTCGGGCGCGGGGTCCTCGAAGGCCTTGGCCAGAAAGCGGCAGATAAACGCCCGGGCCAAGGCAACGTCCGCCGCCGGCCGCTCCGCCGCGCCGGGCCTGCCACCCTTCAACCGCTCAAGCGGGTTTGCCAAGCTGGGACAGGCCGATTGGCCCGCAGGCGACACTGCGGAGGGTTCCTCCGGCAGGTAGTTGCCGAAAACCGACCGGCCGGGCCGGCTGGCCCGGGCTTTCCACTTGCCGCGAAGTTGGGCTTTAGATGGAGTTGGCATGCTTCTGAGGGCGCAGGTGGAGTGGCTCCTCGACGGTGGTTTCGATGATTTTGGTGCCGTCTTTGGCGTAGCCGATGATCGTGTCGTTATAAAGCGCGAGTTTCCGGCCGCGAACCTCGGTTTCGAACACCTTTGGCCCCTCCTTGATTTCATAGCGGTCACAGATTCGCGGGTCTTTTCCGAAAAGTTGCAGCACCGCCAGCAACTCGCGGTCGGGTACGGAGTAATTCTCAATGGCTTCATCCACGGCGGGTCCGAACATCTGGCGAAGGTAAGGCCGCGGCACCCAGCGCGGCGGGATGTAGTAGCCGTTTGGTTCGGTGCCGAATTGGGGATAAAGCGGCAGGGCGACCTTGGCAACGTGAACCAGGTAGAAAAGCGGGTTGTGGCGTGCGGCCCGCCACGTGCCGTCGGCATTGAGTTGAATCAGGCCTTGAAGCCGAATCTGGCCGATACAGGAGGCCATGCAGCGGGTGACCATCGGCTGTCCGGCGCCCGCCGGGTCTTTGCCCTCCACGCGCGGATAACAGGCGATGCATTTTTCGCTGGTCCGCGTGGTGCCCCGGTAATAAGTCTTCTTGTAAGGACACGCCTCCATGCATTTGCGATAGCCGCGGCACCGCTCTTGGTCTATTAACACAATCCCATCCTCCGGGCGCTTGTAAATGGCGTTGCGGGGACAGGCGGCCAGGCAGGCGGGATAGGTGCAGTGATTGCAGATGCGCGCCAGATAGAAAAACCATGTCTTGTGCTCCGGGAGCAGCTCGCCTCCCTTGAAATAGCGACCCTTTTCGCCCGCCTCGCTGCTGACAGGATGGTCTTCGTACCGATTGGGCGCCGCCCACTCCTCATCGGTCGGAAGGTAGCCCACGGCCCGATTCGGGCCACCCGGCCCCAGAAAGGTCCTGGCCGCCTCGAAAATGGTCTTGCCGTTGAACTTGCCGTAGGGCGCCTTCAGATCGGTCGGCGCTCCCCCCCACCTTTGGCCGCCGGGATTGGCCTGTTCGAGCAAGTCCAGAGTCTTGATGTCCCAGTGCTGCGGATACCCCCCATAGGGCTTGGTTTCGACGTTGTTCCACCACATGTATTCCTGACCTTTCGAGAAGGTCCAGGTGGATTTGCATGCCATGGTGCATGTCTGGCACCCAATGCAGCGGTTGGTGTTGAAAACAAAGGCAAACTGCTGGTCGGGATAAGCCGCCGCGTAAGGGTATTCCATCTCCCGCCCCAGTTGCCAGTTGAAAACGTTGCTCATGATCGGATGCGAAATGAAAGATTAAGGACGTTCGGCAGGTCCCTTGCTGACCGGGTTTTCTACGACCGGCGCCGCCGGGGCGGGCGGCAGGTCGGCCCTTGCGGGTAAGTCGGACCGGGTCGGGGCCGCATCGGCTGGCGGATGCCGCCGCTGGCAGGCGCCTCCCCCGGGCTCACCCCAGGCTGCGGCCTGCCCCCAGCGGGCGAACACCTCCACGATGAGGTCGCGAATGAACGGCTCGCCTTTGGTTTTGTAGGCCAGGTTGGGACCGAGATAATGCGGGTCGCGGAAGAGCGTCAGGATGTGCTGAGGACTGTGGCCCATTCGCATGAACTCTTCGATAAAACAGTCCGCCATCGCGCCGGTGGTATCCTCGGGCACGAGGAGTGCCACGCCGTTCAGCTCCAAGGGATCCTCAAAATCGAATTCGTCTTTTGGCATGGCTGTGTCGGCTGGCCGCCCTTGTTGATTTGCCGCTCGTGCTCGGGGTGGGCCAGCGTTCGTTATTCAAACATGGCTCCGCCGCCTTCGCCTTTGCCGGTATAATTGCCGGCAAGGTATTTCTTCATGCGCTCGTCTTCGGCGCCGGGTGCCAGGCCGTTCTGCCCCGGTTTCCAGGGACCGCGGGCTCCCAGCCCCCCATCCTCCGCCTTGGTCACCCGAACCAGGCATTCCTTGGGGACCGTATTGACGGCATGATTGTCGGCCTCGCCACCAAAAATGAAGGCCATGGCCGCTTTGGCCTTGTGGAACAGCGTATCAGTTTGGTGCATGGGCATGTGCCAGTTGCGCGTCACCGACTGCTGGGACCCGAAGCGGAAGTTGGAAATGTAACCTTCCTCGGTTAACGACAGGCCATCCGGCCGGGTTTGCTGCGCTTTGACGGTTTTCTCCGTTGCGATGAAGGAACCATGCTTCATCATCACGACGTGGTAGGGGTAAGCCCCGTTATAGGTCACGCGCAGCATCAGGCGGCTGACCTTGTAAAAGGGGTCGCTCGGCGTGGCCCCCAGGTATGGGCGGTCGGCCGGGTTGGCGTCCACATACACATAATCGCCGTCGTTGATTCCCAGGTCCCGGGCCGCCTGCGGGTTCATGTGGAGTTGATGCTCGCCCACGTTGGGCAGCCGCTTGTCCACCCGATACGGATCGCCAAAGTTCGAGTTCCAGATCAGGTGCCAGTCCACATTCGCCCACGAGGAATGGACGCTGTGGCGTGACTTCGGCGTGAGGCAGTAGAACTGAAACCCCTTCTGCCACAGGAAATTCCTGGTCTGCTTCACCTCCGCCCAGGGCAGCTTCACATTCCGCACGGTGCGCTCGTCCCAATGTTCCGCGTCCAGGGGAACCCCGTAGTCATTCGGGCGCACCAGCGGATTGGAACTCACGATCACGTTGGGCAGATACGGCGTCGCCTCCGGCCCCTCGCGGTGGACGATGAAATTCTCCCCGCACGCCAGCGCGGTGGGATCGTCGCTGTAGGCATGCAACCGTCCGGTCTCCGTGTAGAACGGATAATCGTCATGCACCTGCTCGTAAAACGGAATTCGCGGATAGGTGCGGAACAGCATCAGCGCGCCGCCGGGCGGCCCATACTTGCCCGCCATGATGTCGGCGACCTGGTATCCTGCCGTGGTGGTGCAGGTGTCAAGCAGGCGCTGAAGATAAACGCTCCGGCGGCCTTCGTGTTCAAACTGGAAGTGCGTGTAAAAACGCTGGTCTCCCGTCACCTTGCCCAGGGCGGCGGCTATGCCGGCCAGGATGCTGAGGTCGTCTTTCGAGTCGTAAAGCGGTTTGATGCCGCCTTTCCAGATCTGCAGAAACGGGTTCGAGCAACTTGCCGTCACCTCGAGATCCTGGAACTCAACCCACGAGTTGGCGGGTAATCCCAGGTCGGAATACTCCACACTGGCGGTCATTTGGGTGTCAATGGTCACGATCAGCTCGACGTTCGGGTTTACGTTCTTAATCATCCCATACGCCCACTTTGCGTTGTTGATGAGGTTCACGTTGGTCGTGAAAATCGCCTTGGTGGGTGTCGGCATGTGCGTCTGGCCGGTGAATACTTTCCGGCCTTCCCGGGGCGTGTTGACAATGAGCGGGCGGTCGCCGTGATTCCAATACGCCGGCTCCTCATCCTTGGTATAGGCGTGGGCGTGAATCTCCCGGCCGTGGGCCGCGGGATCGAGGTTCTGCTCGAAGGGGTCTTCCGCGATCCAGCCCTTGAAACCGGGGCCGGTGAACTGGCTGCCTTGAAAAAGCGCCGCCTTATAGTTTCCTGCCCAGCCGTGACAGCCGGCCCCGGGCTTGCCAAGGTTGCCGGTCAGCAGCAGGGGCAGATACGCCGCCCGATTGGCTTCGGTGGCGTGGAACCAGTGATTGATGCCCTCGCCCTGATGAATCGAAGCGGGCGTGATGGTGGCGAGGTCTTTGGCCAGCCGCTCGATCAACTCCTTGGGCGCGGAGGTGATTTCCGCCACCGTGTCCAGGTCGTAATCGCGAAGATGAACCTGATAGAGGCTCCAGGCCGTCGCGACCTCGACCTCGCTCCCGTCGGCCAGCTTCACCTTGCCCTGCCAGTCCAGAACGGGGTCTATCTCCGCCTTGTCTTGCCTCGTGCCGACCATGTCGCGCGTGAGCGCCCTCGGCGCATGGCTTTTCGCATCCCACACCACAAAGTCGCCAAGCTTTCGATGCTGCTCGTCCGTGATGCCCTGGACTTGCTTGCTGGGACCATCGGAGGGCAGGGTGCTGGAGTAATTCGGGAACACTTCCGCCGCGCGCAGACGCTTCCCGTTATTGGTGCGAATCAGCAGCGGGAAATCGGTGAATCGTTTTACAAACGCGGCGTCATACCACCGATTCTCCATGAGGATGCGGGTAATCCCCAGCCAGAGGGCCGCATCGGTTGCAGGACGGATCGGAATCCAATAGTCGGCCTTCGTGGATGGCGCGCCATATTCGGGCGCGATCACCACGATTTTGGCTCCGCGTTCCATGCACTCGATAAACCAGTGGGCGTCGGCCATCTTGTTCTCCACCAGGTTCTTCCCGTTCATGATGATTAGCTTGGAATTCCGCAGGTCGTTGAAGTCGGTCTCCGAGTTCTGCAAGCCATGGACCCAGGGATGTCCAGGCGCCTGGTCGCCATGCCAGGTGTAGTTCGACCAAATACGGCCGGCTTTGGCTTCCCCCCGCGTTACCCCTCGCAAATGCACATCCAGCAAGGCCAGGGAGTTGCACAGCCGGTACATGCCGTACTTGCCTAACACCCCCAACAACCCCATTCCGCCCCGCATCTTGATCGTCCGTGTCCCGGCCCCCCCCATGTCCTGGATCATCTCCCTCGGGTAGCCTTGCTCTTCCAGCAGTTTCGCCCCGGCTTCCCCGCTGTAGCGCCGGGCAATCGCCACCACCGCCCGCGCAATGTAGTTAAACGCCTCGTCCCACGAAAGCCGCTCAAACTTGTCCGTGCCGCGCGAATCGAATTTGTACTTGGCTTTCAGTTCCGGCGTCAATTGAGGAAAGCCTTCGTCGGCCCAGCGCCTCCACCCCCGACGGATGATCGGGTGTTTGAGGCGGTAAGGTCCATAGAGAATGCGATGGAACGTGTAACCCTTGGCGCAATGGCGGTTGCCCCAGTTCGCGGTCGCGTGGTGGCCGTAGAGGTCGGTGTAGCTGTTGCAGTCATATTGTTCGCCGAGCCGGACGATCACCCCGTTGCGGACCTGGGCGGTGATCCGGCAGTTATGCGTGTCGTTGGGAGCGCAAATCCAGGAAAACTCCCGGTCGTAAGTGTATTGGTCGCGATACAGCTCCTCCCAATTCCGGTTGGGATAGGCCGCCAGGGGATTCACCACATCCACTCCCGCTTGCGCCTGCAGAAACCGCAGGGGGAGCAATTGCGCGGCACAAAGGCCCGCTCCGGCCAAACCGCTCCGTTGCAGGAAGGAACGGCGGGAAAGGGGGTCGTTCAGGTGACTGCTCATGGCTGAAATCAGCGGTTGGCGGTTCCGGCCGTCGCGGTGGCCAGAACCAGTTGATACCAGTTGCTTACCATCTTGCGCCCGTTGCGGTCCTCCTGTTCGCCGTTCCAGATGGCGAACGCCACCGGCACCGTCGTTCCGGCGGCAAATTGAACATCCTCAGGATCGGGCGTTTTCAGGTCCCGAACCAGCATCACATTCCAGAAACCGGCGTGCCACAGGCCCTGGCCGGCGACGTTTTGTCCCTTCATCGGCTGGGACTGGAATGATCCGAACCCGCTCGCGTTGGCGTCTTCGACGGGGGATCGGTGGGCCTGAGCCAGCACATTGCCGGCACTGGCCGCGGTCGCAAAATGCCGCTCCGGTTGAAAATATGTGTCCACATGCATCGCCTGGTACAGGTTTCGCATCTCCGGTGCGCGGCCGTCCGCCTCGAGTTGCCAGCCCGCCTTCCAGTGCCAGAGATTCACCGGGTGGTCCTTGTCGCCCATCCCGAGAAAGCCATACTGGCCCGTCATGGAGAACTGGACGGCGGCCGCATCCTGAAAGTCTTGAACGCGAATGGCCGTGTTCTGCGGCAGGTCATCCTGCCACTGCAACAGGAGTGTCAGCCGCTTCCCGTCCGTCACCGCGGAAACCGCCACGGCGTAAACCTGGTTCGGTTCGGGCCAAAGGGGGTTGAGTGGAACTCGCACGGGATCCAGCGAGTCCCAGAACCCGTCCAACGGACCGGCGGGCAGGCGCGAAACCGGGTGAACATGGATCAGGTTGTTCTCGGGTGCCAGCAGGTCGTTGACTGCCGCGTCGGTCCGGCGCAGTGAAATGACGTAGTGCACCAGTGCCCAGCGTTCCTCGGGCTTCAATTGCTCTGGGCCGTAGGGGATCATTGGGGTGCCCGGTAGCCCGTTATGGATCCGCAGATACAAATCCCGCCCCGTGGAGCCTCCGCGAAACTGCCCGGTGTTGAAATCACGCGGACGAATCGGCAATCCAAGGATGTCTCTCAAGCTGGCAACCTGCGGACCGTCTCCCGCTCCGGTCTCCCCGTGGCACAGCGCGCATTGCATCCGCCTATAAACCTCTCTGCCCCGCCCCAGTTCCTCCACATCCGCCGGCGGTTCCGGCGGAACCTCGACTGGCTGGGCCAGAGTTCCTTGGGCTGCGGCTTCCTCAAACCGATTGATGCGTATGCCTTCCCGGTTGAGGTACGCCGTCAAATGTTTTACATACCGCACCAGCTCGCGCCGCTCCGCTTCCGTGAGATAAGAAAAACCTGGCATCGCGCTGCCCGGCAAACCGCGGGTAACCGTGCGAAACAAATCCTCGTCGGTTGGCAACGCCTGGCCGGGCGTGGACTTGATCTTGAACAATCCCGCGCTGAAATTGCGGGGCTTGGGATAGAGCCACACCGCCGCCGGGCCGTTGCCATCGCCATTGCTGGCGTGGCAGGCGCTGCAATGCCGCTCATACAAAGTGCGGCCTCCCTCAAGACTCGGGTCTGTCCCGGCGGAAGGTTGGGCCGGAAGTTCGCCGGTGGTGCGCAGCAATGTCAGCAGACAAATCACAGCGGGCGGCAGAGTCTTCATCTTCAGGAACAGCCTAGCGACCTCTTTAAGGGGCAGCTTTGACTTGGGTCAAACTCGCCCGACGTTTTCCGCTTCTCAAGTGAATCCATTTTCCCCCCGGCGCGTAGTCGGTGCCTCGCAAGACCTTTCAACCTCCCCGAGGCTTTGTTCGTCGCCGTGTCCAGCCAGCCGGCCGGTGCCCCGTCACCTTTGGGCTCGACTTGCCCCTCGCCTTGGGCAAAAAGTGGCCGGTGCGCACGTGCGTGATTTTCAACCCCACCGCCAAAGGTGACAAGGCGCGACGGTTCCGACAGCATTTGGACGAGCTGGCGCGATCGAGCCTGTTGAAGCTCACCCGCGGCCCCGGGGATGCTCGTCCGCTGGCTGCCGAAGCGGTCCGTGAGGGTTTTGAGGTGGTCGTGGCCGCCGGCGGAGACGGCACCGTCAACGAGGTGGTCAACGGCATTGCCGATTGCCCCGACGGTTTGCTGCGCACCCGCCTTGGGGTCCTCCCCTTGGGCACTGTCAACGTCTTTGCGCGC
>JARKQH010000183.1 GCA_029974925.1 Verrucomicrobiota bacterium
TCCTCACGGTAGAGATGAAATGCCCTATGTTCTATGTTCAGCATGCCCCGTTTTCTCGTTCACCCCTGAAGAGCGCATGTAGCGACCCGGCACCACGACGGCCTCGGTGGCAGCGGTGGAGCGCACGGTGCTCTTACGAACTCCCGCGACGCTCGAACGGACGGTCCCAATCTGATCGGGATTCGCTGCAGCGCCCTGGTTAAGCCACGTCACTTTCCATCCTCAAACCATGCGATCAGCTCCTCCCAAGACTTCTGAACGCCGTTGCCGCGCCGAATCCGCCCCTTGCACCACTCGACTCTGCCTTTGCCAATCCGAAGGTCGCCGAGGTGTGTGCCCTGTGCGTCGTAAACGTCAAACTCTACGCCGCGGTTTCCAAGCTCCATGTTTACTGCGAGGTCTTTGATAGTGACTTTCATGTTGTGTTTGGTTGTTCCGAAAGTGACGTGTGATGCGGCTGCTATTACTAGCCATCACCAACTTGTCACATCATGGACGAAGGCGGCAGATTTTGCAATCGCTAATTTTGTAAATAGTCACAAAAACACGATTGAACCGGTAGGGATTTGACGAATAATATGCTTTACATACCAAGGGATAATAACCATCAAGTGGGTTGGTTGAAGGGAGGGCCGGTGGCTCCGTATAACCGGGACCCGAAGTGGCCGAAGCCGGGCAGACCGTTGCGGAGGAACTCAAGCGGCCGGAGTGGTAAGGAGCCGGCCTCAAGCGCGCCGCAAGCCTGAGCCGGACAAGGTGGGAATATCCGGGTGGCGGAACGGGTCCCGACGCAGAGTTCCGCCCCAGGCCCGCTCGTTTTGCGGTTGCCGCCCCCCCGCCTTCGCCCCTAATTTCCCGCGAAAAACCAACCCGCACGTTCATTTCGGATTATGCAAGGTTCGATGCCGGTTCCGCCGCGACGCCGGCGGATTTATTTCAAGTCAAGCTTTCTGCTCCCCCTCTGGTTGCTGATCTCCGTCCCGGCCTCCCCGGCGGCGGACCGGGCCGCCGCGGCGATTGACGCGGCGACCCTGGAGCGGGTGTACGAAGAAGTAAAGACGCCTTTCAAATACGGCATTGTGCTGCGTGGCGCGTCCAACCAGATGGTGGACTGCCCCAGCCTGTTTCGCCACGGCCCGGCCTGGTACATGATGTATGTCGCCATCACCGACAAGACCGGCTACGAAACCTTTCTGGCGCGCAGCGAAGACCTGTTGAACTGGCGGACGCTGGGCAAGGTGCTCTCCTTCGCCGGCAAAGGGTGGGACGCCTGGCAGGCGGACGGCGGCGTGGCGCTGGTGGACCCGCGCTGGGGCGGCAGCGCCGCCCTGGGCCGATACAAGGGCCGATACTGGATGTCCTACCTCGGCGGCGCCCGCCAGGGCTACGAACCGGACCCCCTTTCGATTGGCATGGCGTGGACCAAGGACCCCACCCGGGCCGCCGAATGGACCCGGGCGAAGGAAAATCCGGTGCTGACCCCCTGCGACGCGGACGTGCGCGAATTCGAGCGCCTCACCCTCTACAAAAGCACCATCATTCGCGACGACTCGCGGTCGCTCGGGGCGCCGTTTGTCATGTTCTACAATGCCAAGGTCAAGAACGGTTACGAGCGCATCGGCATGGCGCTGTCCCGCGACATGGTTCATTGGTCGCGCTTCGGCCCCAACTGTGTGCTGGCCAACGGCGAGGACAAGCAGAACGGCATCAGCGGCGACCCCCAAATCGTGCGGATGAACGGCCTCTGGGTCATGTTTTACTTCGGCGCGGGGTGGAAGCCCAAGGCGTTTGACACCTTCGCCGTGTCGCGCGACCTGGTCCACTGGACCAAATGGGAGGGGCCGCACCTGGTCGAGCCGTCCGAACCCTGGGATGAAACCTACGCCCACAAACCGTGGGTGTTGAAACACAACGGTGTGGTCTATCACTTTTATTGCGCAGTGGGAAACCAGGGGCGGGTCATCGCCCTCGCCACCTCGAAGGACTTGCGCCCAAACCGCTGAGCCGTCCGCGGTCTTCATCGCAGCCGTCCGCGCGCCCGGCCCGCCGCCGGCCCTGGCGCTACCGGCTGAGCATCAACTGGGCCGCCAGTTCCGGCGCCGCCGCCCGCACCGCGCCGCTCCCGCCCGCACCGCGCCGCCCGCCCCGGCTCACTGTTTCTCCACCTGCCCGGTCACCTCGGCGTTGTGCAGAATCACCGGCTCGCCCTGCTGCACGGTCACCTTCACCTTCTTGAGCGTAACGCCCCTGGCATTGGCAATCAGCAGCCCCCCCGTCCCGGACAGCGTCACATTTTCCAGCAACACGTTTTCCACCGGGCTTTCCGGCAGGCCGGCAATCGCGCCGACTTCCCGCGTCGAGGCGCCGGTCACGTTCCGGATGGTGAGGTTCCGAAACACGGGGGTGGTGTCCGTCAGGGGCTGCGCGGGGTCATCCTTGGGAAAGGTCGAATACGTCGAGTCCTGGTAGTAGGCCATGATCGAAATGACGGGCTGGCAATCCTTCAACGTGCAATCGGTGTAAGTGATATCGCGGACCACACCCCCCCGGCCCCGGCGTGACTTGATGCGCAGCCCGTTGTCGGTGTTTTCGAAGACGCAGTTTTTCACCACGAGGTCTCTCACGCCGCCGACGGTTTCGCTGCCGATGCTCATGCCGTGTCCGTGCTTGAAGGTGCAGTCGCTGACCCGGATGTTCTCACAGCCGAATTCGCGGCCGGCGACCTTTTTGCCGGACTTGATGGCAATGTTGTCGTCCCCCACGTCAATCACACACCGGGTAATGGTCACGTTGCGGCAGTTGCTCGGGTCAATGCCGTCGGTGTTCGCCGAACCGGCCGGCGCCAGAATGGTCACCCCGTCCACCACCACCTCCTCGCACTCGGTCGGCACGAAGTGAAACTTGGGCGAGTTCTGCAGCGTGATGCCGCTGAGCCTGACGTTCCGGCAGCGCTGCAAGGTGAACAGGTTCGGACGCGGCAGCGTGTAACCGCTGACCCGCTGCCGGGCCTTCTCCGCCTCTTCCCACCAAACGGCGCCGTTGCCGTCTATGATCCCCTTTCCCGTAATGGTGACGTCCGTGAGGTCCTTGCCGCTCAGCAGCGGAATGAAGTCGCTGCCGCTCTTCGCCTGCAGCCAGTCGCCGGGAACCTTCATGAAATGGCGGGGGTCCGGACTGGCCAGCAGCATCGCCCCTTCCTCGAGCTGCAGCGTCGTCCGGCTTCCGAGCGTCAAGGGCTGGCAAAGATACGTGCCCGGCGGCACGCGCACGGTTCCCCCGCCACCCTTGGCGCAGGCGCTCAAGGCCTTTTGAATCGCCTCGGTGTCCAGCGTCTTCCCATCCCCTTTGGCCCCAAAGGCCCGCACGTCATACGTCCGGTTCTCCGCGCCTCGCGCCGCGCCGGGTCCAAGGCACAAGACCGCCGCGACCAGCGCGAAGCCTCCGGAGCGAACGCGGGACCAAGACCGCCCCCGCGTCGGTCCCGCCTGGGAGACCCGACCCACGGCGCCGGACCCGTCCGGCGCCCGGCCAACTTGAATCCTGTTCTTCATACTGTTGTTTCTGTTGGCTGCCATCCGGTTTGACGAGGGCAGCCCTCCATATTCAAGGCCCGAGCAACACCCGGTAAAAACGCCGGGGGATCGCCTCGGATTCCGGGTCCGCCCACCAGAACGGCAGCGCCGGCGAATTGGTGGCAAACACCGCCGCCCAATCCGTCAAGTTGCTCGAGGCGAGGATGAGGTAGTCCGGGCCCGCATCGCCCGCGACCCCCAGCGCGAACCGGTTGCCGGTGAACCCTCCACCCTGCAGGGCGGGGCGGGCGGGCCGGAGCACCGTGATGCTGAAGTGCTGCGTCGCGCTCAGGCTCGGCGAGCCGTTGTCGGCCGCCACCACCGCCAGATCATACGTGGCGCCGCCCTGGGCAATCGCCGGCCGCCAATGGAACTGTCCCGAGCCCGGGTCCAGCGCCGCGCCGTCG
>JARKQH010000241.1 GCA_029974925.1 Verrucomicrobiota bacterium
GAGGCGGCATCCGTACTTTTCCATAGAGCATAAGCCACAGGACCGCTTGGGCTTATGCGGTTTGTAAACGGAACGTTTTTCATTGACTGGTCGAGACAAAACCAGTATAAGGGAGGCTACAAAACATTCCTTCACCGGTGCCCGCGTAAACGCTGAGTTTACGAAGAAGTAGTTGTATGTAGTATGAAAGCACTCAAGCTGTTTGCTGTTCTGGGAATCGTTGTGTTCTTGTCCACACAAGACACCAAGGCTCAACCTTTTACCTTCACCGCCATCGCGGGCACGCCCGGGATGGGCGGCAGCGCGGATGGGACCAACAAGAATGCCACCTTTATCGCGCCGGCAGGAATGACTCTCGACAGCGGAGGCAACCTGTATGTGGTGGACCCGAACATGGTTCGGAAGATCAGCCCGGTAGGAACCAATTGGGTGGTGACTACCTTCGCCGGCGTGGCCTTGCCACAAGGGAGCGAGGACGGCACTTCGACCAACGCGCGGTTCCGGTTCCCCCAAGGGATTACCGCTGACGCTGCCAACAACTTGTACGTCGCCGACACTTACAACCACACCATCCGAAAAATAACGCCGGGGGCGGTGGTAAGCACCCTCGCGGGCGAGCCTCGGTCCATTGGCACCAACGACGGATTGAACGCCGCTGCCCGGTTCAACTATCCCTTCGGCATCACATCCACTCCTGCGGGAGTGCTGTTTGTGGCAGACACCCGAAACCACACCATTCGGCAGGTGTCATTTGACGGGGCCAACTGGGTCACGACCACCATTGCTGGAAAGCCCGAAACACCCGGCACGGCCGATGGTATTGGCGCCGCCGCCCGGTTCAACGAACCGGCGGCCATTGCGCGGGACACCGACGGCACGCTGTACGTCGCCGATTTTCAAAACCACGCCATTCGGAAGATGACCTTTGCCGCAAATGTCTGGACGGTGACCACTTTCGCCGGATTGCCCGGCGTTGCCGGCAGCAGCGACGGCCAGGGGAGCACGGCCCGTTTTAATCAACCGCAGGGTTTGGCAATAGACTCGGCCCACTGTGTTTACGTGGCGGATGCCGGCAATCACACCATCCGGCGAATCACACCTGGGGGCGTCGTGCGCACCATCGGGGGGCGTGCCGGCCTGGCCGGCATTGCGGATGGCACCGGAAGTCAAGCCCGGTTTGACGCCCCCTACGGGCTGGCGGTTGACAGTGCGGGCAACCTCTTCGTCGCCGACAATTACAGTTATTCCATCCACCGGGGCCGGCTGGCCGCCCTGCTCGACATCAGGTTGACCTCGACCCAGTGCATTTTGTCCTGGCCAAGCGGGCTGACGAACTACGTCCCCCAAGTCAATTCCAAGGTCTCCGCGACCGGCTGGACGACCCTCCCCTCCGGCATCAGCCTCGTGGACACTTTCAACTACCAGACCAACTCCCGCCAGCCCGGCGGCGCTTTCTATCGTCTCATCAAGCCTTGAGCCGCGATGTCCCGGGGGGTGAGGTGGGGGCGCTTGCCGGGTCGGTCGCGCGGTTTGCAGCGCAACTGACGGAGGGGAAAAACCGGCGGAACAAGGGGCGCACTCAGGGCTTCAGCTCGAGATCGCGGGGTTTGACCCCCCGCTTGAACTTGCCGAACCCGAACCAGCCCGGCGTGTATTCCCCCACATAGGCCACGCTGAGGTCGGG
>JARKQH010000252.1 GCA_029974925.1 Verrucomicrobiota bacterium
CGCGCCAAAAAGCCCGCGACCGCGAGCGCCGGGCCCGGCCCGAACCCCTCGAAAAAGTTTACGAAATCACGCTCAAGCAAGTGGATTTGCCCGGCCTGCCGCCGCCGCTGCAGCGGACCAACCAGGTGTCGGCTGTGACCAACGCCGGCGCCGCCTCGCCGATTTCCGCCAGCGCGGACGCCGAAACGGCCGCCGCTGGGGACGGCCTCGAGAATGCCGACGAAACGGCGCCGGCTGTGGACCCGATCCTCGACGAGGCGCAGCGCATCCTGCTCGACTATCTCTCCCTCCTGCGCAAGCGGGAGGTGGTCGCCACCGGCTCCTGACCTCCCGGCCGCCGTCGCGAGACGGTGTCGGGCCGGCACGCCAGCCCAACCGACGGGGCGCGGAGGCCTCTGCCACACCCCTGGCCTTGCGGTTGCCAGGCGGCTGCGGTCCCGCCCGAGGCGGTCTTGAATGCACTCGGGTGTTGACATTGCTGCCCGCCGACACCGAGGATTCCTGTCATGTCAACGAATCCTCGCCCGCTTGCCTCCCGCCGGGACTTCATCAAGACCACCTCGCAGTTTGCCGCGGCCTCGGCTCTGGCCGGGGTGGCGCTTCCGCATGTCCATGCCGCCGAAAGCCACACCATCCAGTTGGCGTTGATTGGCTGTGGCGGCCGGGGCTGTGGGGCAGTGGCCAACGCCATGTCGGCCGGCGGGCTGGTCCTTGGGGATGACTCCGGCACCCAACGGGCACTGATGACCGGCGCCGGCGGGCCCATCAAACTGGTGGCCATGGCTGATTTGAGGCAGGACCGCCTCGACCAATCCCATGAAGCCCTCACTCGCGCCCTGGGCAGCGCGGTGGACGTCCCGCCTGACCGCCGATTCCGCGGTTTCGACGCCTACCGCCGCGCCATGGATTGCCTCCGCCCGGGCGATGTGGCCGTGCTGGCCACTCACGCCGCCTTTCGCGCCCCTCACCTCGAATACGCCATCGAAAAGGGCCTCCACGTCTTCATGGAAAAAGACTTTGCCGCCGATCCGGGCGGCGTCCAGCGCATCCTCCGCGCCGGGGAAGCGGCGGAGAAGAAAAACCTCAAAATCGGCGCCGGTCTGATGTGCCGCCACTCCTCGGCGCGCCAGGCCATGATCCAAAAAATCCGCGACGGGGCCATGGGCGACATCCAGCTCATCCGGGCCTATCGCATGGACCCCGGCTACCTTATGGGCCCGTTCCCCAAGGGCCAAAACGAACTGCTCTGGCAGCTCAGCCCGGGCCGCCCCTTCCAGTTCTTGTGGGCGTCGGGCGGCATTTTCATCGAGCTGATGATTCACCAGATTGACGAATGCTTCTGGATCAAGGACGCCTGGCCGGTCGCCGCCCATGGGGTTGGCGGGCGCTACCCCGGCAGCACCGATTGCAGCCAGAACCTCGACAGTTATTCGATCGAATACACCTTCGCCGACGGCACCAAGGCGCTGGTGACGGGCCGTTACATCCCCAATTGCCACAACGATTTCGCCACCTTCGTCCACGGCACCCAATGCGCCGGGAAGTTCTCCGGCAACATTCATGCCCCCACCTGTTGGATCGCCAAAGACCAGCGGCTTGAACCCGGCAACCTCGCCTGGCGGCCGCCGAAGGAAACCGTCAACCCCTGGCAGGCGGAGTGGGACGTCTTGTTGAGCGCCATCCGCCAGGACCGCCCCCACAACGAAGCCCGGCGCGCCGCGCTTTCCAATCTCGGCGCCATCATGGGCCGCGCCGCGGTTCACACCGGCAAAGTCATCACGTGGGACGAAGCCTTGAATTCGAAGTTCCAATTCTGCGCCAACGTGGACGCGCTCACCGAAAACAGCCCCGCCCCCGTCCAGGCCGACGCCCAGGGCCGCTACCCGGCCCCCATTCCGGGCCAGACTGTGGAGATTTGACTCTCCGGCGTGAGGTGTCAGTTGACCGTGGCAACCTGCTCTTTCCGACGTACATCATGAATCCCAGGCAGAACCTGATGCTCCTGTCGGCGGTCCTCGCCGCGGCCATTCTCTCCGGCTGCGCCCAGTGGCGGCAATCCAAAGGCGTTCGCCAGGTGGGAGAATCCGTGGTCTTCATCGGCGAAGAACCGGCCGCGCTGGCCTGTCTGCCGCTACCCGGTGAGCGCCTCTCGGTTCGCAGCACTTACCTGCCGGGACCGGACACCGTTGACTATGTCGAGGGTCGCGATTTCGCCGTGGATTACGCCGCCGGCACGGTGCGCCGCATCCCGGGCTCGCGTCTGCCCGACTTCCGGACCAACATCCTCTTCGGCCAGCGCGAGTTCGACCACACCAAGTTTCCCGGCTTCGGCAACACCGGGTTCTTTGCCTTCGTGGATTACTCGTTTGCGCCCGGAGCGCCCTGGCCGGTCCAGGCCCCGCAAACGCAGTTCCTCAAGGCAACCAAGGCAAAGCTGGACGCCGGCCAATCCGTGAGGATCGTTGCGTTCGGCGACAGCATCACCGCGGGCGGCGACGCCACCCGTCCAGAACTTGTTTTCTGGCAGCGTTGGGCCGACGATCTCCAACGGAAACACCCGCGCGCCCGCATTACCGCCATCAACGGCGCGACCGGCGGCGACAGCACGGTGCAGGGACTCCAACGTTTGCAGTCAAAGGTGCTCGACCAAAAACCCGACCTGGTCCTCCTTGGCTTCGGCATGAACGATCACAACCGCGGCGGGGTGCCTGTCCCGCAATTCGAAGCGAACCTGAAGCAGATGATCACGCGCATCCGGGACGAGACCGGCGCGGAGGTGATCCTCTTTTCAGCGTTTCCGCCCAACCCGCATTGGAAGTTCGGGTCGCATCGCATGGACGACTACGCCGCGGCCACTGCGAGGGTCGCGGCCGAAACCGCCTGCGCTTACGCGGATATCTTCAACAACTGGCAATCACTCGCCGCCCGAAAAAAACCGGAGGACCTGCTAGGCAACAACATCAACCACCCGAACGATTTCGGCCACTGGATTTATTTCCGCGTGCTGCAGGAGCTGGGGCTTTGAGGAGCGGGTGATGGTCAGGCATGCAGGGCGCTGCTGAATGGCCGGAAGAAGCGTTGAACCAATGGATGCTGCGGGCCGAGAAGCTGGAAAATCGCTTTGCAGGCCCCTTTTGCTCCGCCGTTGTCATAGGCCTTGTCCCGTTCCACAACTTCAATGAACGCCTCCAAGGCCTTTTCGAAGTCGCCGGCGCGCACGGCCTGCGCGCCCGCAAGGTAGCGCTCGCGGACCCTGGCCTCCGGCAGCCCGTGCGGTTGGCCGGCCAGATGGGCCAGCCGGCCCAGCGTCCGCAGGGCATCGGCCCGGTCCGCCATCTCCGAATCGGGCCCAACCGGCTCGAGCAGGGCCGGGATTCGTTCCGGAGCAGTCGTCAACAGCGCCTGGGCGAGCAGCGTGCGAGCCGCCTGATTGGCCGGGTCCCCGGCCACCAGGCTCTCCAGCAACTCCGCCGCGGCGGCGTTTCTCCCCTCCTTGAGCAGGCGCTCGGCTTCCGCCAGTTGGCCTCCGCCCGGGGAGGGCAAGGCCTTCTCGAGGAACCGCTGAATTTCCCGCTCGGGCAGCGCCCCGACAAATTCGTCCACCGCCTCGCCGTTGACGAACAGCTTCACGGCGGGAATGCTTGAGATGTTGAAGGCGGCCGCCAGGTCCTGATTTTCATCCACGTTAACCTTGACCAGCTCCCAGCGGCCATCGGCTTTCGCGGCCATGCGCTCGAGGACCGGGCCCAGCGTGCGGCAGGGGCCGCACCACGGCGCCCAGAAGTCCACCAGCACCGGCACCTGCCGGCTGCGGTCAATCACTTGCGCCTCAAAATCTTTTACTTCGTAGCTCATCGCAATTGGTTGCATTACCTGTAATCCATTGAGCCGGACGGCGCCAAAAAGTTACAAGACGTGCTGGCGATCGCATTGAATTGGCAGCAAAGCAATCCCAACGCGGGCCTCCGGCTTATGCAGCCGGCCGCGCCGCCCGTTTGCTCAACAGGCCCAGGCGCCACATCAGCAGCCCCCACAGGATCAGCGCCAGCGCGCCGGTGGCGAGCGCCGCCTGGTAGGCGAAAATGAGGAAGTCGTGCAAGCCGTGCGCGGCCATCGCCAGCAGCACGCTGCCGCCCTGCCAGAGGATGCGGCGGGAGCCCCTTGAAACGCAGAAGTGGGCGTGAGCAATTCCCAGCCCCCAAATGGCGCTGAACAACAGATGCACGAAGGGGGTGGCCACGGTGTGTGCCAGTTGCCACTGCCAGCCGATGCTGCCGGTCCCGTAAACATTCTCCGCGCAGGCGAATCCGAGGGCGAGCGTCGCCGCGTAAACAAAGCCGTCCACCGGCTCGTCATACTCGCGCCACCGGAAGATGAAGAGGGCGGCTAGCAGCACCTTGGCTCCCTCCTCGAGCGGCCCGACGATACCGAAGCAATAAAAGGCCGTCCACGGCCGTTCATTCATCCGGATCGGCGGAACGCCCAGGGTCTCGATGACCTCATAACTGACCGCGGCCAGCAGGTAAGCCACGATGCCCAGGATGAACGCCAGCAACAGCCGCCGGCGCGGCTCCGGCTGGTGTCGGTCCTTGGACCGCACGTAGTTCATCCACAGCAGGCCGCTGATCAGAACCAAACCCAGCATCTGCCAGGGGGTCAGGGAAAAGCTCATCGCGTGAAATCCACGGCCGGAAACGGCGCCCGCCGGCTCCAGACCGGTGGGGACACCTGATTCATTTCACCCAATCCGCCGTGCGCAGCGCGGCCGCCTTGGCTTCCAGCCGGAAAATTTTCCGCGCGTTGCCGTGGAGGAGCGGCTCCACCAGTTCGAGGGCATCGTCGAGCGTGAGCCACCCTTCCTCCACCAGCTCGCTCAGGGCCTGGGCGATGCCGCGGCGCGCGAGGATGGCGTGGCCCAGCACCGGTTCGACGGGGATGTAGTCGCCGCCGAAGGTCAGCACTTTGTTGGACGGCGCGGTCACCAGGTGTTTTTTGAGATAGTCCTTCGCCGCGATTGGATTGATGATCCACGACCAGCACATGTCCACGAAGGCATTGCTGAATTGTTTGGCCAGGGCGAGGAGGTCTTCGTAATGCGGATAGCAAATGTGCATGAACACGAAGCGGGTCCCGGGTGACAGGCGGCACAGGTCGGAGGCCGAGGCCGGGTTGCGTTGCACGCGCCCGAGGGGCATTGAGTTCGCCCCGGCGTAGTAACCGGTGTGGAGCTTCACGGGCAGGTCGTGCTCCGTGGCCTTGTCCACGGCGTGCCAGAACAGGTGGTCCTCGAGCAGCTTCTGCTCTTCCGCCGGCACCGGGTCTCGTCGCAGCCGCTTGAGAAAAACCGGCTCGGCCTTTTCCGCGGGCACGCGCGCATAGTCCAGGTCGCGCTGGTAGGCGTGTTGCGATTTGACGGCCACGGCGTATGGGCCGTAGCGCGCAAACCACCAGTCAATGACCCGGTGCCAGTCGGCGAGCCCTCTGACCTCGATCCCGGTGGGGCGGCCGAACGCGTCCAGGTTCGGGCCGGCAAACATGCCCACGATGCTGAGGTCTTGCATCAACAACAACGGTTGCGCCGACTTGCGAAACGGCGCGCTCAGACAGTTCACCTGGCAGGATTCCAGCCCGGCCTGCTCGCGCAAAATGCGCTGGTAAAAACCCGGCTTGCGCGTCTGTTCGTAGCCGCGCTGGACCTGTTTGACGGTGGCGGCTGACAATTCCTCCACGCCGTAGAGCTCGCGAATGGCGATGCGCACCGCCTGGCCATAGCCGGTGTTCTTCACCGCCGGCCAATGCGGCTCCAGGAGCTTCCATTTCGCCGCGGGGTCCATCCCGGGCGACAGGAACCGGGACAGGTCCGCCGGACTCATGCCCGCGGTCTGGAGGTCGGAGTTCAGGTAATGGCTGAACAGCAGCGCCCAATCATCACAGGGCACCCGGCCGCCCGTCGCCCCCCGGAGCCGCTCCTCCTCTTCGATCAGATGCTCGTGAGTGTCCACCAGCGAGGTCTCAAACACGCGCCGGGAAATCGCCGCGGCCCAACGCGGTGACCGGCCCGCCGGGCGCGAGCCCGGCCGCGCAGGTTGCGCCGCCAAAGCCTCTCCCGAAGCCCCCACAACCGCGAATCCGCCGGCGGCGCCGAGGTTCTTGAGGAGGGCGCGCCGGCTCAGCTTGTTTTTGAAATCCGTTGACATGACAAAGAGATGTGGCGTTTCTTGCAGGGACTGCGGGGCTTGGTACCAGACCGCACGGCGGTTGTCCACGAGGAATTGTTGCGGGCCGGCGCCCGCCATCGTGACGCGAACACGTCATTGTCAGGCGGGCCGGTCGCAGGCAGTCTGTTGACAATGAAGTGTTTCAATCCGGAACGTGGTGACGCCAGGCGGAAACTGGTCTCCCCTCGGGCAGCCTGAAGCCGCAAGAAACGACCATTAGCAATCTATGAATCCTGTATCCCGACGAACCTTCCTTCGCAACTCGGCCGTGGCCGGGGGGCTGGCGCCGCTGGCCTTTGGGGGCCTCACCGCCGCCCTGACTCGCCCCCTGTCAGCCGCCGAGCCCGGCCCCAACTCGAAAATCCGCCTTGGCATCATCGGCTCGGGCGACATGGGGGTAGGGGACCTGGATTGTTTCCTCGCCAACCCGGAGGTGGATTGCGTGGTGGTGTGCGACGTGGATGACGCGCGGATTGCGAAAGGCGTCGAATTGTGCGAAAAGCGGCGCCAGAAAAAGCCGGACACCACCCGCGATTTCCGCCGCGTCATTGACCGCAAGGACGTGGACGTGGTGCTGGTGGCGACGCCCGACCACTGGCACGCGCTCCCCACGGTGCTGGCCTGCCAGGCCGGCAAGGACGTGTATCTCGAAAAGCCGCTCGGCAACGCCATCGGCGAGGGCCGGCCCGTGATCGCGGCGGCCAAAAAATATAACCGCATCGTCCAGTTCGGCACCCAGCAACGCAGCCAGGCCCACTACCAGAAGGCCGTCGAGATCATCCGCTCCGGCCGGCTCGGCACCATCTCCGAGGTCAAGGTCTGGGACCACTCCTACCGCGCACCGGGCCGCGGCTTCCCCGCCGATTGTCCCCCGCCCGAGGAGCTCGACTGGGACTTCTACGTCGGACCCGCGCCGATGCAGCCGTATAACCCCAACATGTACTTCAATTACGGCTACGACTGGTTCAAACTCTCCGGCAGCGGCCATCAGGTCGCCTGGGGCGTGCACCACTTCGACATCGTTCTCTGGGCCATGGGCGTGAACGCGCCGCTGGCCGCCTCCGCCATGGGCGGACCGTTCGCCTACCGCGACAACGCCGAGTGGCCCAACACCTTCGACGCCACCCTCCAGTTCGGTCCCGGCCCGGTCGCCCCCAACGGCTTCCTCCTCCAGTACTCGATGCGCCTGGGCTGCCGCCGCGTCCAGCGCGCCCATGCCAAGTGCTTCTACGGCACCGAGGCGTCCCTGCTCCTGGACCGCAGCCGCTACTCGATCGTCGCCGAGACCAAAAACGACAACAAGGTCCTCGCCTCCGGCGACCTGATCAGCCCCGAGCAGGACGAGCTCGCCCGCGACGACTCCACCCGCCACTCCGAGGTCTTCCTCGACTGCCTCCGAACCCGCAAAACCCCGGACGCCAACCCCGAGACCGGCCATTACGCCACCAACCTCGGCCACCTCATGAACATCTCCTGGCAGGTCGGCCGCTCGATCCGCTGGGACGGCGAGAACGAACAGGTTATCGGCGATCCCGAGGCCAACGCCCTGGTCCACAAGCCCTACCGCGCCCCCTGGAAACTGGTCGTCTGAGCCCGAGACCCCTCTCGTCGGGCCGGTTTTCACCCGCCATCCGGTAACGTCTCGGCGCTTCCCGCGGCAGGTGAAAACCCGCCCGACAAGACCCTCGCCATCGGGGACAACACCTCGTGGCGGATCATCTCGTCGGGCGGGTTTGAACCCGCCCGACGCAGACACCCCGGTTCGCCCACGCCCTCGTCCGCCAATCCCCGCCCTCCCGTGGCGGGTCGCGCGGCAACCGCTCCTTCCCTTCCTTCTCGCAAATCCTCTTTCTTCCTTGCAACCTGCCCAGCCGGACTCT
>JARKQH010000258.1 GCA_029974925.1 Verrucomicrobiota bacterium
CACCCGCCCGCGGGCGACCGCCGCCTCCCCCGCCCTCAGTTCCCCGATGGGGCTGAATCGGGTCCGGTCTTCATAGCGTCTTGGCCGGTGCAACAACAGGTCTTCCACCGTCGCGATGCCCAGCCGCCCCAACTGCCCCGCCCGCTCCGGCCCCACGCCGTACAGCGCGCTCACCGGCCGCGCCAGCGGCTGAACTACGGGACCCGGGACCCTGTCACTCATCGCTCAGCACCATACAAACCACCCCCCGCACCCTTCAACGCCAAAGGCAGAAATTGCCCAAGGCACGAGGCTCAACAGGCGGGATTCAGCTTCTTGAGAGCAGACCCATCCACCCCTCGGACTGTTTGGCCGGCGCCAGTTTCTCCCTGGCGTCGTCGGTTTGTCGGCCTTGCAGCCCAGGCCGCCTCCGCCAGGGTGGCAACCGGCGCAGTCAGACCGGTCGTTCTGGTCCGATTGACACCGCTTCCCGGGCAGCGGGCGGGCCTGGCACGATCAGGATTCCTCGCGGGCGCGATTCGGACGAATCAGCAAAAGGGCCACCGCGGCAATCACCAGCCCGAAGGCTGAGAACTGGAAGACATGAGATAAATCCACCTGGGCATCCCGGAGGGCGCCGCCGACATAAATCATCACCCCGCCGACAAACGTCGAAAACATGTTCATGAAGCCGTAACCGGTGGCGCGATAGCGTTTGTCAACAACCTGGCAAAGGATCGGCATGGTGTTGGTGTCGGAAAATCCCCGCCCCAGCCCGTAAATGACCATGCCCAGGATGGCCAGCGCAAAAGAGTCCGTGCTCGCCATCAGAAAGAGAAACGGCCCGCCGGCGAAAAAGCCGAGGGCGGGAACATAGACTCGCCCGCGGGGATTGCGTCGCGCCCAGCGGTCGGACCAAAAACCGCCGATCAACACCCCGGCAAAGGAAGCCAGTTGGATGTAGCCGGTGGCCGAAAGGCCCGCCTTGCCAAGCCCAAGGTGGAAATGTTCGCGCAGGTAGGTCGGCAGCCACCCGTTAATGCCCCAGTTGGCGACCGCAAAAAGGCAGAAGTACGCGAGGATGGCATAAAAAGAGAGCTGTCCAAACAAAGCGCGCAGGGCGTTGCCCACCGAGACTTTTTCCCCATCGTCCGGCCCCGCGCCCGCCCGGGGTTCGGAAATGGGCGGCCGATCGCGGTCTTTGAGCAGAAACAGCAGCACCACCGCGTAGAGGATGCCCGCCACTCCAAACCACGTGAACCCCTGGCGCCAGCCGAAATGCTCGGCGATATAGCCGCCCAAGCCACCCAGCGCGGCTCCCGCATAAACCCCGCTCATGTGAATGCCGGTCGCTTTTGAACGGGTCGAGCCGTGATGATAATCCGCAATCAAGGCCAACCCCGCTGGAATGTAAAATGCTTCGCTCACCCCCATCAGCGCCCGGGCAACGAACATGGCTTCGAAGCTGTGAACATGCCCCGTCATCCACGTCACGGCGGACCAGACCCCCAGGCTTCCCACGATTACCCATTTGCGGCTGAAGCGGTCGGCCATAAAACCGCCCAAGGGGCTGAGGGCGCCATAGACCCAAAGAAAAACCGAGGTCAACAAGCCAAACTGCGCCTCGGTCATCGCAATGTCCGCCTTCACCGCATCGCGCATGGAGGTGATCATCAGGCGGTCCAGGTAGTTCAGACACGCCACCACCCAGAGAAATCCCACGACCGCCCAGGCGTAGGCGGAGGCGGAAGTGCGCGCTGGTTTTTCCATGGTGCGCCAGGCGGGTGGTTAGCGGGTGCTGAGCGCCCAGACTTCGGGCGAACGGACTCCCGGCCGCGCCTCGCCGCTGGGGATCACATGCAGCCCGTTCCAACGGGCGGTGGGCAGCGTGGCCCGCGGGGCCGGAGTCTCCCCGGCAATGCTCCATTGATCCCGGCTGGCGTCATAATGCAGCACCCGTTTGGGAAAACCCGGGTGCTGGCTGCGCGGCTGGAAATCCACCAGACTGCCGTCATCACCGCCGATGACGAGGAACCCGCAGCCGTTGATGACCGGGGCGGGGCTGGGCGCGGCGACGACTGGGTTGGGCATGTCGGCCACGCGCCGCCAGCCCAGGCCGGGGGTGAAACGATACCCATCCTTGAGATAAGTGCGGAGCGGCTGTCCCGCCGGCCCCGGCGCCAGGTCGGCACCCCCGACAACGAAAAATGACCCATCCACCGCCGCCGCGGTCGCCAACATTCGCGCCGGGCCGGGCCAGGGCGTCAGCTCCTCCCACTGAGGGGTGGGATTGGAGAGGTCGAGTCTGAGGCATTTCTTCAGCGCCCGCGAGGCATCGGGTGTCTCGGTGCCCCCCGCCACGTAAACCGAACGGCCCACCAGCGCTCCGCAGGCATTGGCCAGCGCCAACGGCAACGGAGGGAGGTCCTGGCACAGCAGCTTCCCCTGCCGCCACTGCAGCCGAAACACGTTGGTGAGGTGGCCGCTGGCGTCGCTGCCCCCGATGCAGATGACGCTGTCGTCAGCGGTCACGGAGATGCCGTACCCGGACCGCAAGGGAAGCTTGAAGTCGGCTTTCCACCGCCCCTCGGGATGCTCCAGGACAAACACCTCGTCATGCCAGATTTTCCTGCCACCTTCCCAGGGCATCTTGTCCGGGAAATTCGCGCCGCCGGCGACAATCAGGGCCTTGCCGCTGGTGCCCGCGAAAGAACCGGCAAATCCCACCTTGTCGGGCAGCGGCGGCAGTTGCTGCCAGCAAAGGTCCAGGGCGGACGACGAAAGCGGAAGCGAAGAGGCGGTCATGGCTAAGAGCGGAAGAGCAATCCGGCCGGCGCGGCGCCAGAACGGCCCGGGCCGGACTGGAGCCGCGGCTGCCGCGGTGCGTGGTTGACTTGAATCCATCACTGCTCAAACCCAAGGCTATTTAAGCCCACGGGGGTTGTCAGTCCCAAGGCGGTTCAGGATGTCTTTTCGTTAGACAAGACCTCCTCGCAGAGGCGGCTGGCGTACCACAACATTCGCGGCAGATGGAACGGCCCTTTCCACAGATTGCCCTTCAGCCGAACCGAAAGCGAGCCGTCGCGGTGCAGGTAGCCGTACCATTCGCCAAACTCGGGGTCGGGAAAATGGGAAAAACTCCAGTCGTGCGCCTGCTGATGCCAGCCTGCGTATCGGGGGTCACCTGTGAGGCTCCAGGCCAGCAGGGTGGCGATGATGGCCTCGTTATGCGGCCACCAGAATTTCATGTCATGCCAGTACTCCTGCACCGGCAGCCCCCGCAGATCGCGGAAATAAAACAGGCCCCCGTGCTCCCCGTCCCAGCCGCGCCGCCACATCCAGTCCAGAATGGTCAGGCCCAGGCGGATCAGGCGGCGGTCCCGGCGCAGTTTCCCCTCGTGCAGGATGAACCACGCCGCTTCGATGGCGTGGCCGGGATTGAGGGTGCGTCCGTCGAAATGATCGAGCATCTCCCCCTTTTCCCCGACCACCTCCAGCAGCACTTGGTGTTCCGGCTTGAGGAACAGGCGCTCGATTTCGCCGATGCTGAAATCCACCCATTCGGTGCAGGTGCGGCCGGCGACGGTGATGTCGCCCAGATTGGCTCGCAGCTCCTGGGCGGTGACGATGCCGATCATGTGGCCGCCAATGCTCTGCATGGGGCGGGTGGGCTCGAATTTGGGCGCCATCACTCCCGGACTGAACGAGTAGCGGGTGTAGGTGGCGAAGGTCCGCGCCGCGTCTTCGGCCGCCCGGGCGTCGCCCGTGGCCCGGGCGTAAGCCGCGTTGGCAATGGCGGCAAACGACTCGCTGAACACATAGCGCCGCATCCGCAGCGGCCGGCCCTCGCGGGTGACGGTAAAATACATCTTCCCCCCGGGGCTGAAACAATGGCGGCGCGAGAATTCCACACAACTGCGCGCAGCTTCCAGCCATTCCGGGCGCCGTTCCACGGTGTTGTAGAGCGTGGCAAACATCCAGGCCGCGCGGCCCTGGAACCAGACCGACTTGTCGGTGTCGAGCAAGGAGCCGTCGCGGTCGAGGCAGGTCAGGATTCCGCCCCACTCGCGGTCCAGCCCATGGCGCAGCCAGAAAGGGATGACGTCTTGAAGCAGCGTTTCGCGGTAAAAGGCGCCCAGCGCCGCCGGGCCGCCCGCCGGATCAACAAGCGAAGTGGATCGGGGTTTCACTCAGGGCAACTGTGGAGTCGCGACGCGAAAAAAGCCAGCCGCATTCGTGGGGGCGATGTCCAGCTCGACCGCAGTGTTGGAGGCCAGGGCCGCGATGTCGGCGTAGCGCCGCCATTCGCCCTGCGGCGCGGCGTCCCGGTGTTGCACCGTGTAACTGCGATTGGACTGCCCCTCGAAACTGAGCCGCGGCAACGCTCCGCCCCTGGGGCGAAAATTCAACTGCAGTTTGCTCGCCGGGTTCAACGGATCGGTTCCAGCGATGAACTCGGCGTGATTGTCCAGCCCGTCCTGGTCCGGGTCCGCCCCCGGGCCGGAGATGTCCGGATTCATAAGCTGGGCGGGAGTGAAGTGCCGGCCGGCCCAGACGGTGTAGGCGGGCAGCGCATCGCTTCCGCCGCTGATCTCCTCGACCGACCGGCGCACGAAGTCAATGCGGGTGTAGTTATCCACTTCGTACAGCAAACCGACTTCGTCGGTTGCCAGGCGGGTCAGGGAGGAGTAAGCCGAACTGCCTGCGTAAACGAGGTGGCTGACCGGCCAGGTGGCGCCCTCGTCGTAGCTCAGGCGCAAGGTCATTTTGATGCGGGACGACGCATCGGCCGCGTTGGCGAAGACCAGCCGGCTGGCATTGCTGTCATGGGTCGTGGTGAGGCGGAGGATGCTGCCCTGGCAGGCGGGGTCCGGCAGCGCCGGCTGGTTCGGGGTGCTGGTGTAGGGCTCGCCCCACGTCAGGCCGCCATCCGAGCTGCGGCTGAAGGTGCGGACGCCGCTGGTGGCGAAATTGTTGTCGCGCATCGAGGCCAGCAAACCGCCGCCGGCGGTTTCCGCCACCTGGATTTCACCGCCGCCCAGCCCCGCCACGCCCCCCCGCTGCCAAGTCTGGCCATGATCGTCACTGTAAATGACCATCGAAGAGGAAGGACTGCCGTACAGGTAAACCGGAAAGATCAGGCGTCCCGCATGCGGCCCGGTGGTGAGCTGGATGCCGTTGCCAGGTCCGGCCAGGAACTCGCCGCTCGAGCTGGGCCGGAGGCCGGGATTGAGCGCTTCGAGGTCGAGCGCGGAAGACCAGTTGGTGCCCTCGTCGTCGCTGTAACGCATTTCGAGCTTGATCTTCCGGCCGCCGCTGGTGCCGCCATTGTCGTAGAGCACCCACACCCGGCCGTTGGTGCGGTCCAGCAACAAGGCGGCATCGCCGGCCGAAACGCGGGGGATGGGATTGGTGATGCCGTAATGCGGATAGACATCCGTATCGGCCGGGTCGCTGCCGTAATTGGCGATCACCTGCAAGGGCGTCCAGGTCCGGCCGTTGTCGTAGCTGCGCCGGGCCACCAGGTCCAGCGGATTGGGAATGTCTCCGCAGCCCGAAATGCGGCCGTCGGCCACCGCGATGATCGTGCCCCGGAGCGTGGTGACCATGGCCGGGATGCGATAACAGGCGTAGCCGTCCTTGCCGCCCTCGAAGACCTTGGTGATGACCGGCGCGGGCGGCGGGTTGGGATCGGCGGTAACCCCATGCCATTTATTTGACAAGTAGGTCTCGACACTTCCCCGAGCGGCGGCGTCCAGCGCGCGGTCGAACACCAGCACCTCGGCGACTTCCGCCTGAATGCCATACTGCGTGGCGACGTTCACCCCAAGAATCAACCCGCCCAGCGCCCCGTTGGTGGCCGCGGGCGCGTCCGCCGCGAGCACACCGTCAATGAAATGCTGGAGCCGCGCGCCGGAGGCGTTGGTGAGGACCAGGAACGCATGCGTCTGCCAGAGGCCCGTCACGACGGGAGCGGTCGGAATGCCGAGGGCAGGTCCATAACTGGTGTTGGTGGTCCCGGACACGCCGACATGCCAGTAGCCGGTCTTGACCTGGCCGCGCGTCAGCCCGCCGGTGAACGAGCTGGCGTCAAAGAGGAATCCCAGGTTGTCGGCCGCCTGAACACGCGCATAAAAGATCAGGGTCCGATTTGTCGCAATCGTGCCAAAATCCGACCGCGCGGCCCACAGGCCGTCGTTGCCGTCGAAGACGACCGCCCCCGCCGGGGCGTTGTTCGCCCGGCGCAAATACAGTTTTTGCGGCGCGCCGACCACCCGGTTCAAATCCCGGGCGGCTTGGGAAATCCCGGCGACCGCCTGGGCTCCGTGGTTGGTCCAGCGCAGCACGCCGTAGCTGTCGGCGCCAAGTTGCAGGCCCTCGTCGCCTTGGTACCAGGCATAGACCGTTGCGGGATCGGGTTGGGCGTGGGCCGGCGCGAGCGGCGCCATCACCAAAACAAGCAGCACCAGTTTTCTGAGCATCGCTTCAGCAAAGCCTGACGTGGCCAAAGCCGCAACGCCCGCCTGCTTGTCTTTTGAGCAAACAAGCGGTCAAAGCACTTCCAGCGGGCACCGGGGCAGCGCATCCAGGAAGGCCTGGCCGTATTGCTTCAGCAGGACGCGGTTGTCGAGCACTACCACAATGCCGGTGTCGGTCTTGGTGCGGATCAGCCGCCCGACGCCCTGCCGGAACTTCAAGATGGCCTCGGGCAGCGAGAACTCGGAGAAGGCGTTGCCGCCGCGGGCTTCGATGGCTTCTATCCGGGCTTCGATCAGCGGGTGGTCCGGCACGGCGAAGGGCAGGCGGGTGATGATGACGTTGGAAAGCGCCTCGCCGGGCACGTCCACCCCCTGCCAGAAGCTGTCGGTGCCAAACAGGACGGAATCCACGTCTCGTTTGAATTTTTCGAGCATGGTCGAGCGGGGCGTGCCGGTGCCTTGAATGAAACACGGGATGCGCAACCGGTCGAAGAACGGTTCCATGCGCTCGCCAATTTCCAGCATGAGCTTGAAGTTGGTGAACAGCACGAACGCCTTGCCGTGCGTCAGCTTCACGAAATGCTGGATCCAATGGATCAGTTCGTCGCGGTAGGTTTCCTCGCGCGGGTCGGGCATCTTGCGCACCACGTAGAGCTTCATCTGCCGCTCGTAATCGAAGGGGGTGCCGACCTGGAGCTTGACGGCCGCTTCGCCGCCGACCCGGCGGGCGAAGTAATCCAGGGGGGAGGAGATTTGGGGTGCGCCGGAGCCGCGCGCCGCGGCTCCGCGCGGCCGGGCTTTCGCCGGCTGCGGGCTGGCGCTGGTTTCGCTTCGAATGGCGAGGGTGGCGCTCGTGAGGATGACCGACGTGTCGCTGCCGAAGAGCCGGCGCCGGAGAAAGTCCGCCACATCCACGGGGGCGGCATTCAACGAAATTGTCCGGTGCGCCTTGCCGCTGCGTTCGACCCAGTAAACATGGTCGGCCGCCTCCTGGCTGAGAAACAACGCCACCTCCTGGCGCAGTTCGTCCAGCCGCCGGTTGCATTCCATCAGCTCCTCCCCGATCTCCTTGTCCTCGCTTTGTTTGATCAGGTCGCTGACAGCCTCGCGCAGCCGCTGAATCGGGAGGGTGATAGAGTCCTGGACCAATTCCGGCCGCCGAATGCGCAGCTCCGTCCAGTCGCGTCGCGCGGCGGCGGCCGATTCGCCGGACCCGAACCGGCGCTGCCGGGCCGAGCGCTGCAACGTCTCACAGGCCTCCTCGACCTCTTGAAAAAAGTGGTCCGCCGCCTCGAGCAACTCCGCCACCAGTTTCACCTCCCGTCCGCGGCGCAGGGTGGCCAGCAGGCCTTTCTCGGTGCGCGGGTTCCATAACCGCTGCAGGGCGTAGCGCACCTGGCCGTTGGAAACGCTCAGTCCAATATGGCGGGAGGCGACCTGCTCGAGCGTATGGGCTTCGTCGAAAATGACGAAATCGTTTCGGAACAGGATGCCGCCGTTGGCTTCCTCTTCCATCCCGCCCAGCAGGGTGAACAGCAGGGTGTGGTTGAGCACGAGCACATCGGCGGACAGAATCCGGCCCCGCGCCCGCTGGAAGAAACACAGCGGATGGTCCTTCGCCCAGTCCGAGGCGGGCCCACAGGACTTGGGCGAGCACAACCCCCGTTCGGAACAGACCTGCGCCCACACCTTGGGGTCCGGTTCAACGTCGAAATCCGACAGGCTGCCGTCCCGGGTGGTTTTGGACCATTCATGGATGCGCTGGAGTTCCTCGCCCTCCGAACTGGTAAAGAGGCTGCCGGATTGCTGGAGAGCCTTGTGGAGGCGGCGGGTGCAGAGATAGTTGGCGCGGCCCTTGAGCATGGCGAACTTGAACTGCACGGGCTGGAGGATGCGCTCCAGCATTGGCAAGTCTTTCTCGATCAACTGCTCCTGGAGGTTGATCGTGTGGGTGGAGATGACGGCTTTCTTGCGATTGGCCACCGCATACAGAATCGCCGGCACGAGATACGCCAGGCTCTTGCCCACCCCCGTTCCCGCCTCAACCGCAAGGTGTTCCTTGTTCTCCAGCGCCCGCGCCACCGCCACCGCCATGGCCTGCTGTTGCGGCCGATACTCGAAATTCTTCGCCCGCGACAACACGCCTTCGGGCGAGAACATCCGCTCCACCTGCCGCACCAAGTCGCTCCCGGCCCCGGCCGGCTCACAATCCACCGCTCTAATCATGGGTAAAACACACCGCCACCGCGGCGCCTCGCGCCACCTTAGCGCGAAGGCCGGGTGCAAAACCATTCTTTTTTTGCGCGCGGCGCGCCATGAAGCGCACAGGCTGCACGCCCGCCCCCCTGGGCGGTCCCCCCGGGCGGCTCGCATCGCGCGCGTTCTGCGGCTCGCACGAGCTGGCCAATCCTGCCGGGGTGGCGCGGCTCCCAGCCCGTTTTCTCGAAGCTGCCATCCCCTTCTCCGCGCGAATCAGATCGGCCGCCCATTTTGAGCCCCATTTTAACGGCTTGACGGGAGGGTTGCGGAGACCTTTAATGTTAAGGTTCGTTAGGCAAATTCATGTTTGCACAACTTAAAAGCCTGTTTTCCAATGACATTGGAATAGACCTGGGCACGGCAAATTCCCTGGTTTATGTGCGCGACCGCGGGATTGTTCTGCGGGAGCCGTCGGTGGTCGCGATACAGGCAGGTACTGCCAACGTGCTGGCAGTGGGTGAAGAAGCCAAGCGCATGCTGGGGCGCACCCCCGGCAATATCGTGGCCATCCGGCCGATGAAGGATGGAGTGATCGCGGATTTTGAGATCACCGAAGCGATGCTGCGGCACTTCATTCAAAAGGTGCATCATCGGAAGATGATTGCACCCCGGGTGGTCGTCGCAGTCCCCTCGGGCATCACGGAAGTGGAGAAGCGGGCGGTAAAGGATTCCGCCACTCACGCCGGCGCCCGGGAAGTGTATCTGATTGAACAACCCATGGCCTCGGCCATTGGGGTGGGACTGCCCGTGCACGAGCCGGCAGGCAATATGATCGTGGACATTGGCGGGGGCACCTGCGAAATCGCGATTATCTCATTAGCCGGAATCGTCTTCTGCCGGAGCCTGCGGGTAGGCGGAGACGAATTTGACGAAACCATTGTGGCGCACATGAAGCGAGCCTATAACCTAATGATAGGCGAACGCACCGCGGAAGAGATCAAAATCCGAATTGGATCGGCTTTTCCGCTGGAGCAGGAATTAACCATGGAAGTGAAGGGCCGCGATTTGAGCGCGGGTCTGCCCAAAACGCTGACCATCCGCTCGGAAGAAATTCGCGAGGCCTTGCAAGAACCGCTCTCGAGCATTTTAGAGTCAATCCGCATCACCTTGGAACGTTGTCCCCCCGAACTGTCCGCCGACCTGGTGGACCGCGGCATCATGCTGGCGGGGGGGGGCGCCTTGTTGCGCGGAATTGACCGATTGATCGCCGAGGAGACCGGCTTGCCAGTCGGCATTGCCGAAGACCCGCTCAGCGCCGTGGCCGAAGGCACGGGCCGGGTCTTGCAGGAACTTCAGTTCCTCAAACGCGTCAGCTCCAATTCCAGGTAGTTCCCCTCCTAAATCCAGTGCCTCAGCGCCCGCCTCCCTTGGGGGAAACGGGCCGGGGCCGGGCGGCGGCTTTTTCCCGCGCGCTGCCGCCGGCGGCTGGCGTGGATGACCCGCCAGGCCTGAAACGTTTAAGACGATGTTGCGACGTCCGCATTACATAACGCTCGGATTGGTTGTGTTGCTGACGCTCCTTGTTTTGAATTTGCCAGATCAGACTACCGCGCGCCTCAAGCTGGGGATCGGCAGCATTTTCCTGCCGCTCTTCGGCCTGGCCAACACCGCTCAGCAGTCCGCCGAGCAGGCGGCGGCCAGGCTCCTGCCCCGGAGCGTCCTGATCGAGCAAAACCGGCGCCTGACCCGTGAGAACGAGCAGCTCCGCCTCCAAGCCATCCAGGCGGCCGAAATTGACCGCGAAAACGCCCGCCTCCGCCAAGGGGTCGGATGGCAGCGACAGCAGCCTTGGAAGCTCAAGCTGGCCAATGTCGTCCTGCGCGATCCCGCCAATTGGTGGCGGACCGTCCATATTGACCTGGGCACTCGCGATGGCCTGACCAACGACCTGCCTGTGCTGACCCCGGAGGGGTTGGTGGGGCGCGTCTCCTCCGTCAGCCTCACCCGGGCGCAGGTGGTGCTCCTGGGCGACCCCAACTGCAAAGTCGCCGCCCGGGTGGTAAACAGCACCCGCGACCTGGGGGTCATCGAAAGCTCGGGTCCCCTCGACATTGACCTGGTCGAGATGAGCTACCTTCCTCGACACGCCACCGCGAAACCCGGGGACGCCGTCGTGACCAGCGGCGAAGGCGGCATTTTTCCCAAAGGCATACCAATCGGCACGATTGTGGACGTTCAATCGGTTGAGTATGGGCTGGCCAAGGCCGCCCGGGTCAAGCTGGCCGTAAACTTGAACGCCTTGGAACAAGTCTGGGTGATGTTCCCCTCCAACCCATGAATTCCCTGACGACCTTGCTGATCCTGCTGATGGCCATCCTCGTGGTGTTCTGGGAGGCGGTGTTCAACCCCATCCGCTCCTGGCTCGGAGCGCAGGTGGAACTGCTGCCGGCGCTAATGGTTTACACCGCCCTGCGCCACAGCTTGACGGCGGTGGCCCTTTTGGCTGTCGTCGGCGGATTGTGCTTCGATTCCCTCTCCGCCAACCCACTCGGCATCAGCGTCCTGCCGCTCTTTTTGGTGGGCCTGTTGCTGCTTTTGAAGCGCGACCTCATCCTGCATCAGCAACCCTTCGCCCAAATGGTTCTTGGATTCGCCGCCAGCGCGGTGGCCCCCGTCCTCACCCTGCTCATCCTCCTGACGGGCGGCACCACGCCGCTCCTGGGCTGGGGCTCGCTCTGGCAGCTTCTGGTGGTGGCGGCCGGTGGCGCCCTGGCCGCCCCCGTGTTTTTTGAACTCTTCGGCTGGTTCGACCGAACCCTGGTTTACGGGCCGGCCCACCAAACCACTTTCCGACCGGATCGGGAAATCCGCCGCGGCCGGCTCTGAAACGCGCGACCAGCCCATGTTGATCTTCGACCAACTCAAGAAAAACGATCCCCAGCTCCGGGTGCTGGCCGTGGTCGTTTTTTCGGGCCTGGCCATTCTGTTTGCGGGCCTTTGGTGGGTCCAGATCGTCTCCGCCCGCGATTACCAAGCCAATCTTCAGACCCAATCGTATCGCACCGTGCGGATTCCCGCCGCCCGCGGCAAAATTCTGGATCGCCACGGCACCCCCCTGGCGGAAAACCGCCCCACCTACACGCTGAATCTTTACCTCGAGGAATTGCGCCCCTTGGCCGACGAGGTCTATTCCGAGCATCTGGCCCGGCTCCGCGCGGCGCGACAGGCCGAAATGGAGGCCGAGGAGCGCCGCCTGGGCCGCCCGCTGACGCGGGTTGAAAAACGCCGGTTCAATGTCACAACGCGGGACCGCAACCAAATCCGGCAGCGGGCGCGGTACGAGGTGGCCAGCAACATCGTCTGGCAAACCGGTGCGCGCCTTGGCCAGACCCTGATCCTGAACCCCGATCAACTTAAACGCCATTACGAAACGCGCCTGGCCCTGCCGTATCCCGTGCTGCAGAATCTGGCCCCGGAGCAGGTCGCCCGCTTTCACGAACAGGCGGGTATCGTCGGCGTGGACATTGAAATGCAGTCCAGCCGCGTTTATCCCCACCACACTTCCGCCGCCCACGTCGTCGGCTATCTCCGCCGCGACGACAGTTCCGCGGTGGGCGAAGAAGCCTCCTTCTCCTACCGGCTGCCCGATTACCGGGGGCTGGTGGGCGTCGAGGCCGGTTGCGACGAGCACCTTCGCGGCCGCGCGGGGGCAAAATCCGTCCTCGTGAACAACATGGGGTACCGCCACACCGAGAACATCTGGAGCCCGGCCGAACCGGGCAACAACGTCACCCTCACCCTGGACTTGCCGCTTCAGCAGGCGGTCGAACGGGCGCTGCCCGTGATGGGCCCCGCCACCCGTGGCGCCGCGGTCGTGATGGACGTGCATTCGGGGGACCTGCTGGCCCTGGCTTCCATCCCGGCTTTCAACCCGAACTATTTTGCCCAAGGTTTCCCCCCCGGAGAGATTGACCGTCTCAATGACCCGAAACTGCGTCCGCAGATCAACCGCGCCACGCAGGAGAATTACGCCCCAGGCTCCATCTTCAAAACGCTCATCGGCCTGGCCGCGCTTGAGGCGGGCTTGAACCCTGATGCGATTTACACCGTCCCCCCTGACCCGCAGTACCCGCATCGGGGCTGCATTTATATCGGACGAAGAAAGATCATAGACCTGGCCGAGCCGGGGCCGTATGACTTCCGGCGGGCTCTGATTCGCTCGAGCAACGCTTATTTCGTCACCAACGGCTTGCGGGCGGGCATGGAGAACATCGTCCGCCTGGCGGAACAATTTCACCTCGGTGAACGCACGGGCCTGCCCACCCGCCAGGAGGTTGCCGGCATCTTCCCCACGCTCAAACAGGTGCGCTCCGGCTGGACCGATGGCGATACCGCCAACATTTGCATGGGCCAGGGCCGCATGGCGGTGACGCCGTTGCAAATGACTGTGATGATCGCCGCCATCGCCAACGGCGGCAAAGTGCTTTGGCCACGCCTCATTCACAGTGTCGAGCCGATGGAGCCCATCCCCGGCCATCCCCCCACGGTTTTTCCGTCCGGCCGCGTCCGCAGCCAATTGTCGGTCCGGCCGGAACACCTGCGAACCATTCGGCAGGCCATGCTGGCCGATGTGGAGGACCCCAGCGGCACCGGCCGCGCGGCCGCCGTTCCCGGCCTGCGCATCTGCGGCAAAACCGGCACCGCGCAGGTGACCGACGAACGCAACCACGTGGTGGACCACACAACCTGGTTCGCCGCGTTCGCGCCCTATGAAGCCCCCCGCTACGCGGTGGTGGTCATGATCGAAAGCGGCGGCTCCGGCGGGGCAACCTGCGCCCCCATCGCCCGCAACATTTTCCTCGCCCTCCAGGAGCGGGAGCGAACCCAGAGCACGGTGGCCGCGGCCGCCACCCCCAGCCCCTAAACCCGCCATGTTTGAAGCTGTCCTCAACGAAAAACAGGCGCGGGTGGACCGGCTCCAGGCCGTCGCGCTGGCCGGCTTGATGCTCCTGGGAACCGCCTTCGTTTACAGCGCCACCATGGTGACCGAAGCGGCTCGCACCGCGCCGCTTTATGAACAGAGCTGGCTGCGCCAGGTGGTCTGGTACGGCATCGGCATCGGGGCCGCGGTGGGCGTCTGCCTCGTGGATTACCGCTCTTTGGCGCGGTGGTCCCTGGTGATCTATTGGGCCGCCCTGCTGCTGTTAATCGCGGTGCTCATTCCCGGCATTGGCTCGATCCGGTTTGGGGCGCGCCGCTGGATAGACCTCGGCGTTTTTCAATTCCAACCCTCGGAGTTTGCCAAGCTGGCTTTCATCCTGGCCCTGGCCCACTTCCTCAGCCGTCCCGCCGACGAACTGCGCCAACCGCGGAATTTCTGGAAAGCGATGGGCATGACCGTGCTGCCGTTTGTTTTGATCATGAAGGAACCGGACCTCGGCTCGGCGCTGGTGTTGCTGCCCACCGCTCTGGCGATGCTTTACGTGGCGGGCGTCCCCAAACGCTTTCTGCTCCGGTTGATGGCGGCCGTGGGCGTCCTCGGGGCGCTGTTTCTGGTGGACGTGCTTTTCGCGCCGCCCCACTGGCAAATCAAACTGGAAGATTACCAGCGCCGCCGCCTGCTGGTTTATTTCGGGGCGGAGTATGCGCCGCCCCCCGGCGCCACCCGCGCCGAGATTGAACGCTTGCGCAAACAGCAATTCGACGACTCGCACAACGTGCGCCAGGCCTTGATCTCGGTCGGCTCCGGCGGCCTGACCGGCAAAGGCTGGCGGCAGGGGACCCAGAACGCCCTGGGCTATCTGCCCCGCGCCGTGGCCCACAACGATTTCATCTTCTCCGTGATTGCGGAGGAACTGGGCTTCGTCGGCAGCGTCCTGGTATTGGCGCTCTACGGCGCGGTTTTGTTTACCGGCATCCGCATCGCCGGCCAGGCGCGCGACCGCCTGGGAAGAGTGCTGGCGGCGGGGATTGTCGCCCTGCTGTTCAGCCATGTGTTCATCAACCTGGGAATGAATATCCGCATCATGCCGGTGACGGGCGTGCCCCTGCCGCTGCTTTCCTACGGCGGCTCCTCCGTGCTCAGCTCGTTGATCGCCATCGGTCTGTTGCAGAACGTCAATCTTTATCGCAAAACCTACTAAATCTATGAGTGACAAAAACTTCTCCCGCCGCCGCCGCGGCATGCGCTTCCGCCCCTCGGGCGGTCTGGGGCATGTCCAGCCCCGGCCCGACCGCGACGCCTCGCAGGCCCGCGCCGCCGCCCTCGGCAACCAGAGCGGACCGGAACCCATCTATGAACGCCGCCACGCTCACGAAATCGAGCGGGCCGAAAACATCGCCGCCGGGCTGCCCCCCGAGGGCGAGCCCTCCGCCGCCCCGGCCGCCGCCGGCGCCGGCAAGAAGGACTTCCGCGAACCTCACCTCGGCACCCCCGCCGTGGTCACCGAGGAGAAACCCTTCGAGCCGGTCCCCATTCCCGAGCAGCCCAAGGGCATTGTGGACAGCATCCGCGCCGTGGCCACCACCATTGTCAGGAAGGTCCAGCGGCTCATCAAACCGGTCAAACGCATCCACAAGGAGGTGATCATCAACGCCGAAAGCCTCGAAACGCGGGTGGCGGTGCTCGAGGAAGGCCGCCTGGAAGAGTTCAACATCGAGCGCACCACCGAGGAACGCCTCGTCGGCAGCATCTTCAAGGGCAAGGTGCGCAACCTCGAGGACGGCCTCAAAGCCGCCTTCGTGGACATCGGCTTCGAAAAGAACGCGTTCCTCCACTATTGGGATATCGTTCCCAGCGGCTTCGACAGCGGGGTGGAAATCGTCGAGCGCGAGGGCCGGCGGCGCGACAAACCGAAAATCACTCAAAAAGACATCCCCCGCGTGTACCCGCCCGGCAGCGAAATCATCGTCCAGGTGACGAAGGGTCCCATCGGCACCAAGGGGCCCCGCGTGACCACCAACCTAGTCCTCCCGGGCCGCTACCTGGTCCTCCTGCCCAATTCCGACCAAAGCGGCATTTCCCGGAAAATCGAAAACCAGCAGGAACGCCAGCGCCTCAAGAAGATTCTGCGCGAGCTGGCCATCCCGGACGGCATGGGCGTGATCATGCGGACGGTGGGCGAAGGACAGCAGAAGCGGTATTTCGTGCGCGACCTGGCGCTGTTGCTCGAGGAATGGAACCAGGTCCAGGAACGCATCAAACAGCAGCCGCCCTGCACCTGCGTGTTTCAGGAACCCGACCTCATCGAGCGCACCGTCCGGGACTTCCTCACCGAGGATGTCGAGCGGATTGTCGTGGATAATCCCAAGGCTTACGATCGAATGCGCGAGATGATCGCCCGGATTTCGAAACGTTCCGCCAACAAGGTGAAGCTGTACACCGATCCCCAGCCGGTGTTCGACCGCTTTAACATCACCCGCCAGCTCGAAAACGCCTTCTCCCGGCAGGTCCACCTCAAGAGCGGCGGATACCTGGTGGTGGATGAAACCGAGGCCCTGGTGGCCATTGACGTCAACACCGGCCGCCACAAGGGCGGCAAAGACCAGGAAAGCGCCATCGTCAAAGTCAACCTCGAAGCCGCGGACGAAATCGCCCGGCAACTGCGCCTGCGCAACATGGGCGGGCTGATCGTGCTCGATTTCATTGACATGAAATCCCGCCGCGACCAGCAGCAGGTGTACCAGCGCATGAAGGAAAGCCTCCGGCGCGACAAGGCCAAGACCCATGTCCTGCCCATCTCCCAGCTCGGGCTGATGGAGATGACCCGCCAGCGGCATTCCGAAAGCGTGCACGCCGCGGTTTACGACGACTGCCCCTATTGCAAGGGCCGGGGCAAGGTCAAGAGCGCGCTGAGCATGAGTGTCGAAATCCAGCGAAAGCTGGCCGAGATCCTGCGCAAACGCCCGCGCGATGAGTCCGATTTCCAGCTCCGCATCGTCGTGCATCCCACCGTCCTCGAACGCCTCCGCACCGAAGACGAAAAGCATCTCATCGAAATTGAAAAACGTTATTTCGGGAAACTCTCCTTCCGCGCCGACCCGATGCTTCACGCGGAACAGTTCAAGATCGTCAACGTCGCCACCAACGAGGAACTGGCCAGCGCACCCTGAGCGGCGCTGAGGCGGCTTTCACGCGGGATACGCCGCGGGATGCGGGGGGATTGCCCCCCGCCCTCCCGCCGGCGGGCCTTCAACGACTCAAACCCAGCGCGCCGCGAATCTCCCGGCGAATGGAGCGACAATGATGGAGCGCGTTCCGAGCCTCGCGCAACGAGGCCGAGCGGCCAGGGTATCGGAAATCCACTGCGTAATCCGACAGAACGTCCACCGCCTTGGCGTACGCGGCCCAAAGCGGTTCAACTTGAAGACAGGCGTTCAGCAACTGCAGGAGGTCGTGAGTGCGCGGAAAGGGAAGTCCTGCCTCGATGAGGCGCGCTTTCAAATACTTCTCGACACACTGCTGACAGAAAAAGCAGGCGGCATCCGGAACCACATCCTTGCGGCGGCGCAAAATCTGGCTCGCCACCTTGAAATCGTTTTCCGCCTTTCTAACCCACTCACGTGTCAGCGGCTTCATAGAGGACCTTGCCCTTTTCCATAAGCTCACACATGAAGGGGTCGCCCCAGCGAAGGCGTCTGGCCACTTCCGCGGGCGTTCGAACCAGGAGATCGAGAGCAAAATCCCGCGGGATGGCATGGCGGATGCGCAACGACATTCGTTTGCCATGGTCGCGCGTGCGCGACATGATGACCAGCAGATCCACATCGGAGTCTTCCCGGGGGGTTCCATGGGCGTACGAACCGAACAGGATGATTTTTTGCGGATGAAACCGCCGGGCAACCGCCTTGCTAAAGGCGCGGATTTGCGCTCGCTTAACCATGCGTGCAGCTTGCCTCAAGCGTGCCTTCATTTCAAGCTGGGTGCGGCGCATCGGTCGGTCGCGACAGTGGCTCAATGGGACTCGGACCACGCCCGCCCCAAAACGAGTCAACCCGGCGCGCCGCGAACCGCCGCGGGTAATGAGTAACCTTCGGACGCTTCGCGCGGTCTGAAGCAACTATATGTGGTCGCGCTCCCATTCAACGGCCAGACGGCGCCTGCTGCCGGCTCTCGCTCTGCTGGCCTTCCTCAGGTCCGCCGCTGCGGACGTCTCGGCCCCACCGCCGGATTACCAGCGAGCGGCGGATTACTCGGCCCGCCATGGGGGACGCGCCGTCCTGGTGCAGAAAAGCGGGCAGGTGGTGTTTGAGCGCTACGACAACGGCTGGCGCCCGAACCTGCCGCATCCTCTGGCCTCGGGCACCAAGTCGTTCACCGGCGTCCTGGCCATGCTGGCGGTCCAGGACGGCCTGCTCACCCTGGACGAAAAGGCCGCCGATACGCTCGTTGAATGGCGCGAGCACCCGCAAAAGTCGCAGATCACGGTGCGGCATTTGCTCGAATTGTCATCCGGCCTGGCCCCGGGGGACAAGGAACTTGGCGGCGGCCGGTTGGGCACCAACTTGCTCGGCTATGCGGCGGTGGAACGGGCCCGCCGTCTTGGTTTGACCGAGGCCGGCGAAGGCCCTCCCAATAAATTCCGGGCGGCGCTCGATTTGCCCATAACTCACGCCACGGGCGCGCGGTTTCAGTATGGCCCGAGCCATTTTTGCGCCTTTGGCGAGCTGCTGCAATGCAAGCTCGCACGAAGCGGCCTGCCCCAAAAAACCGTCCTGGCTTACCTCCGCGAACGGCTGCTCGAACCCGTGGGCATTCCCCTGGCCCGCATCGGGCGTGACCGCGCCGGCAATCCCAATCTGCCGGGCGGCATGCTCCTGACCGCTCGCGAGTGGGCCAAATTCGGCCAGTTCGTGCTGGACCGCGGCGCCACCCGGCAGGCCGACGGCACCCTGAAACCGTGGCTCAAACCGGAGCTCTTGGACGAGTGTTTTCAGCCCAGCCGCGCCAACCCCTCCTACGGCCTCACCTGGTGGCTCGGCGCGCAGAATTCGGCGCTTCTGGCAATCGTGGACTCCGGCTCCTTCGCTCCCGTTCGCTCCCGGCTCCAGTCCGCGGCAACTGTCCCGCTGCGGGGTCCGGACGGCAAACCGGTTCGCGTTTACATGGCCGCCGGCCTTGGGAAACAGCGCCTCTACGTCATCCCCGACCACGAGCTGGTGGTCGTCCGCTTTGCGGAGGGAACTCGCGAGGGTTTGCAGTTCCAAGACCGGGTCTTTCTAGGGGCGATTCTCGGGAGCGAGTGATCCGGAGCCGCCAGGGCGGGAGGAGCGGCGATCCTCCTGGCGAGTCGCGAATGCCATTTCCAGAAGCGGCAACCTGCGCGTGATCAAGGCCGGCATCCGGCCGTTGTCCGTTCGCGCACCGGCTCCTGGGGTGAACACCCCATCCTGCCGCGCGCGTGGCCCTTGACAAACCACCCCCTCCGTGCTTCCTTAATCGCGGTTACAGATGACAACTACGTTTAACACTTGGCTGAGCGGGATGCGCGCCATTGGACATACGTCCAAATGCCAGCGCGTGTCGCGCTGCCACGGCATCGTGGGAGGAATCTTGTAAACCCGGCAACAGATTTCGAGAAACCCGCGATTGCCCGTCAATCGCGGGTTTTTTGTTAACCCGGCCGGCCCCGGTGGCCGGCCCAACATGGAAAGAGAACAGTATGAATGCAAAACCAACAAGAGTGGAGACGCGGTTCGGACCGGAAACCCGGTTCGAGGTGCAGCCGGTGCCGGTTGCCTCGTTCCGGACCGTGCTGGAAAACCGCTTCGAGCGGCTTAAAACCCGGCTGCTCGAGCAGCAGTTGGATGAAGTCTGGGAGCAGAAACCGGCCTACGGCAGCGCGGTTCGCCGCGCCGCCAATGAGGCGGCGGCCCTGGCATGGACCACGCCCTACCCGCTGCTGGTTTTCCCGGTGTTATTCGAGGAAAAGGCGCGGTTGGCCCGCCTCCAGGCTGAACGCCAGGAGCAGGTGTGGCAGCGCAGCAGGGAGCTCCTGGCTGTATGATCCCCCTGCGCAATAACCGTCCCACCTGCCGAACGCGAGGCCGCTTCCGCGAGTCCGCCCTCCGGGCCTGACTCGCGCAAACGGCCTCGCGCCCCTGCAGCAAGGAACTCGCCGGCCTGCGACCGCCTCGACCGGATGCCCCCGTTCGGATTGCAGCTTCGAAAGCGAAAAAGACATGGCCAGGGAGTCTGGTGGGAAGCAGAGGGTCCAGCCCACAGGGGGCAGAGGGTAACCGGAGGTCGCCAAGGGTAATGGGGGGCGACCTCCGGC
>JARKQH010000268.1 GCA_029974925.1 Verrucomicrobiota bacterium
GAGCTGCTGCGCGGTCAGTTGGGGGTTGGGTCGAGCCAAGTCACACGCTCCGTCTGCAATGGGTCAGGCGCAGGTTCAGGGCGCAAATGGGTATTTGAGTTCAAGTATACCCGAGAATCAGCCGCCCAGTTGTGAATTTCAGGTTAGAGGAACCCGCCCGATCGCGGCTGGATGCGCTGGCCCTGCGACTCCATCTCCACGCAGCGCCACGCGGCTTACCCCTCGTCCAGGATGGCGGCGATCCAGGGCGTGTGTTCCTGGAAGTGCTCGTAAGTGTCACCGATGATCCAACCGATGATGGGCCGGTCATCGTCGGACGTGGGATCGTAGTGGCGGTAGGGCCTGGGGAGGTCTTCGTCGCTCAGCGCCTCGATTTTGGCGACCAGGCGCGCATGGCTGCGCCGGAAGAGGTCCAGCGCCTCGTCCAGGGTCAGCGCGAGGTAGCGCTCGCGCAGGACGGCGTTCTGGTGGTCGTAGTCGCCGCCGTCCCAGGTGGCTTCGTCCAGGCCCAGGCCCTCGCGCTGGGACTGCCCGTTGAGCAGGGTATGGATGCTGTCTTCCCACACGGCCAGGTGAACGATGTGGTCCTTGGGCGTCCAGCCGGCGGCGTCCTTGAGTGTGGAAAGCTGCTCGCGGCTGTAGCGGGCCAGGAAGGCGTGGAAGTCGTCCCAGCCCGCCTGGATGCGGCGCAGCAGTTCGGCTTTGGTGGCGGGTCTGTCGGTCATGGGGGTCCCCTTCGTGACAAGAATAATTGACTGAGCGATTCATTTTAGCACACTTGTGCGACCGGCCAAGGGGAACGTCACGCCGGGTGTATTCCGAATTGGGGGCAAGGTTACGGAAAAACAGGAATGGGACACGGATTTACACGGAAAAGGCACGGAAAAACACGGATTCAAAGCAAAACTGGTGAAAATCCGTGTCCAAAGTTTTTTGACTGCCCCCAATCTGAAACACACCCGTGGCGCCGGGTGTATTCCGAATGGGGGGCAAGTCAGGCAGGGTCAATGGAAAAACAGGAATGGGACACGGATTTACACGGAAAAGGCACGGAAAAACACGGATTCAAGGCAAAACAGGTGAAAATCCGTGTCCAAAGTTTTTTGACTGCCCCCAATCTGAAACACACCCGGACGCTGCCGGCGGTCAGTCCTGCAATTCCCCCAGGGCGGACTTGAAGCGCTGCAAGGCGGCGATGTGGTCCTGCGGGGCGGCGAAGCCCGCGCCCATCGTGTTGACGCACAGGTGAGTCGCCCCCAGGGCGCGCCATTCGGTGGCGTAGGCTTCCCAGCCCGGCTGG
>JARKQH010000254.1 GCA_029974925.1 Verrucomicrobiota bacterium
TGGGAGCTGCGCCGCCACTATCCGGAGGCGGTGCTGCACACCCTCTCCGCCCCCGTGGGCCGCGAAGTCCTGGCGCTGGCGCCGTGCGTGGATGCCGCGCGCGCCTTCCCGCTGCCGCCCAACAGCCCCCCTTGGTGGCGGCAATGGAAGCTGCTGGTCGAGCTGCGCCGGGAACGGTATGATGTGGCTCTCAATTTCAACGGGGCGGACCGGACGATTTTCCTGACCGCCCTGACGGGGGCGCGCTGGCGTCTGGCGCACGCAGGGGGGCGCAACCACTTTTGGAATCGCTGGCTCATTGCGGAATGGGTCCCGCGCCGGAGCAAGGACCTGCCCGTCTATGAACAAAAGCGCCAGGTGCTGGCCGCCGGCGGTTTTGAACTGGGGCCGCCGCGCTGGAACCTGCAAATTCCAGAACCGGCTGCGCGACGGTTCGAATCCCTGTCCGGCAAGCGGGTGGTTCATTTTTCGCTTTGCGCCAGCGACCCGTTGCGGGAGTGGCCGCTGCAGCATTGGATCGAACTGAGCCGCCAATTACTCGAGGGATTTCCCGACCTGCGAATTGTGGTCAGCGCCAGCGGCGCCCGGCGGGAACAGGAACGGCTGCGGAGCTTTACTGAAGGCGTTGCTCACGAGCGCGTGGTTGCCTTGCCGCCGGGCCTGGCAATCGCTGAACTGGCGGCGGCCCTCAGCCGTTGCCGGCTGCATGTGGGACCGGACTCGGGTGTCCTGCACCTGGCCATGGCTTTGGGGACTCCAACCTTGGCGCTCTTTCGCGATCACCCCGAGATGGGGGAGTGGCTGCCGCGCGGCCCGTCGCACCGCCACTTGTCGTCGCCATGCCCCTGCGTGGGACAGGCGCATCCCCCCTGCCGCGCAGTGGGGATTCCTCGATGTTTGCAGGCCATCCAGCCTGGCGCGGTTGCGCGCCTGGCTGAGGCGGCATTGGTGCCTTGAATGCATGACTGGAGCCCTGCAGCGGCCTGCGGCGGTTTGCGGGAATGCCGCGTTTCTCAGGACGGAGGTGGAGATTACAGAAGCGGCGGCAGGGCGGCAGGGGTGTTGCGGCGGCAGGATTTGACTTGGCCCGCCTGCCCGCTAAGTTAGGGGCATTAGCGAGCATTGAAGACTATCCTGGCATTAATCGTCGGCATGTTGATCGGCGCCGCCGCGCTTTGGCTGTACACCTCGGGCGAGGGCCGGCAGGCGGTGCGCGACACGGCCAGCCGCCTCGATTCGGCCACCCGGCCGGCGCGCGAGGACCTTCGACATCGGATGGAAGGACTGAAGCTTCAGCCCGAGGATATCAAAGAGGAATTGGCGCGCAGCGGTCAGGTGGTGCGGCGCAAGGCGCAGGAGACCGGGCGGGCGATCGCAGACGCGACGTCCGATGCGCGAATCACCGCCGCCATCAAGGGCAAATTGCTGGCGCACCCGGAGTTGTCCGCCTTCAGCATCTCCGTCAACACCACCGACGGCGTGGTCACCTTGGCCGGGGCGGTGTCGTCGCGGGAGGAGATCAGCCAGGCGATGCTGCTGGCGATGGAGACCGACGGGGTCCGCGAAGTGATCTCCACCCTCCAGGTTCGGGAACCGCGCGAGGGAAAGGGCTGAAGCTTCGCGGTCGAGGCGTTGCGGCCTGAATTTCGCAAGGCCGGCGGCCGGCGCACAACTGCGTTATGATTTGAAAACGGAAATGACCCATGCCTGGCACGAATAACCACCCGGCCGACCCCGGCGCCGCCAACCTTTCCTTCATCGAGGCGCTTTACGAAGATTACCTTCGTGACCCCGCGTCCGTGCCCCCGGATTGGCAGCAGTATTTCGCCGGGATCGCAGAAGGCGAGTTTCGCTTCCCCAAACCCCGCTTCGGCCCCTCCTTCCGTCCCCGCAGCCTGTTTAATCCCGCCGCGCCCGCCCCGCGCCGGGCCGCCTCGGCGCTCACGGACCCGGAAATTGCCGCGATGCAGGACCGCGTCTATCTGCTGACGCGGCTGTATCGGGTGCGGGGTCATCGCATTGCCCAGGTGGACCCGCTGGGTCTGCCGCGGCCCGTGCCGCCCGAGCTCACGCCGGAGTTTTTCGGTTTCACCGAGGCGGACATGGACCTGCCGGTCTATAGCGAGACGTTTCAGTATGATGGGCCCCTGACGTTGGGCCGGCTGCTGGAACGGCTGCGGAACACGTATTGCCGCTCCATCGGGGTGCAGTACATGCACATTGACGACCTGAGCGTCCGCCGCTGGCTGCAGCGCCGCATGGAGGCGACCGAAAACCACCTGCAGCTCAGCCGCGAAGAGCAGTTGCGGATTCTCACGCGGCTGACCGATGCGGTGACGTTCGAGGAGTTTATCCGGAAGAAATTTGTCGGCGCCAAGACTTTTTCCCTGGACGGGTCGGAGAGCTTGATCCCATTGCTGGACCTGGCCATCGAGAAAGCCGGGGAACAAGGCATTCGCGAAATTGTCTTTGGCATGGCGCACCGGGGCCGCTTGAATGTCCTGGCCAACATCATGGGCAAGAGTCCCCGCCAGATTTTCCGCGAATATGCCGACACCGACTGGCGCTACTATTCCGGGCGCGGGGACGTGAAATACCATCTGGGACACAGCACCGACTGGGTCACGGCCCGGGGCCGGACCATTCATCTGTCGCTCTGTTTCAACCCCAGCCACCTGGAGTTCGTCAACCCGGTGGCGCTCGGCCGCACCCGCTCGAAACAGGACCGCGCGGGAGACCGGCGGGGGGAACTGGGGATGACTTTGCTGATCCACGGGGACGCCGCTTTTGCGGGGGAGGGAGTGGTGCAGGAAACGCTGAACTTGAGCCAGCTTCGGGGCTACAGCGTCGGCGGCACCCTGCACGTGGTGGTCAACAACCAGCTCGGTTTTACCACCAGCCCGGAGGATGCGCGCTCCTCGCCCTACGCGACCGACATTGCGAAGATGCTGCAGATTCCGATTTTCCACGTCAACGGGGAGGACCCGGAGGCGGTCGCGCAGGTGGTGCGGCTGGCCATGGAGTTTCGCTTCGAGTTCAAGCGCGATGTCGTCATCAACATGTACGGCTACCGGCGCCTGGGCCACAACGAGGGGGACGAACCCACTTTCACCCAGCCGGTCCTGTATCGCACCATCGCGAAACGCAAATCGGTGCGCGAGGGCTATCTGGAACATCTCCTGAAGCTGGGAGAAGTCACCCGGGATGAAGCCGATCTGATCGCCGCCCGCCGCCGTGAAGTGCTGGAAAAAGAGCTTTCCGAATCCCAATCCGGCAAACCGGCGCCGGCCACCGATCAATTGCGCGGGCTGTGGGCCCGATACCGGGGCGGCCCCGAACCGGTCGAGGACGATCCGGACACTGGCGTCCCTCGCGAAAAACTGGCGGCCTATCTCGAGGCGCAGGCGCGGCTGCCGGCCGATTTCAATCCCCACCCCAAGATTCGAAAGCTGCTGGACACGCGACGGGAGATGGCCGCCGGACGGCAACCGCTGGATTGGGCCGCGGCCGAGTCGCTGGCCTTTGCCAGTCTGGCTTGCGAAGGATTCCGGGTTCGCCTCAGCGGTCAGGACAGCGAGCGGGGCACCTTCAGCCACCGCCACGCGGTCCTGCATGATTACCAGGACGGGCACACCTGGATGCCCCTGCAACACCTCGACCCGAATCAGGCGCCGGTCGAGATCTACAATAGTCCCCTGTCCGAGGTGGGCGTGCTCGGGTTCGAATACGGCTACAGCCTCGAGACGCCGGACGGGCTGGTGATATGGGAGGCCCAGTTCGGCGATTTTTGGAATGTGGCCCAACCGATTGTGGATCAGTTCATCGCCAGCGCGGAGGATAAATGGCAGCGTCTGAGCGGCCTGGTGATGCTGCTGCCGCACGGGTTTGAAGGGCAGGGACCCGAACATTCCAGCGCCCGGCTGGAGCGGTTTCTCGCCCTGTCCGCGGAGGACAATATCCAGGTGGTTTACCCCACGACACCGGCCCAATTCTTCCATTGCCTGCGCCGCCAGGTGCTCCGCCCCTGGCGCAAGCCGTTGGTGGTCATGACCCCCAAGAGCCTGCTGCGGCATCCCGCCGTGGTTTCCAGTCTCGAGGACTGCGCCCAAGGCACGTTCCAACGCCTGCTGCCGGATCCGGCAGCGCCGCCGCCCGACCACGTCAAACGAATCCTATTGTGCACCGGCAAGGTCTTTTACGACTTGATCGAGCACCGCCAGCAAACGGGCCATTCCCGCGCAGCCATCATCCGTCTGGAGCAGCTCTATCCCCTGCGCCGGGATCTGCTCGAGGCGGCACTGAAGCCCTATCCGGACGAGACCCCGGTATTCTGGGTGCAGGAAGAACCGGCCAACATGGGCGCCTGGAACTATTTGCGCATCCAGTTCGGCGAGCGCCTGTTTGGACGCTTCCCGTTCCAAGGCATCTCCCGCCCCGTCTCCGCCACGCCGGCAACCGGTTCACATCGCCGCCACAAACACGAACAGGCCGAACTCCTTTCGCAAGCTTTGCCCGATTAACCCCCCAAGCCCTTTCCCAAAGCATCTTATGACCATCGAACTCAAGGTCCCCGAAGTGGGAGAATCCATCACCGAGGTGGAGATTGGCGGCTGGCTGAAAGCCCCAGGTGAGACCGTGCAGAAAGATGAGCCGGTTGTCGCCCTTGAAAGCGAGAAGGCCACCGTCGAGTTGCCAGCTCCGGAGGCCGGTGTACTGGCCGGCATCCTCAAGCAAAAAGGCGAAGTGGCCAAAGTGGGAGAGGTCATTGGCCACTTGACGCCCCAAAGCCCGGGAGCAGGCCGCGTTGGGGAAGCCAAGCGGCCGGCAAAACCGGCGGAGGGGAAAGCCGGCGGCAAGAGCGAAGCTCCCGTCCCCGAGCCGCGGGTCATGCCGGCCGCACAGGCATTGCTGGACGAGCACGGTCTGCGCCCGTCGCAAGTTCAGGCCACAGGCCCCGGCGGTCGGTTGCTCAAAGAGGACGTGTTGCGTTACCTGGAAACCGCCGCGCCGGCCGCCTCCGAATCAGAAAGCGGCCCAACCACCGCCCCAGCCGCCGGCCCGGACCGTGAGGAGGAAATCGTGCCCATGAGCCGGCTGCGGCGGACGGTTGCCGAGCGGCTGGTCGAGGCGCAGCGGACGGCGGCGCTGCTGACGACGTTCAACGAGATTGACATGACCGAGGTCATCGGATTGCGGAAGCAATACGGGGAAGCGTTTCAGCAGCGGTACGGCATCAAGCTGGGGTTCATGTCGTTTTTTGTGAAGGCGTGTGTGGACGCGTTGAAACAATTCCCCGCGCTGAATGCCCAGATCCGTGGAACCAACATCGTGTATCACAACTACTTCGACCTTGGGATTGCCGTGGGTGGCGGCAAGGGCCTGGTGGTGCCGGTGTTGCGCAATGCCGAGCGGCTGAGTTTTGCGGAGGTGGAGAAGGCGATTGCCGACTTCGCCCAGCGCGCGAAGGAAAACAAGCTGAAGGTCGAGGAGCTGCAGGGAGGGACATTCACGATCAGCAACGGGGGGGTGTATGGCTCGCTGCTTTCGACCCCGATTGTGAATCCGCCGCAGAGCGGGGTATTGGGGATGCATGCCATTCAGGACCGACCGGTGGCCTTTCAGGGCGCCGTGGTCATCCGCCCAATGATGTACGTGGCGCTGACCTACGACCACCGCCTGGTGGATGGCCGCGAGGCCGTCAGCTTCCTGCGCCGCATCAAAGAGGCCATCGAAGCCCCCTCCCGCATCCTGTTGGAGGTCTGAAAGCGCTGAGACTGGTTTGACAAGCCTCAGGCGCTCCCGCACTCTGGTGCCATGCCAAAGCCAGCATTAGGCCGCGGGCTGGGGGCGTTGCTGGGCGGAAACGCAGCCGCCAAAACCCCGGTGCCGGCCACTGTTTCAACCCTGATCGCCGAGGCTGCCCCGCTCGAGGGCAATCGCGAGCGGGTGCAGTTCGTTCGGTTGGAACGCATTCGCCCCTGCCCGTTCCAGCCGCGCAAGGATTTCCCGGTTGAAACGTTGAATGAGCTGGCCGACTCGATTCGCGCCCAAGGCATTGTGCAGCCGTTGATTGTGCGTGAGCGGCAGGGCCACCTCGAGCTCATCGCCGGCGAACGGCGCTGGCGCGCGGCGCAACTGCTGCACTTGACGGAAGTGCCCGTCATCATCCGCGAGGCGGACGACCGGGCGGTGCTTGAACTGGCTTTGATTGAGAATCTTCAGCGCGAGAATCTCAATCCGATGGAAGAGGCCCAGGGTTATGCCCAACTGGTGGAACAGTTTCAACTTACCCAGGAGGAGGTGGCGGCCAAGGTGGGCAAAAGCCGCGCGTTGGTGGCCAACGCGCTCCGCCTGCTGAAGCTGCCGGCCGAGCTGCAAGCCTGCGTGCGCGATGGGCGGCTGTCGGTCGGTCATGCCAAGGCGCTCCTGGGACTCTCCGGGGAGAAGCGCCAAAAGCAGGCCGCCGACCGGGTGATCAAAGGAGGGCTGAACGTGCGCCAGACGGAGGCGCTGGTCAGCCAATGGCAACAGCGCGAGGCCGGGGCGGGGGCATCCGCCACTGCCGCCGGGGCCCCGACCACGCGGGACCCGCACGTGGCGCGGCTCGAGGACCAGTTGCGCGAACGGTTGGGCACCCGCGTGCATCTGCGTTATGCCCAGGGCAAAGGCGCCCTCGAAATCAATTTCTTCAGCGATGCCGAACTCGAGCGGATCCTGCAAATTCTCGGAATCAATTCCGCCTGAGGCGCGCACGCTGAACCGGCTGATCCTTCCAAACAAAGAACCAAGCTCATGAGCACTCCTGAACATCGTGAACGAACTGCCTCCCAACTGTCCGCCGGCGCCGCGCGCGTCAGTCAGATGACCGCGTTTGTCGGTCTGGACGGCTTTGTGGACGACATCCTCCACGTGGTGGACAAGCGCGAGAGCGCCGAGAAGTACTCCCGGCTGCCAACCATCGCGCAACTGGCGCAGCGCCTGGCCGCCGCCGCGGGCAAAAGCACCAACATCGAACTGGTCAGCCAACTGACCAAGCTGGGCGGCAACGGGCCGATCATGGCCAATGCCCTGGCGAGCTTCGGGCTCAAGGTGACCTACCTGGGCATTCTCGGCTATCCCAACCTCCATCCCGTCTTCGCCGAGTTCGCCCGGCGCGCCGAGGTTCACTCCATCGCGGAACCGGGCTACACCGACGCGCTCGAGTTTGAAGATGGCAAGATTATGTTGGGCAAGCACCAGTCGCTCAAGCAAATGAACTGGGAGAACATCCTCGCCCGGTATGGCAGGGACCAGTTCGCCGACAAATTCGGCACCGCCGATCTGGTCGGGTTCGTCAACTGGACGATGCTGACCTACATGAGTGACATCTGGTCCAGCGTTCTCAAGGAGGTGTGCCCCTCGATGCGCGGCCCGCGCCGGAAATTGTTCATTGACCTCGCCGACCCGGAGAAACGCACGCGGGAGGACATCCGGCGGGCGCTGGACCTCATCACCGAGTTCCAAAAGTTCTTTGATGTCATTTTGGGACTCAACGAGAAGGAGAGTTGCGAAATTGGCGGCAACCTGGACCTGCCCACCAAAGACCACACGCCCGAAGGCCTCCAGAAACTCTGCCAGGAGATTCATAAACGGGTGCCGGTGGACACGGTTATCATCCACCCCACCGCCTACGCGCTCGCTTCGGGCCCCGATGGCCTGGCGTTGGTCCAGGGGCCCTTCACGCCCAAACCCAAGATCACCACGGGGGCCGGCGACCACTTCAACTCGGGCTTCTGTCTGGGCAAACTGCTCGGCTTCCCGACGGCGGATTGCCTGCTGACCGGTGTGGCCACCAGCGGGTTCTACGTGCGCACCGGCCAAAGCCCGGCGGTGGCCGACCTGGCGAATCTGCTGCGGAACTGGCCCGCCTGAGCTTGCGATGGCATGATTCGTGTATGGTTTTACCAGTGGTTAAATACGGCACCCCGGTTCTGAGGCAGAAAGGCGCGGGCATCGAGGCGGTCACCCCCGCCATCCGGCAGCTCATCGCGGACATGTTTGAAACCATGTACGCGTACAAAGGGGTGGGCCTGGCCGCGCAACAGGTCGGCGAAGCCCTCCAGCTTACCGTCCTGGATGTTCGCGGCATTACAGACCGACCTTCGACCTTGGAACTGAACGGCCAGCCGGCCGACGTGGATGCCTTCATGCCCCTGGTGCTCATCAATCCAAAGATCAAGCCCCTCGGCGAGCCGGTAACCGGCCCCGAGGGCTGCCTGAGCTTCCCCGAGATCTACGGAGACATCACCCGGCCGGGCGAAGTGGAGGTGGAGGCCCTGGATGGCTCGGGCGAACCGATCTTGTTCCGCTGCGGCGGCTTGCTTGCTCGCGCGGTGCAGCACGAATACGACCATCTCCACGGCATTCTTTTCATTGACCGCATGGAAAAAAAGACCAAGGAGCAAATCCGGCCCGAGTTGGAGGCGTTATTGGCGGAGACCAAGGCTGCGCTGAAACGCTAGCCCATCCGCGCGGAGTTTGCCAAGCGGCCGGCGCGCCGGTTATGATTATGACCCTGACTCATTTATGAAACGGTTTGTCTTTCTTCTCGCCTTTCTGGCCGGGCTGGGTTCGGTCGTGGCACAAACTCCGGATGACCAATACGTCTATCTTTACAACGCGATTCAGGAAGCCGACGCGTTGGAGCGGCAAGGGCAGATTGACAGCGCCTTGTTGAAATACCGCGAGATTCACGCCTCCCTCTCCGCTTTCCAGAAGGGCTATCCGGATTGGAATCCGCCCATCGTCAAGTTCCGTTTGAATTTTCTGAACGCCAAAATTACCGCCCTCGCGCCCCGCGCCACCAGCCAGGTGGCCAAACCGGGCCCGTCCCCGCGAGCGGGGGGTGAGGCGGCCACCCGTGCCCAGCCACTGGATGCGGCCGCCGCGCAGCAGCAGCTTGAAGCTCTGCAGGAACAGGTGCGCCAGTTGCAGGCGGACAAAACCGTGCTCGAGGCCAAGCTGCGCGAGGCGCTGGCGGTGCAACCGGCGGCGGTGGACCCGCGGGAGCTGGCTCGCGCCCAGCAGCGCATCCGGCTGCTCGAAAAGCAGACCGACTTGCTGCAAGCGGGGCTTGAACAAGCCAGGGCCCAAGCCCGCCTGGACCCCGCCGCTCTCACCCAGGCGCAAAGCGCCCTGGCCGAGGCCAATCGCAAGCTGGCCGAGGAAACCCGGCGGGCCAACACCCTGGCCGAGGAGAAGAAACAACTCCAGGCCAAGCTCGAGAGCCTGATCCCCAGCGGTTGGAATCTGGCCAACATCGAGAAAACCAAACAAGCACTCGAGGACGCCCACCGCCAGCTTGCGGAACAGCAGGAAATCGCCCGCAAGCTTCGAGCGGAAAAAGAAGCCCTCGAACTGCGGGCGGGAGCGCCGGTTGCCGATGCGAGCGCCGCCAGCGCATTGCGGGCCGAGAACGAACTGCTCAAGAAACAACTGGAGAGCCTCAAGGCTTCGTCTTCCGGGAGTGCCCGAACCCGTGACCTGCGCGCGCAGTTGGCTCAAGCCCAGGCGCTGGTGGCCACGCTGCAGTCCGAAAAGGAAATTCTCCGCCTGGAAAAAGTCGCGTTGCAGGAGCGGGTGAAGGCGCTCAGCGGCTCGTCCACGCCCGCCGTCGCCGCCGTCCCGGCCCCCTTCACCGCAAACGAAAATCAGCGCCTGCGGGACCTCGAACGGGAGCGGGATGATCTGCGAAAGAAACTCGAGGCCGCCACCAAAGCGCCGCGGGGCCAGCAGAGCAACGCCCTGGCCGCCCGCGTCAAGGAACTCGAGCAGGAGCTGGCCACACTCCGGCTGCGCGTGGAAGTTTTTGAGGCCCAGAAGGCCCCATACGCCCCCGAGGAATTGGCCCTGTTCAAGCAGGCCAACACGACGGTGACATTGTTGTCCGCCAATCGCTCCGATGCCCCGTCGCGTCCGCTTTCTTCCAGCGAGGCCGCGCTGGCGCGGGAAGCCCAGCGCCAGGCCGCGGCCGGGCAGTTTGACAAGGCCGAAGAATCCTACCGCCAGATTCTGCGTCAGAACCCCAATCAGGTGGGCGTCCTCGCCAACCTGGCTGTGGTCCAGGTCGAACGCGGGCAACTGGAGGAGGCCGACAAAACACTCCGGCAGGCCTTGACTCTGGCTCCCGATGACGCGCGCGTGCTTTCGACGCTGGGCCTTTTGCGATTTCGCCAACGCCAGTACGACGAGGCGCTGGACGCGCTCGGCCGGGCGGCGAAACTCGAGCCGCAGAACGCGCAAATCCAGATGCGGCTCGGGCTGGTGCTCAGTGAAAAGGGATTGCGCGGCCCCGCGGAAGCCGCCTTGCGGAAGGCCATTCAGCTTGAGCCCGGCTACGGGGAAGCGCATAACAACCTCGCCGTGGTTTATCTCACCCAGGACCCGCCCTTGGTCGAACTGGCGCGATGGCATTACCGCCGGGCCCTGTCCTCGGGAGCGCCCCGAAACCCGGAATTGGAGAAACTGATCGAGTCCAAGGAGAAAAAACCCACCGCCCCATGAGGAAGAGGCTGCTCTTGCGGGTGTCTCTCCGGCCCACTCTCAATCAGCGGGGCCGCCCCTCCCGGTTGCTCCTGCGGCCTTACAAACGATGAAAGCACTTGCGCACTGGCCGGCTCTGCTCGCTCTAGTCGGAGGACTTGGGATGTTTCCTGCGGCTGCAGTGATGGCCGGAGATGAGCCCGACCCCATTCGCTTCGGGTTCACCGGCCCGGAAATCTTCCGTCTCGACAACCAGATCAGCCAGCTTCGCGTTGGGGATTTGGACGGGGATGGGTTGAACGACCTGGTGGTGGTCAACAATTTGCGGTCGAGGATTAATGTGCTTTACAATCAAACGGGCGCCCCCAGCCGCGCGGCCGGGCGGGAGGCCCAACTCAAGCGGGACGTCAACGAACTGCCTTCCGATGCCCGTTTTCGGGTCGAATCCATCGCCTCGGAGAAGCGCATCGCGGCAATGGTTGTTGCCGACCTGAATAGCGACGACCGGCCCGACCTCGCCTTTTACGGCGAACCCAGGGAACTGGTTGTCCTGTTCAACGAAGGCGCTGGAAAGTGGAGTCCGCCCGTCCGCTGGCCGATCGAGGATGGACAGCTTTCCCCCAACAGCCTGACGACCGGGGATGTCAACGGCGACGGCCGCGCCGACCTGGTTCTGCTGGCCGATACGTGCGTCTATTGTCTCGAGCAGACCCCTGCAAAAACCTTGGGGGACCCCTGCAAAATCCCTTTTTCGGGCGAAGTCAAAGCCGTCCAGGCGGTGGATGCCGATGGGGACGGGCGCAGCGACTTGCTGCTGGTCAATTGGGAGGACCGGAACCCGTTCCGCGTCCGCCTCCAACAACCGGACGGTTCGCTCGGTCCGGAACTTTATTTCCCCTTCATCCCCATCCGATCGTACTGGGCGGACCGGCTGGCAGGCGCCCAGACCCAGGTCATCACCATTGCCCAAAACTCCGGTCGGGCCCAAGTCTCGGCTTTTGTTCGCCGCCCGGCTGACGCCCTGCATGGCGCCTTGCTCGAGGGACAATTCCAAGTGCTCCCTCTGCAACGGAGTGACAAAGCCCGGCGCGGCGCGCGGTGGGCCGACGTCAACGGCGACGGCCGGATGGACCTGTTGGCGGCGGAACCGGAAAGCGGCCAGCTAGCGCTGTACCTGCAGCAAGCCGATGGCACCCTCGCAGCCCCCAAAAGCTTCCCCACGCTTGCAGGCGTGAGCGATCTGGCTGTCGCCGACTGGGATCAGGACGGCCATCCCGAAATCTTCCTCCTCAGCACCGATGAACGGCAGGTGGGCGTGACCCGCCTCGAAGGGGGGGTGCGTTTGCCCTTCCCAACCCTTATCCCGATGGAAGGCCGGCCCCTCGTGCTGGCCGTCGGCCAGCTCGTTCGCGACGCCAACCCCGTCCTCGCCCTGATTGAAGACCGGGAGGGGAAGCGATTCCTGGTCATCCGCGGCGCGGATGGGAAGAGTAAAAGCCAGCCGCTGAGCGAGAACTTCAAGTCCAGTCCCCTCTCTCTCACCATTCACGATGCTGACCAGGACGGCGCCCCGGACCTTGTGGTTCTCATTCCCTATGAAAAGGTCAAAGTCATGCGCCAGCGCGAGGACCATTCCTTTGAGGAATTGGACATCGCCCCTCCGGGCGGAGTCCTCGAGCAGCCCTGGCTCGGCTTGGCGGACCTTGATGGGGACGAAAAACCGGAGTTGTTGCTCACGCAAAGGAACTTTGTTCGCGCCGTCGTGTTACAGCGCGGCGCGCCGGGCGGTCATGCGGAGGATCAGCCGCTTTCAAAGGGATGGACTTTTCGGGTCAAAGAGCAGATTAACGGCGCCAGCAGCAGCTCGCGGCTGGCGGGGGCCGCCGCCTTCCCCAACGGCGCCACCGGGAGCCGCACGCTGTTCTTGCTGGACACCGAGCGGAAGACGCTGACGCTCTGTGAGCGCGGCCCCGGCGGGGTGTGGCAGGTCGTTCGCAACGTGAATCTGCCCGTGGCGGAGTTTAGCGCTTTGCAGCCCCTGGCGTTCGGCGCCCAACGGCCCAACACCCTCGCGTTTCTCGGGCTGAACCAGATCGCCTGGCTCCCCCTGCAAGGCGAGGTCTGGCGTCTGGAAGAACTCGACGGTTATGAAACCCCCATCAAGGAGGGCCATTTGCTGGATGTGGTCTCGGGCGACCTGGACAACGACGGGCGCAAGGACCTGGTGTTTCTGGAAACCGCCAGGAATTACCTCGACCTCGTGATTTTTGACGCCCACCAGAAACTGGTCCCGGCCAATCGCTGGCAGGTCTTCGAGGAACGGACGTTCCGGGGCCGTCGCGGCGACCTGCCTGAACCCCGCGAGGCGCTCGTCGCCGACCTGACCGGCGATGGCCGGAATGACCTGGCGGTCCTGGTTCACGACCGCATTCTCCTTTATCCGCAGGAATGACCCCGCTCGCCCTGCCATGAGTCAGCCGTCCAACAGCTCACCCCTTCGCGTCGGGCTGATATCCCTCGGCTGCGCCAAGAACCTCGTGGATGCCGAGCTGATGCTCGGCAATCTGCTCAAGGCGGGCGTCGAGATCACCAATGACCCGGCAGCGGCCGACGCCGTCATCGTCAACACCTGCTCCTTCATTGATGCCGCGCAGGAGGAAAGTGTGGACACGATTCTCGAATCGGCGGAAGTCCGGGCGGCCCAAAACCGGGGGCAGGGGCTGATTGTGGCGGGTTGTCTCTCGCAGCGGTTTCGCGATGAACTGCCCAAATTGCTGCCCGAGGTGGACGCGTTCATGGGGATTGACCAGGTGACGCAGGTTACCGAAATCGTTCGGGAGGCACTGGCCCGGCGAGCCCGGCGGCTGCGGGACGAGGCGGCGGCTCCGCAGGCGGAACGAGGGCGGCGAAAGAGCGCGATTGCCGGCCGGCTGTCCCAGTTGGACCGGTCAGGCGCGGCGGAAGCAGACGGCTCTTCCCCCCCGTTGCGCGGCACGGAACGATTCGGCAAAACCCGGGTGGTGGTTGGGGCCGGGGGCAGGGTGGCCCTGGACGTGCCGGTGGTGGCGGTCAATTCCCGCCCCGGCTTCATTCCGGACTACGCCACTCCGCGGTTTCGGCTTACGCCCCGGCACTTTGCCTATGTGAAGATCGCCGAGGGCTGCAATCACCCCTGCAGTTTCTGCATCATCCCCCGCATTCGCGGCTCGCATCGGAGCCGGCCGCAGGCGGACATCGTGGCCGAGGCGCGCGCTTTGCTGGCTGATGGGGTCAAGGAGCTGAACCTCATCTCCCAGGACTCCACCTACTATGGTCTGGACCTTCGCCCCGACCGGCGCGGCGCCATTGCCGCCCCCCAGCGATTCAGCGAGGCCGTACGGGCGCTGCCTCCGGGCCAGAGCACCATTTGCACCCTGTTGCGCGAACTGAACGCGTTGCCTGGCGAGTTCTGGATCCGCCTGCTCTACACTCACCCGGCGCACTGGACCGATGAGTTGATTCAAACCATCGCCGAATGCCCGAAGGTGGCGCGCTACGTGGACATCCCCTTGCAGCATATCCACGAAAACATGCTCGAGCGCATGCGCCGGGAGACGTCGCAGCAATATATTGTGGACCTGCTGCGGCGCATCCGCGCCGGCATTCCGGGCATCGCCTTGAGGACCACCTTTATCGTCGGCTTTCCAGGGGAAACCGAGGCGGCGTTTCAGGCGCTGCTGGATTTCATCCGGATTACCCGTTTCGAGCGGCTCGGCGTGTTCACCTATTCCCGCGAGGAAGGGACGCGTGCCGGACAGATGGCCGGCCAGGTGCCGGAGAGGGTAAAACAAAAGCGGCGGAACCAGGCGATGGCCCTGCAGCGGAGCATTTCAGCGGAATTGTGCCAGGCGTGGGTCGGCCGAACCTTGAAGGTCCTGGCGGAGAAACCCGCCACCGGCAAGGAACTGGAGCAGGCGCGCGTGCGATCCTGGGAACACGGCCTGGTCCGGGGCAAAGACAGCCACGCCCGCCCCCTCCCCGGACGCTTCACCCTCGCCCGCGGCGAAGCCGACGCGCCGGATATTGACGGCCGGGTGTACGTCCGCGGCAGCCTTCCCCTCGGCGAATTTGCCACCGTCCGCATCCTCGGCCACACCGACTACGACCTCATCGCCGAGCCGGTCGGTTAGAGCCAAGGCGGGCTGCGCGCCGGCAACGACCGGTCACATCACCATGCCGCCATCAACCACCACCACTTGGCCGGTGATGTAGCGGCCCCCCGGCCCGGCCAGGTAAAGCGCCGCGCCTGCAATATCCTCCGCCTGCCCAAAGACACCCAGGGGAATCTGCCTGAGGATGTCCGCGCGCACTTGTTCGTTCAACCCGGCGGTCATGTCGGTTTCGATGAACCCGGGCGCAACCGCGTTGACCGTTACGCCCCGGGAGGCGAATTCGCGTGCCATCGCTTTGGTCAGACCGATCAGGCCGGCCTTGCTGGCCGTGTAATTGGCTTGGCCGGCGTTGCCGATGAGACCAATGACGGAAGCGATATTGATAATCCGTCCGTAACGCTGCTTCAGAAACGCGCGCGAGAACGCTTTGCTGAACAAAAACGCCCCCTTGAGGTTGGTATCCACGACGGTGTCCCAATCCGCCTCGCTCATGCGCATCAGCAACCCATCGCGGGTCACGCCTGCGTTGTTCACCAGAATGTCCACCCGTCCGGCCTCGTCCAAAATCCGCTCCGCCGCCGCAGAGACCGCCGCCGCGTCGGCCACGTTCACCGCGTGCGCCCAGGCCTTGCGGCCGAGCGCCCGCACCTCCTGCGCCACCTTCTCCGAGTTTTCCGCGGTCCGGGACACGCAGACCACGTCCGCGCCTTCACTGGCGAATTTGAGGGCGATGGCCCGGCCGATGCCGCGCCCGGCTCCCGTGACGACCGCGATTTGATTGGCTAATTGGCTCATGCGGCCAACGTGATACGGAATCAAACGGCCCCGCGCAAGCTTTGTTGACCCTCTGCGCCAACGTGGCGCTTTGCAGTCAGGGCCGGCCCCCTGACGCTGCTTGGGCGGCTACGGGCGGAATTGGAGGGTGCGGCTGGCGGTGGTGTTGGATTGAATCTCGCGCACCGTGGCGGTGGCCACCGGGCTGCCGGCGCCCGGCTGGGGCTGGTTATCCGACTCGCTCATGAGCTGCCGGTGTGCCCCCTCTTTTACTCGAAACGAATCCCGGTTTGCAGGCAGGGCGGCCATCCGAGATCCGGCGCCGACGGCAGACTCACTGGGCCCAGCATCCGACGGTGACGATCAGTTCCTCGAGGTTGCCTTTCGGCACACATTGAGCAATGCCTTGGTCCATCAATTCCAGGATCTCGGCTTTCGGGTAATCGCGGTTTGTGCAAAGCAGCACCGGCACCTCGGGGTGGTTGCGCCGCAAAAAACAGCCCAGCATCCTGCCGCTTTCGCCGTTCAAATCCTCGTTTACCAGCATCAACCCCAAGGCGGGGTCCTCCGCGCGCCTCAGGGCCTCGGAAGGGTCGGCGGCCGGCAACAATTCGTAACCGGCTTCGGTCAGCGAGGCGCTCACTTGGACGCGCCAGTCCTCGTCCCCTTCCACCACGAGAATCTTTCTCTTTGCGGCCGGTTCCATGCCTGATACTTCTGCATGGGAATCTAACAGTGGATCGCAATGGGCCAATTCCGCCGATTACGGGACGCTATCCGTTTTAATCCGGAGAATCCCCGCGCCATTTGTCCTGCGGCTGGCAGGTTGGGCCAACAAGGGGGGCACGGGAAACGGGTGTTCGCGGCACGAAAGCACAGGCACGGTTCCGTTGAAACGTCGTGTGCCTGCTGCGCGCCCCTGAGGCTGCCACGGTTCCGGAACAAAGCGGTCGGACGGACCTCGCCATCGGGTCACAGGAGGCGCCAGGCGGGCTGGCGCCCCCTGTCCGGATTCTTACCTGGCCTTTCGACCAAACCACCAAAAGGCGATGATGGTCAAGGCGACAATAATCGCCCATAAATACCACGGCGCTGAATGGGATGCTTGCATGGATTCAAAGGAAATGGTTGAAGACACCGCCCCCAGCTTGGACAGCCAGAGGCTACCTCACAGGCGCCCCCTCAAAATGAGGGTCCACCTGTGACCGGCAGATGCAAATATCAAGCGCGACAGGGGGCGCGCGGCCGGCTCGCGGCAAGACCAGCACCGTGGGGGTGGTGAATCAGGTTCGATGGAGCGGGAGCGGCGTACCAAGAGTTGGCCTTCGGCGACTGAGGATCAGCCAGCCAAACCGCCGCCCAGCCGCCATCCGAACCGCAACGCCTGGAAGCCGACCCGGGAAACCCGGAGCAGCGGATTGGCTGGAACGCTTGCCCCGGCTCTTGCGGCTGGACAGCATAGCCCGGGTCCAGGTGTTCCACGCGACGCAGCTCCTCAACCCCGCGTGGGCAAGTGTCCCGAAACCAGCCAGCGCAGTTCGCGGGCAGCCATGTGGCCGCCAGCAAAACGGCAGCCAGCACTTGAGGAAATCTTCGCACCGATTTCAACATAGCCGTTCGTTGCGAGGTTTCCAACCGCTTTTTGGTGCTAAAGCGTTTAACGCGCACGCCCTGAGGCCCAAAAGCCTTGTTCGGGACCGGGGGCCAAGGTTATGTTGGACCCAGAATTGACTGCTACCAAAATGACTCTTTTCCACAGTCCCCCTCCCGAGGGAACGCCCTTTTTCGGCCAGGGGACATGCCGTCGGTTTCTCTCCGGGGTTGTGCTGGCGCTTTGGGCCGGGCTGGGGGTGAATGCGGCGGAGGCTTCCTCCCTGTCGCTGGGTTTCGATTCGCCGGGGGGCACGGTGCGCGATGCCGCCGGCGTCGGCACCGGATTGACCGCCCGCCTCGCAGGCAGCGGGGGGAACATCACGGGAAACGACCCGAACCTGCGGCTGCGTCCGGCGGCGGGCGTGCTGCAAGTGCGCACGTCGCCGGGGGCGGACTTCAACGGCCAGGCCGGGATGGCCAACGCCAGCGTCGTGGGCGTGAACCTATCTGACCTCGGTTTCACTGGCGGGAATGACTTCACGGTCAAAGCAACGTTCGTCAATCTCACCAACCGGCACGCGTATCCGGATCAACTGTGCCTGGTCGTCGGCACGTCAACGACGAGCCTGATTCGCGCCGGTTTCATCAACTTTGATCAATACCACGCGGGGGCGGACGCGAATGAGGGATTTGCGGTGAACACGATCAATGGGACCGACACGTCTTCCCGGCTTTTCGGGGCGGTGGTGGGCGGAACCATGACGGTGGAAATCCGCCGCACGTCCGGCATGTGGTCCGTCAAGGTGAATGGTTTTGATCGTTTGCCCAATGCCAGCACCGATGGGAGCGGCACGCCCGCGCCGCCAACGTTTCTGGATTCCGCCACCAATCTTTTTGCCGGCATTGTTGCCATGGATGTGGGCAACAACAGCCCGTGGTTTGCGGACCTTGACTCGTTTACCGTCAGCGTTTCGCCGATTACGCCCCCGAGCGTGGTGGCCTGGTGGCGGTTTGAGACCGGACCGGCCTTCACGGACGTCCTGCACTTCGGCGCCGATGGGGTGTTCAGCGGCACGACACCGGACGTGAGCGGGAACGGCAATGATTTGTCCGCCTGGACGCAGGGTGGGTATGCCGGGTTCGCCTATCGTACGGATGTGCCGTTCCGGGTTGTCCCGCAAACCCACCTCACCAACCGATTCAGCATCAAAAACACCGGAAGTTACCCGGCGATGTTCACCCGCGCCGCGGCCAGCCGGCCAGGCGGCCTTAATGCCGACACGATGACGCCGGCCCAATTCACGGTGGAGGTGTCCTACAAGCCCGAGGCCAGTGGCGGCTACCGCACCGTCGTGGGCCGCGATGCGCGTTACGTTTCCACCGCGAATGGCGCTCTCGCCGCATTTTATTTGCAGGTGCGGCCCGATGACAGCGTAGGCGTCACATTTACCGACGTTTCCGGCTACACGCACTCGGCCTATTCCGCGCCGGGCTGGATTTACGGATTCACCTGGAGCAGCGACCCCGAGGGAACCAATCCCAATGCGGTTTGGTATCACCTCGCCGCCGTGAGCGACGGCGACACCCTCAAGATGCACGTGAACCATCAACTGGTGGCGTGGACGGACCTGACCGCCAGCGGGAGTCCGAATCGCGCGCTCGCCGTTGGCACCACCAGCGGCGGGGACTACACCGCCGGGGCCTGGTCCGTCGGCCGTGGATTGTATGCCGGCGAACATACCGACCGCGCTTACGGGTTCATTGATGAGGTGCGCCTCTGCAACTCCGCGCTGGTGCCCGCCCAATTCCTGGACGCACCCCGCGCCCGTTTTTCGATGGCGCCCCTGTCAGAGACCGAGTGGAGGTTGACGGCCACGTTGGGCGAGCCGGGCGCGGCCTTTCATGTCCTGCAATCCGCTGACCTGGCGCTCCCCGTTTTCCAATGGACCGCGGTGGCGACCGGGACGTTCGACGCGAACGGCCGGGCCGCCCTGACGCTTCCCAGGGCTGCCGGCGCCTCCCAGAGGTTTTACTGCTTGCGGGCGCAATCGAAGCCCCCTCCCGGCGGCGCACTGACCTATCGGCTGGCTGCCGGCAACGAAAGCTGGCCGGCAGACATCCGCGCCCAAATTATTTACGCGATGGACGGCGCGGTGGCGCAATACAATCGCTATGGCACCTTTCGGAAAAGCCTGACGGCAAATTACAACCCGGGGGTGCCGACCGCGCAGGCCAGTTACAGCGGCTGGATTGATTTCGGCGGCTCGCGCAACTACCGCGTGGCGCTGCACGAGATTTCTCACACCCTGGGCGTCGGCACCGGCCCGGGCTTCTGCGGCTTTGTTTCGGGCGGAATCTGGACCGGCTCGAACGCGGTCTGGCAGGTTCGCCAGTTCGACGGCCCCACCGCAAACCTCAGCTCGGATTGCACGCACGTCTGGCCCTACGGTTTGAATTATGACAATGAAGGCGGCACGGAGAATTTTCGCCGTCACGTGCTCCTGGTCGCGGCCCTGCGCCGCGATATGGGCATTCAGTGATTCGCTCGGTCCGATCTGGTGGCAGCCAATGAACCTTGCAGCCACACCCAGAGTTACCCGTTAAAAGAGCGTCAACAAATGAACTTCATGCATTGCACCGTCGTGCTCGCCCTGGCTTCAGGCCTGACTTGCGCCCACGGGGCGTCCGCTCACCGCCAATTCGCGCCCAGTCCCCCCATGGGCTGGAACAGTTGGGACTGTTTTGGCACGACCCTCACGGAGCGCCAGGCCAAAGAGCAGGCCGACGCCATGGCCCGCCACCTGAGGCCCTACGGCTGGATTTACCTGACGGTGGATATCCAGTGGTACGAACCCCGGGCGCAAGGCCACACTTACCGGGAGGGAGCGCCATTGGAGATGGACGAATACAGCCGGCTGATTCCCGCCGTGACAAAATTCCCCTCCGCCGCCAACGGGGTCGGGTTCAAAGCCCTGGCCGATTATGTCCACTCGAAGGGGCTCAAATTCGGCATCCACATCATGCGCGGCATCCCGAAGCAGGCAGTCAAACAGAACACGCCGCTCCTGGGCACCTCCGCCAGGGCGGCGGACATCGCCAACCGGCACAGCACCTGCCCCTGGAACCCCGACATGTTCGGCGTGGACATGAGCAAGCCCGGCGCGCAGGCCTACTACGACTCCCTGTTCGAGCTCTACGCCGCCTGGGGGGTGGACTTCGTCAAGGTGGACGACATCGCGCGGCCTTACGATGACAACCAGATGGCTGAAATCGAAGCCATCCGCAAGGCGATTGACAAAACCTCCCGCGCCATCGTCCTAAGCCTTTCTCCCGGCGATACCCCGCTCGACCGCGGCCCCCATGTGATGAACCACGCCAATATGTGGCGCATCTCGGACGATTTCTGGGATCGGTGGCAGCCCCTCTACGAGATGTTTGGCCGTCTGGACCGCTGGACGAAATACCGGGCCCCAGGCGCATGGCCCGATGCCGACATGCTGCCGTTGGGCATCCTTGAATTCAGCCGCCCCACGCGTTTCACGAGAGATGAACAGCGGCTATGCATGACCTTGTGGTGCATTGCCCGGTCGCCGCTCATCCTGGGCGCCGACATGACGAAACTCGACGAGTTTACGCTGAGCCTCCTTACCAATCCCGAAGTGCTGGCAGTCAACCAGGCCAGCACGGCCAACCGCCAACTGTCACGCGAGGCGGATCTCATCATCTGGACCGCCGAAGTGCCGGAAAGTCCCGACCGTTATGTGGCCTTTTTCAACGCTCAAGGCACCTCACTGCCCTACGACTTGTCCAAGGCCTTGTATCGCAGTCCCGTCATCCGCAAGGACGGCGAGGTTGCGGACATCTCCGTCCCGTTGCAAGGCGGACGGAAGCTGGCCCTCGTCGTCACCGACGCCGGCGACAACATCTTCTTCGACCATGCAGATTGGGTCGAACCGGTGCTCACCGGGCCGCGCGGCGTGCTCCGACTGGCCGGTCAGCAATGGTCCCTGGCCAAGGCCGGTTACGGTGAAGTGCGCGCCAATCTGACCACCGAGGGCAAGCCGATCCTGATTGACGGGCGGGCTGTGGACGGCATCGGCACCCATGCCACTTCCCTGATTGAATTCGACATTCCGGAAGGCTACGACACCTTCAAGGCCCGCGGCATTCTCTCCCACAGCCGCCCCAAGAAGAGCGGCTCAATCGAGTTTCTCGTGTTCACGGACGCGGCCAAACTTGACATTCCGGAAAGGCGGCGGATGTCGGTTTCCCTCGTTGACCTGGGCATGAGTGGCGGCGCCAGGGTGCGGGACCTGTGGACCCGGCAGGACCTGGGCACGTTCCGCGGCACCTTCAGCGCCGAAATTCCGCTGCACGGCGCCGGCTTGTTCCGCCTCTCGCCCCAGCCCTGACAGCCCTGGCTGGTCCCCCGGCTTGTCCTGATCGGTCTTGAGATGCTTTCTTGAGCTTGCCATACTGGGAGCAGCAGCCAGTCTGAAGCATGGCAAACAAGTCGGCATATAATGCTATGCGCCGCCGCCGAACGGAGGACTCCGGGAGGGGACGGCGACCGCTGCAACCGTGGCGGCGGGGCGGGGCGAACGCGGCCTTGGACAGACTGGCGTTTGGTCAAGTGAACTTCTTGCCGCCTTTTCGGGCCAATGCGTCTGGAGTATTATCCGCATGTTAACGCGACTGCGCATCAGGAATTTCAAGCGGTTTGAAGAGGCTGACATCGAGTTGGGGCAATCCGTGGTTTTCATCGGCCCCAACAACTCCGGTAAAACCACCGCGCTACAGGCCTTGGCGCTGTGGGACGTTGGGCTGCGCAAATGGAACGAACGGCGGCAGGGCAAGACCTCGCCGGAAAAGCGGCCAGGGGTGACCATCAATCGGCGCGATCTGATCGCCATCCCCGTGCCCGATGCGAACCTGTTGTGGCGGGACCTGCATGTTCGGGACGTGCACCGACGGAACGACCGGCAGGAAACCCGCAACATCCGGGTTGAGGTCGTGGTGGACGGCCTGACGGAGGGGAAGCCTTGGTCGTGCGGGCTCGAGTTTGATTACGCCAACGAGGAGTCCTTTTATTGCCGTCCCCTGCGGCAGAATGACGGGAACCTTCCTGCGCGAATGCCTGTGCCCCCGGAGGCAGCGGATCACCGCTTCGCGTTCCTCCCGCCGATGTCCGGCCTGGCGGCGAGCGAACCCAAATGGGAGAGCGGACGGATCAATGTGCTGCTGGGTGAAGGCCAGACTGCGCAGGTTCTGAGAAATCTTTGCCACCAGATTTACGAGCAGCCGGACCCCAAACCGGCTTGGAACGACCTTTGCCGCCGCATCGAGTCCTTGTTTGGAGTTGGGCTACAACCGCCGCAGTTTATCAAAGAGCGGGGCGAGATTACCATGACGTTCCGCGAAAAATCCGGGTGTGTTCTGGATTTGTCCAGTGCCGGACGCGGTTTGCAGCAGACCCTGCTTTTGCTGGCCCATCTCCATGCGAACCCCAAGACCGTCCTGCTCCTGGACGAGCCGGACGCCCACCTCGAGGTGCTGCGCCAGAGGCAGATTTATCAGCTCCTGACCGAGGTTGCTTCGCAGCAAGGCTCCCAGGTCATTGCCGCCAGCCATTCGGAAATCGTCCTTAACGAAGCCGCCAATCGGGACGTGGTTGTCGCGTTCGTTGGCAAGCCGCATCGAATTGACGATCGCGGCCAGCAGGTTGTCAAGGCGCTGACGGACATTGGATTCGACCACTATTATCAAGCCGACCTGAAAGGCTGGGTGCTATACCTCGAGGGGTCCACGGATTTGGCTGTTTTGCAGGCTTTTGCCCGAATCCTGGGCCACCCGGCAGCCCTAAAGCTTGAACGCCCCTTCGTGCACTACCTTACGACCAACCTGCCGAGCCGCGCCCGCGAGCACTTCTTCGCCCTGCAGGAAGCGCGCCGAGACCTCGTGGGGGTGGCTTTGTTCGACCGGCTGGACAAGCCGCTGCAGTCGGGAACAGCCCTGACCGAAATGATGTGGCGGAAACGCGAAATCGAGAACTATCTGTGCCAGAAGGAGGTTCTGCTGGCGTACGCGCGCCACGACCAGCCTGACGACCTGTTTGGCAGGGCCGAAGCGGCGCGGCGCGAACAGGTAATGAGCGAGTGCATCAGCGAAGTAGAGGGAGCACTGGCCACCTTGGGCCAGCCCGGTCCTTGGTCCAACGACATTAAAGCCAGCGACGACTTCCTGAAGCCCGTGTTCGAGCGCTTCTTCAAGAAACTGGGCCTGCCTAATCTGTTTCGGAAAACCGACTATCACCTTCTTGCCAACCTTGTGTCCAAAGACAAGCTGGACCCGGAAGTTAGCGAGAAACTGGATGTTATTCTGGCAGTTGCTAGGCGGGCGAGAGGCGCCGACGATTAACGCCACCATCATTGGCGAAGGCAGCGCGCGGCACCCGCAACGCACGTTTTCAATCCATCCCAGGACCAGGCCGCCGGGCATGGCCTCGAATCAGTGCCCGCTACGGTGCCGGACGTTGCCTGTCGGCGGAAAACTTGAAGCTGGTGGGCGCTGAGGGATTCGAACCCCCGACCTACTCGGTGTAAACGAGACGCGCTAACCACTGCGCCAAGCGCCCGCCTTGAAACCAAACCGCAGGGTTACTATGGAAGAAAAACCCTCCGCGGCAAGCCGATTCCTCCCTCTTCCGCCCACCAGCGCGTTTTGGCGGGCAGGCCCTGCCGCCCCCGGCGGTTGCGTCGAAATGGTTGGGAGAATCGTTGCCGCGCACAGCGCACCGCGGGAGGTGCCACGGAGGCGCTGCTTGAAGACGAATTCTTCAAGCAACAACGATTGAATCTCAGGGCAGGGAGGGGGTCACAAGGCGATAGAGCCGGGACGAGACATTGGTGGTGGGCAGGAGGGTGTGGTGAAGGCGGTTGGTTGGGTGAGCCGGCAGGTCGAGCAATCGGAACCAGCCGGTCCCGCCCAATGAGTCTCGGTACACGATGCTGTACGAGCGATTCGAGACCGCCAGGAATTCAAGAGAAATTGAACCGGTTCCGGGCAAAATGGAGAGACGAAGGCAGCTCCGGGGATCGAGGGGGTGCGTGCCGGCCAGGAACTCCTGACGATTGGTGAATCCGTCGAGGTCGGGGTCCAGGTCGGCGTCCGGCACATTGGGGTTGGTTCCGTAGCTTTGTTCCCACCAGTCGGGCAGACCGTCGCCGTCGGCGTCGAGGGTGGGCAAGGGGGAACCGGGCGAAGGCGGCGCTGCCACCCAGTTCACCGGATCATTTCCGTAAGCTCCGGCCTGCAACCGCTGGAGTGACGCGCCGGTGCCCGCAGCGGCCTCCGGCCAGGGCGCCTGCGGCAGATAATGGACACGCTCGACTAGAATCGCGGGCACGAATCCAGCGTCCGGCCG
>JARKQH010000361.1 GCA_029974925.1 Verrucomicrobiota bacterium
ATGTTGCCGCCCTGCCCGCCGGCTTCTCCCTGGCCTCGGGCCAGACGTTGAGCGGAAACGGCAGCGTGGTCGGCAACGTCACTGCGGGCTCCGGTACATTCATCACCCCCGGCGTCAGCGCCGGCACGCTGAATTTCAGCAACAACCTCACGCTGAACAATGCCTCGCTGACCATGGAACTCGGCTCCGACCCCTTCACCATCGGCGGGAATGTGAACGACCTGGTTGCGGTGGGCGGGGATCTGACCTTGGGCGGTGTGACTGCCATCAAAGTCGCTCCCTTGGCCACATTGAACACCTCCAGCCCCTACACCCTCTTTACCTATGGTGGCAACCTGAGCGGCGGCGCGGCAAATCTCTCGGTTTCCAGCGACTCCCGCTACTCGTTCACGCTCGTGGACCCGGCCACCACCTTCGGCTCGATCCAGGTGCAAGTCTCCGGCTCCGGGGCCTCCGCCAACCTGGTGTGGCGCGGCAATCACCCGGTCAATCCCACCTTCTGGGACACCAAAGTGACCGCCAACTGGCTCAATGGCGCGGTGGCCGATCTTTTCTACTTGGGCGACAACGTGGCGTTTGACGACACCGCCGCAACCACGACGGTGGACTTGATTGGCACCATCCAGGCCGCGACCGTCGGGGTGACCAACAGTTCAAAGAACTATACGATCGGCGGCGCCGGCAACTTGCTGGCCGGCAGCCTCACCAAGGAAGGCACCGGATCGCTGGTGGTGACCGGCACTGGCGAGAACACCATTTCGGCGGTAGCGATCTTCAACGACGGCACCACCACCTTCTCCAACAGCGGCGGAAACACCTTCGCCTCGGGCGTCACCGTGAATTATGGCACGCTGACCTTCGCCAACCCGGTGCCGAACACCTTCCTGGGGCCGCTTGCCATCAATGGCGGCTCGGTGGTCTTCAACCAGCCGGTGGACATTCTCCTCAGCGCCCAACTGACCGACGGTGGCTCTGGCGGAACCTTGGAAAAGAAAAACAGCAATGTGCTGACCGTTTCGGGCAATAACAACACCTTCAACGGCCCCATTGTGGTGACCGCCGGCACCTTGCGCGCGCAGAACAACAATGCCTTGGGAACCACGGCCATGGGCACAACCGTTGCCAGTGGAGCGACCCTCGACATCAACGGTTACTCTCTCTACAACCCCGGTGATGTCATCACCATCTCCGGCAACGGCGTGGGCGGCCGCGGCGCCATCCTGAACGACAGCGCCACCGCCCAAAACAACGCGATCCGTGCGGTCGAACTGGCTGGCAATGCGGCCATCGGCGCGCCCAACGTCCGCTGGGACATCCGGGGCAATCTGGGCAGTGGCACCTTTTCGGGCTTGGTCAACCTGAACAACTTTACGCTCACCAAGGTTGGTCCGGGCCGGGTCTCGATTGTGGATTGCGACGTGACCAGCGGCGGCTCGATTGATGTGCTGGAGGGCCTGCTCGCGTTCACGCGCAATAACGTGGACGGCTTGGGCACCATCAACATCCGCTCGAACATTCTGATGTTGGAAAACTACAGCTCGGGTTACATCAACAAGCCCATCCTTTCCAGTGGCGGCACGCTCCAACTGATCGGCAATACCTTCAGCTTGGGCGCGCCGATCACCAACCTTGGCGGTTTCACGGCGGATATCGCCAGCGGCCTGACGTTGACCGCGACCGCGACCATTACCGGGCCGGGCGCCCTGATCAAAGCCAACAGCGGCACGCTGGCGCTCGGCGCGTTTGACAACGATTGGACGGGCGGCACGATCATCAACGGCGGCACGCTGCAAGTCGGCTCCGGCTATGCTAACTATGATGGCAGCCTGCCGAACCGGCCCGTCCAGAACCATGGTTCCCTCTGGTTCATGGGCTTGAACGACTTCACTCACAGCGCGGGCATCAGCGGCACGGGCACGCTGACCAAGCGCGGTGACGGCACGCTCACCCTCACCGCCAGCAACAGCTTCACCGGCAACGTCATCACCGGCACCGGCGACAACAGCGTGGGCTCCGGTGGCAAGCTCATCATCCGCAACAGCTACGCCCTGGGCAACACCAACAAGACGGTCTCGATCGTCCGCGCCGAACTGATTCTGGAAGGTCCGCTCACCATCCCCCAGGAACTCGCCTTCCTGACCAGCGCCAACAGCGATGTCGCTACCGCCGGCGCGGGCCTGGTCGCCTTCCGCAACGCCAGCGGCAACAACGTCATCCAGGGCCCCATCACGCTCACCTCAGGCGCCGGCTCGAGCGAATACGTGGTGGACGCCGGGCAGTTGACCCTCAACGGCGACATCAGCCCCGACACCACGGCCCGCGTATTGATCCTCAGTGGCGCCGGGCCGGGCATCATCAACGGCGCCGTGACCAATCGGGACGCCAACATTCCGGCAGTGGAAAAACGCGGCGATGGCACGTGGACGTTGAACGCGGTGAACACTTACTCCGGTCGCACGACCGTCCGCGGCGGCACCCTCGCCCTCGGCCCTAGCGCCTCGATTGCGGCCAGCACCCCGATTGAGGTGCAGACCAACGCCACCCTCAACGTCGCGGCGGTCACCGGCGGCTTCGTGCTGCAAAGTGGCCAAACCCTCATGGGCGAAGGCACCGTGGTCGGCAACGTGACCGCCAATGGCACGGTTTCGCCCGGCGCTTCGATTGGCAAATTGACCTTCGCCAACAACCTCGTGCTGGCGGGCACGACCCTCATGGAGATTGACCGGACCAACCTCCCGAATGCCGACTTGCTGGTTTCGGCTTCAACCACCTTCGGCGGCGCCCTGGTTGTCACCAACATCGGCGAGGAACTCCAGTTGGGGGACACCTTCAACCTGTTCGACGGCCCATTCACGGGCACCTTCGCCCAAATTGTGCTCCCGCCTTTGCCGACAGGACGGGGCTGGGATGTCTCCAAGCTCTATGTGGACGGCACGATCAAGGTCGTCGTGGGCGTCTCGACTGATCCAACCTCGCTGAGCTACTTCATCAGCGGAAACGCCCTCGACATCTCCTGGCCCAGCACCCACATCGGCTGGACGCTGCTCTCGCAGACCAACACCCTCAATGTTGGCCTCAGCAGCAACTGGGTCCCGGTGCCTGGCTCCGCAGCCACCAACCGCGTCATCCTGCCGATCAACCCGGCCAACGGCTCGGTCTTCCTGCGCCTGGTCTATACCAACGCGCCGTAACCCGGACCGCCAGGCGTTTTAGCGTCATAGCCGGCGGCGGCGCCTCGTGAGCCGCCGCCGGAGCGCAGGCCGCGCGGCAACGGGGCCCGGCTTTTTCGAGACAGGCAATGACCAGGCCACGCTGGGGGGGATCGGCGGGAGGCGGCACACCAATCGGGGTCCGGTTGCGCCCGCTGGCAGGCGCGACGCAAAAACCATCGGACTACTCCCTCTTGGCGGTTGCTTGACCCTGAGGCGGGGGTGCGTCATGCTGCGGGGGCGATTTTATGGCGCTGGCCTCTACACTGATCTCGGAATTGCAGCGGCTCCTGGGCGCGGGCGAGGTGTTGACCTGCAAGGAGGACCTCATTCCCTATTCCTTCGATGGCACAGCCGCGCTGCGGCAGATGCCCGGCGCCGTGGTCTTTCCGAAAACCACGGACCAGGTGGTCTCAGTCCTGAGACTGGCCAACCAAACCAAAACTCCGGTGGTGACACGGGGCTCGGGTACGGGCCTGAGCGGCGGCAGCCTGCCCTCGCCGGACTGCCTGGTGCTGTGCCTGGTGAAGATGGACCGTGTGCTGGAGGTGGACCGTGCCAACCTGACGCTCCTGGCGGAAGCCGGCGCCACCACCCAGGTCATTGCGGACGCCGCAGGCGCCGCCGGGCTGTTTTACCCGCCGGACCCGGGCTCGATGAAGATTTCAACCATTGGCGGCAACGTGGCGGAGAACTCCGGGGGGCTGCGGGGGCTGAAGTACGGCGTGACGCGGAACTACGTAATGGGGCTGGAGGTGGTTTTAGCCAGCGGCGAGGTGCTCTGGACGGGCAACAAATGCGTCAAGGATGTGGCCGGCTATTCCATGCGGGACCTTTTCATCGGGTCCGAGGGCACCCTGGGCGTCATCACCCGCGTGCTGCTCAAGTTGATTCCGCTGCCGCCGGCAAAGAAGACCTTGCTGGCCACCTTCAACCGAATGGACCAGGCCGCTCAAACCGTCTCGGACATCATTGCCGCCCGGATTATTCCTTGTACGCTCGAGTTTCTCGACCGCACCACCATCCGCTGCGTCGAGGACTTTGCCCACGTCGGCTTGCCCTTGGACTGCGAGGCGTTGTTGCTGATGGAAACCGACGGCCATCCCGCCGCGGTGGCCGAGGAGGCCGCCCGCATGGCCGAGATCGCCCGGGCCAACGGCGCCCGCGAGCTGCGGGTGGCCCGGGACGAGGCCGAGGCCGCCCGCCTGGCCACCGCGCGGCGCAGCGCTTTTTCCGCCCTGGCGCGCGTGTCCCCGACCACGATTCTGGAGGATGCGACGGTGCCGCGGAGCGAGCTGGCCGGCATGATCCGGTTTGTGGAGGCGGTCGCCCAAAAGTACCAGCTTCGCATCGGCACCTTCGGCCACATGGGAGACGGCAACCTTCACCCCACCTTCCTGACCGATGAGCGCAACGCGCAGGAAATGCACCGGGTCGAAGAGGCCTTCAAGGAAATCTTTGAAGAGGCCATCCGGCGGGGCGGCACCATCACCGGCGAGCATGGCATTGGGGTTTCAAAAAAACGGTTCCTGCCCCGCTTCGCCGGCGACGCGCAGATGCGCGTGATGCGCGAGTTGCGGCGGGTGCTGGACCCGAACGGGATTCTGAATCCCGGCAAGCTCTTCGACTAGAGTCCGCGCCATGGCCGACGCCTCTCGTTCCCCCTCTTGGTCTGCCGCTGCTCGGGATCCGCAATCGGCCGGCGGCCGGCAGCCTTCCGCTCCCCCCGCTTACCTCAAGGGTCTGGATTACTCCGTGGTCCAGCAATGCATGCACTGCGGCCTGTGCCTGCCCACCTGCCCCACCTACGACGCCACCAAAATCGAGCGGCACAGCCCCCGCGGGCGCATTTCCTTAATGCGCGCCGTGGCGGATGATCAGCTCGAGATGACCCGGGTGTTTGCCGAGGAGATGTATTTCTGCCTGGGATGCCTGGCGTGCATGACCGCCTGTCCCGCCGGAGTCAACTATGCGGAGTTGTTCGAGCGGGCGCGGGCCGAGGCCGAGGCCAGCGGGGTGCTGCGCTCGCCCAAACGCAACCTCATTCGCGCCTTTGCCATCCGCTGGCTGTTCATGGATTTGAACCGGCTCCAACTTGTGGGCAGGGCCTTGCGCTTGTACCAGCAACTCGGGTTTCAGTCCCTCCTCCGGCGCAGCGGCCTGCTGCGACTCCTGCCGCGCCGGCTCCGGGAGCTCGAGGCGATGACCCCCACCATCCAGCCCTCCTTTTCCGCGGATTTGATTCCGCCCGTGACGCCCGCGGTGGGCCGGCCAAAATATCGCGTGGCGATGCTCACGGGCTGCGCGCAGGACCTGATCTTCAGCGACATCAATCGCGACACGGTCGAGGTGCTGGCCCGCAACGGCTGCGAAGTCATCACCCCGCCCGAACAGCTCTGCTGCGGTTCGCTGCACGCCCACAACGGAGAATGGGAGCTCGCCCGGCAGTTGGCCCGCAAGCAGATTGACCAGTTCCCGCCCGAGCGTTTCGATGCGATTATCACCAACGCCGGCGGCTGCGGCTCCCATCTGAAACATTATGCCAGCCTGCTCGAGAACGACCCGGCTTACCGGCAGCGCGCCCGCCTTTGGGACCGGAAGGTCAAGGACATCCATGAGTGGCTTGTAACGACCGGCATTGAACTCCCGAAATCCGCTCCGCCGCAGGTGGTCACCTACCACGAATCGTGCCATTTGGCGCACGGCCAGAAGATCACGCTTCAACCGCGCCAGTTGCTCCGCGCGATTCCGAATCTGGTGCTGGTGGAACTGACCGAAAGTGCCTGGTGCTGCGGCAGCGCCGGCGTTTACAGCCTGGTTCAGCCGGAAATGGCCGGTCAGTTGCTCGACCGCAAGCTTCGGCACATCCAACGCACGGGGGCGACGACCGTGGCGACTGGAAACCCGGGATGCCTGTTGCAGTTGATTAACGGCGCCCGGCAACAGGGTTTGAATCTGCGGGTCGTTCACCCCGTGACGCTGCTGGCCGAGGCCTACCGGTGGGAATGATCGTCGCCGCGGGTTTTTGACTTTGTCGCGTCGTGGGTTACGGTGAGGGGCATGAGCCCCGCTTCACGAATGCTGCCGAGCTCCGTTGGCATCCTGCTCGCCTGGACCGCCGGTGCGGCCGGTGCGCTGGCACTGGAACGTTTGCCCAACAACACCCTGCAACTGCCGCCTTCGCCCCCGGTTTACGGCTTTGCCTGCACCAATGCCTTTGGCAGCCTCACCTTTACCAACCCCGTGGTCATTGCCTCGCCCCCGGGTGAAACCAACCGGTTGTTTGTGGTCGAACAACGGGGACGCATCCTGGTCCTGACCAATCTCGCCAGTCCCAACTTGACCGTGTTCCTGAACCTCTTCAACCGCATCAGCGGCGGCGTGCCCCCCAACGAGCGCGGCCTGCTTGGCCTCGCGTTCCATCCTGGCTATGCCACCAACCGCTATTTCTACGTTTTCTACACCGGAACCGCCACCACCCCGGTGCCGGGCGGAACCAACGCGCTGCATGACATCGTGTCCCGGTTCGAAACCTCGGCGGTCAACCCGAACCAGGCCGACCCCAATTCGGAACTGCGTCTGCTGGTTCAGTATGATCAGCAGGACAATCACAATGCCGGTGACCTGCATTTTGGCGCGGACGGCTATCTCTATGTGGCGCTGGGCGACGAGGGCGGCGCCAACGACACCTGGAACAACAGCCAGACCATTACCAAGGATTTCTTCTCGGGCATCCTCAGAATTGACGTGGACAAACGCCCGGGGGGCCTCCTTCCGAATCCGCACCCGGCGGCGAGCGCCAATTATGCCGTTCCCCCTGACAATCCCTTTGTTGGCGCCACCAGCTTCAACGGCCTGCCTGTCAATCCGGCCAGCGTGCGCACCGAGTTTTGGGCGGTGGGCCTCCGGAATCCCTGGCGGTTCAGTTTCGACCGCGAGACGGGACGACTCTATTGTGCCGACGTGGGGCAGAACACGTGGGAGGAGATTAACCTCATCACCAAGGGGGGGAACTACGGCTGGGCCTATCGCGAGGGGTTCATGCCCGGCCCGAAGACGCCGCCGGCGGGATTCACTTCGACCGACCCGATTCTCGTTTATGCCCACGGGTCCGGAACCAACCAGGGTTTTTCAGTTACCGGCGGCCTGGTTTATCGGGGGACCCGGCTGTCCCAACTGGCCGGTGCCTACGTCTTTGCCGATTACGTCAGCGGCAACATCTGGGCGTTGCGCTACGACGGGAGCTTGGTCGTCGAGTGGCAGCGTCTGACTGGCGAAACCGGCATCGCGGCTTTTGGCGTGGACCCGTCCAACGGGGACATTCTCATGGCCAACCAGAATCTCGACACCATCCGGCGCCTCGTTTATTCCAGCACGGTCACCGGCGCGCCGCTGCCCCCGACGTTGGCCGACACGGGCGCGTTCACCAACCTGACGGCCTTGATTCCTCAGGCGGGCGTCGTTCCTTACGATCTGAACGTGCCATTCTGGTCCGACCACGCAATCAAATCGCGCTGGTTTTCCATACCCAATACCAATCTGACCCTTGGGTTCAACCCGGATGGCAACTGGTCGTTGCCCACCGGCGCGGTCTGGATCAAACATTTCGAGTTGGAATTGACCAATGGCGTGGCGGGGTCGCGCCGCCGGCTCGAGACCCGGTTCCTCGTGAAGAATGCCGCGGGCGCTTACGGCATCACCTACCGCTGGGGGGATTCCATTACCAATGCAACGCTCGTGCCGGAGGACGGCATGGAGGAGACCTTCGTTGTGGACGCGGGGGGCGGGGTGCTGCGCACCCAGGTCTGGCATTACCCCAGCCGCCAGGAATGCCTCCTATGCCACACCGCGCAAGGTGGCCATGCCCTGGGGTTCAACACCGCCCAGCTTAATCGCGATTTCGATTACGGCGCGGGTCCGACCAACCAGCTTCTGGCCCTCAGTGCCGCGGGCTACTTTGATGCGCCCGTTGTCGGCGCGCACACGATGCGGCGCTTGGCGCATCCGACCAACCAGGCCGTGAGTCTCGAATTCCGCGTTCGGTCCTATCTCGAGGCCAACTGCGTTTATTGCCATCAGCCGGCGGGAACACCCCAGTCCTTGTGGGACGCGCGTATCACGACGCCCACCGCGCTGGCCGGCCTCATCCACGGCCCGTTGGTGGACCCCGCTGGCGACCCGGAAAACCGGGTGATCCGGCCCGGCTCACTGGTCCATTCGATGATCCTGACGCGCCTTGCCACGCGCGGAGCGGGACGCATGCCCCCGCTGGCTTCCTCCGAGCTGGACGGGGAGGCTATTCTGCTCCTGAGCCGCTGGATTACCAACGACTTGCCCGCGTATCAGACCTATCAGGACTGGCAGTTGGTCCATTTCGGCGCCACCAACGCCCCCAACTCCGGACCTGGCGACAACCCGGATGGGGATCGGGCAGTCAATGAACTCGAGTATCTGACCGGCACCGACCCGCTGCAAAGCACCAGCTTTTGGGATTTCTCCGTTTCGCGTGTCGGCAACACAGCCACCCTCACGTTTCCCGAAATCGCCAACCGCGCGTTCCGGTTCGAGTGGGCGCCCCAGCTTCCCTCCGCCACCTGGACGCCGCTGGACGTGCCGGACAATGCCCCCTTCTTCTCCGCCACGAACCAGCCGGGTGTGATCAGGGATCCCTTGACGAGCAGCAACCGCTTCTACCGCGTGCGCGTTGCCGCACCCTGAAGAGGGTCCCTGGGACAACCTATCTTGTGCCGGCAGGGGACCGGTTTTCCGAATTGGCTTGCAGGATGCGCCGGGCGGCCTCGGCCACGGCCTGACGCAAGGGCCGTGGCTCAATGACCCGCGCGTCGCCGCCCCAGCCCAGCACCCACCGCTCGACTTCGGCCAGGCCGGACAGTCTCAAGCGCAGTTCCAGCTCCCCCCCTTTGAGTTCCTTCAACTCTTGGGAGCTGTGCCATTTCTTTTCCCGCACATAATCCGCCACGCGGGCGCTGAAACGAATCCGGACGGTATATTCTCCGTGGCCCGAGTGAACGCCGAAACTGTCGCGCAGATGCCGCTCGAGGGAGAATTTGCGGGACCGCTGAAAGCTCCGGCCGGTTGGTTCGAGCGATTGGATGCGGGCCGGGACGAAGGTGCGGATATCCTGCCGGAGATGGTCAAAAGCGAAGAGAAACCATTCGCCGTTGATGTTGGCGAGGTGATAAGGGTCCACAATTCTTTCCTCGGCGGCCTGCTGGCCGGGTTTGCGGTACCTTAGCCGCAACTGCTGCCGGGCGGTGGTGGCTTTGGCCAGGGCGTCGAAAATGCCCAGGTCAAGAATCGGCTCGACCCGGGTCTGAAAGGAAATGGACTGCTCGACCTCCGCCAGGTTCAGGGAAATGGTGTCCGGAAGGGATTGCTCCATTTTGCGAATGGCGCTGAGCAGGGGCTTTTCGAAGCTGGTGCCGCGGTATTGCTGCAAGGCCTTCTCCGCGACCAGGAGGGCGAACAACTCCCCTTCGGTAACCTGCACGGTGGGGAAGGCGCTGACCTCCTCCGTGTAATGGTAGCCGCCGCGGCGGGCATCGAACTCCAGCGGCAGCAGCAGCCGGTCCCGCATGAACTCCAAATCCCGATAGACGGATTTGGTGCTGACTTCGAGCTCGCGGGCGAGGGTTGAAGCGGTGGGAAAAGTGCGGGACTGAATGGCCTGGTGAATCCGCAGCATCCGTTCCAGAGGCGGACGCGACAGCGGCGGCCTGACAGACCTGCTCACGATTTAGACCAGCTTGGCCAGCAGCTCGTCGTTGGTCTTGTGCTTCTTCAGCGCGGCAATCAGGGTTTCCATGGCCTCGACGGGGTTCAAGTCCACCATGGTCCGCCGGAGCTTGCGCACCGCTTCAATCTGATGCTTGGGGAACAGCTTCTCCTCTTTGCGCGTCCCGCTCTTCGGAATGTCAATGGCCGGGAACAGGCGGCGGTCCGACAGTTTCCGGTCGAGGATCAGCTCCATATTGCCCGTGCCTTTGAATTCCTGGAAGATGAGTTCGTCCATGCGCGAGCCGGTGTCCACCAGCGCCGTGGCGAGAATGGTCAGGGAGCCCCCCTCTTCAATCTTTCGCGCCGAGGCGAACATTTTGCGGGGGATTTCGAGCGCGCGAGCGTCCACGCCGCCCGTCATGGTGCGGCCGCTGCCGCCATGCACGCTGTTATAGGCGCGGGCGACGCGCGTGATGGAGTCGAGCAGCACGAAGACGTCCTTGCCGGCCTCGACCATGCGGCGGCACCGCTCGATCATAAACCGGGAGAGCCGCACGTGGGTTTCGAGGTCCTGGTCGTTTGACGAGGCAACCACCTCGGCTTTGACCGAACGCTGGAAATCGGTGACTTCCTCCGGCCGCTCGTCAATGAGCAGCACCAGGACGTGAACTTCGGGATGGTTCGCGGTGATCGCGTTGGCGATCTGCTTGAGAATCGTGGTTTTGCCGGTGCGCGGGGGCGCGACAATCAAACCGCGCGTTCCCTTGCCCAGCGGCGTGACCATGTCAATCACGCGGGTCTCGATCAGGTCGGGACTGGT
>JARKQH010000400.1 GCA_029974925.1 Verrucomicrobiota bacterium
GTACGGGTGAAACGCGCCCCAACCGGCGCGCGCCCGCAACAGCCGTCCGCCGGGCAGGTGCGAAAGGCCAAACCCCGGCAGGCCGGTCAGGGCAAGCAGGATCGCCTGGGCAGCGCCCAGCCGTTCCTGCAGCAGGTCAAAACGCTCGCCCCCCGGCAGCGCCGCCAGCGCGTTGAGAAAACCAGGCCCTCTCGTCTTGCGCGCTTGCAGCCTCTCCACTTCGGCGGGCGGGAGGATACCCTCTACACAGCGGAAGGCATCTTTTCCCGTAAATTGCAGGGTATTATAGAAGGTCAACCCTGGAAAGGGCAGTTTGAGGCCGGCTGCCCAGGCTTCGAGCGCGGCGGCCCGCTCTGTTTCCAGCGTGTACAGCAGCAGCGGCGCCAGCGCCAGGTTCTCGACCAGATCGGCCTCGCCGCCGCTGCCGAAGAAAGCGAAGTTCAGGGCCTGGGGCGCGTTTTCACCGGCCGCCAGGCGGACATGGGGCGCGACCAGATCCAGCGTGCGGCGCACCAGTTGGACAAAACCGTGCGCTTCCAACCGGGAGAGGAACTCGCCGCCTCCAGGCCAGTTTGGGGCGCGGCTGGCGTCCAGCCGCAGCCAGCGCACGCCATTCTGGGCGGCAACCAGCAGGTCCTCTACCATCTGGCGGTATTCCGATGGGGTGTAGTTCTGCAGCGGAAAGGTGATCATCAAGGAAGAACGTTTCCCCAACAGGGCGATCTTCTGCCAGTCCAGTTGCAGGGGGTGGGCGGCGTCTGGGGCTTGCAATTGGAGGCCCGTAAAAGGCGCTTCGCGGTCCGGCACTGTCTGATCCAAAATCACCGTGCGGGATTGCACCGGGAGGATCAAAAAATAATCCCGTTCGTTCAGCGCCTGGCCTAATTCGGGCGGTGGAACCGAAAACCCGGCGGTGCGTTCTTGCAGCCATTCGAACAATTCGCGCCCGGTTTTGGCGCCGTACAGCGCCATCAGGGGGCAAAGCGGGCCGAAACAGGGTTCTGCATCCATCATGCTGCGCCTTCCCGGTGGTTCGATTCCCATTGGATCACCTGCGGGTGGGCGTTATCCATGATCAGCGAGTAAGCCTCGTTCAAGGGCCTCTTCTGCTGCTCGCAAACCATCACCGCCAGCGAAAGGCCGTGCGCCACCAGCAGCGCCCGCCCGCCGGGGAAGCGGGTTGCGATATGACCGGCGGCGCGGCTCACGCGCTGCGCGACCTGTTGGAGCGTCTCGCCGCCCGGCGCGACGGGCGCCAACGGGTTCTGCTTTCGTTCCAGCCAGATCTCCGGGTACTTCGCTTTCATCTCAAAATAGGAGTACCCCTCCCACTCACCAAAATGGGCTTCGCGCAGGCGGGCGTCTTCATAAACCGGCGCGTGCAACAACCCGGCCAGGATGTGGGCGGTCTGGCGGGCGCGCTGCAAATCGCTGCAAAAAATTGCATCGAAAGCCGTACCGGCCAGGGTGCGCCCCAATTCGAAGGCCTGCGCAATCCCGATGTCGTTCAACGGGATGTCCGTCTGCCCCTGGTAACGTTTATCCATGTTCCAATCGGTCTGTCCGTGCCGCACCAGCCACAACTCTACCATAAAATCAACTTCCTCTTTTTCGCTACGGAATCCAGCGCGGGCGGAATTCGCCGGGCGCGCTGTTCGTGATACGGTTAATATCGCCGCCGGAGAGGTTCATCCGGTAAAGGTCCACCTGGCCACCTGCGCCGCGGTCCGAGACGAACACGATCGTCAAGCCATCCGCCGACCAGGCTGGCGAGGCATCGTTGGCGCTCGAATTGGTCAGGTTGAGCGGTGCGCTCAGGTCGCCAATGGGCGCTTTGTACACCTCCCACTGGCTGCCGTCCAGGCGGGCGAAGACCAGCGTTGCGCCGTCCGGCGAGGGGCGGGGGGCGGCTTCTTCTTCCGCAGTAAACGTCAGCCGCAGCGGCGTAAAGGGCAAGGTCCCGGCGTCCAGGGCGTAGATTTCGGAGCGCCCGTCTTCACGGTTGGAGGTGAAATAGACGGTCCTCGAATCGGCCCCCCAGGACGGGTCGCTCTCGTCGAAGCCGTCGTTGGTCAGGCGCGTCAGGCTGCTGCCATCCGGTTTGATGATGAAGAGATCCGCCTGCCCGCCATTCTCGTTACGGAAAACCAGCCAGGCACCGTCCGGCGACCAGCTGGCCTGGTTGTTATCGCCGGGGGGCAAACCGGGAACCGGCTGCTCCCCGCTGCCATCCTTCTGGATGAAGTAGAGCTGCCGCGCCAGTGGAGCGCCGCGCGGCGATTCGAACACCAGGCGGGCGCGGTCCGGGGACCAATCGCACAGCAGGGCTTCTTGCGGGCCCTGAGAAATCACCTGCTGGCCGCCGCCATCCGGGCGGATGCTCAACAGGTCCAGGACGCCGTCGCCGTTTCCATCCGCAGAAAAGGCGATCACGGTCGGTGTGGCGGTGGGGGTGGGGGTCTGCGTCGCGGTCGCGGTGGCGGTCACGGTGAGCGTCGCGGTAATCGTCGGCGTGGCGGTCTGGGTGGGGGTAGGGGTCACGGTCGGGGTGACGGTGTAAGTTGAGGTGCGGGCGCTGTTGGGGCGCAGCGTGTAAGTGCGGGTCGGCGTCCGGGTGGGCAGGTACACCAGCGTGCGGGTCGGGAAGTAACGGATGAACCAGGTTGCGGTCACCGTACCCAGCGTGGGCGATGGCCCTGCTGTGCCGCCGGGGGCGTTGGTTTGGGCGCCGAGCGGCGTGGGGGGTACAAAACCGGGCGGCAGGGGGGTGCCGCTGGCCGCGGGGATGTTCTCATCGAGATCCTCGCCCGAAAGTGAAGCGCCCGGCGCGCCCATTGCGCCGGCGACCTGCGTCAAGGCAACCCGCGTCAGCCTGCCTGGCGTTTGGGTTGGCTCGCCCGGCGCGCCGGAAGGGCCAAACGGCAAGGGCTCGCCGGGACGCAGCCCTCCTTTCATTAGAAAGGAGAAAGGGCCTGCGCCGCCTGCCTGATCCCCCGCGCCGGGAGAGGGCGAAAGCAGCACCCGCGCCAGGAAAACGCAGCCGGTGAACAGGAAGAGAACCAGCCAGATCGCCAGCAAAGCAGCCGTGCGGCGGTCCGAGCGCGGCCAGGGTATCTTTTGCCACCAGCGTTTCTCTTCCATAAGGGTTTATCTTCAGGCATTATAACCCAATCCTATGGGGAGGATTCGCCGTTTACACGGCCTGCGTAAAGCCCTGTCATTCGCAGGATCATCATAAGAGACCGGCGGGGTGTCCGGCGGGTTGAAACCCTGCCTGAGGGC
>JARKQH010000419.1 GCA_029974925.1 Verrucomicrobiota bacterium
GCGTTCTCCAGCACCGACAGGCCCTCGTTGGACAAATAGAAGCAGATCACCGCCGAGCGCAGCGCGCTGCCGGAGCCGACCACGTTCGTGTCCACGATGTGCCCCACGCCCACCAGCGCGAAGATCAGCATCTTGCGAAACAGGCCCTTGAAGCCCGCATCACTGGAGAGTTTTTTGTCGATGATCGCGCACATCACGCCGGTCACGTAGTCCAGCGTCACGAACACGATGAGCGCGATGAGCAGCCCGTCCGACCCGCCCAGAAAGTACCCCAGCCAGCCGCCCACCGCGGCCGCCGCCATCTGGATCTTCGCCCAGATCAGGTCAATGGAAAAATCCCGCATACCTATGCCTCCCTAAGTTGAAATTGAAAAACCGCCCCGGTTGGAGCGGTTGTTTCCGTAAGCAAAGCCCATTTGTTCCGATTCAGACGCGCAGGCAAAAGAAAAGAGCAACCTTGCGGCCGCTCTCAGTATGCGCCATGGGTCTATACATTCTTCCCCGCGCGTTTTGCAAATATTAGGGAACAAATATCAAGTAAATTAGCGATTTTGTTCCCCAAATCAGAATCTGCGCCAGCAGGTTTCCCGCATGAAGCCGCGGATACGCTCCTCCGTGCGTCCTTCATAGTAAGCGACCAGAAGTTGCTTGAACTCGTTGACCTCTCCTTCGGGGATGACAAGCAACCCCTCTCCCTTGCCAATCAGGTAGTGGTTGGCAAAGATCACCGAGGCGCGCTTGTTTCCATCGTTAAATACCTGCGTTTTCATGCAATACAGGCACAAGCCTATGGCGACATCCACCGCTGGCTTTGAGGCATGGGCAATTTCTGCAATGCGTTCTTTGACATCCAGTTCAATCGGCATCGGCGGCACATAACTTGTTCCGCCAATTGTCACCGGCACGCCACGAATCCGCCCACCGTACTCATAGAACCCCTCATTCACCAGTTTGGCGATGTGGCACAAAACATAGTAATCACTGGGGGACGCAATGACATCCTTATCCAGGATAAACTCCCAAGCATGCTTCAAATTCACAATCTTTTGGACATCCGAAGGTGTAACGCCATACACCTTGCCATTTTCCAGTATGGTCTCGGTCTGCGGGAAAGTCGTCGATACCCCTTCCAATACTGCCTGGTCATAAATCAGGCTCTTTACATTGGCTCGGGCGAAGTCCAAATTCAGCAGAACCCGCTCCGACAGCGCGCCCTCTTGATAGCCAGCCTCTGCCAACCTCTTTTCAACGCCGCGAATCCTTTTGCGCAGCGCCCGCGCTTCCTTCGTTTGACGCAACAGCAGCGCATGCAATTCGTCCGAGTATTTGTCGATATATTTCGACGTCAGTTTGCCGGCCACGCGCTGACGAATATACAGATACTTGTTGGCATCAACCGTCTTAATCTCCACACTGCCCTCGTAGGGTATCAGCTTCAAACGCGACTCCAAGTCCGCGCGCTCACGGAGCAATTCAGGAACACGCTGTGTATACTCTGTCATTTTGCGCCCTCCTTTAGGGAACAGTCTTCTTGTATTATACCGTATTTGTTCCCTAATATGCAAGCGCCTGTCGGCGATTTTTCTCTGGCGCCCCGGTTGGAGCGGTTGTTTCCATGGTGAAATTCGTCAGACGCGCACCCACGCGCCGCCCGTGCGGTACCAGGGCACGCATTGCACCCATGTGCCCTGATTGCAATACCACACCGCGCAGCGCACCCAGCCGCTTCCGTTGTGGTACCATACCGCCCGGTCCAGGTATTCCACGGTCAGGGTACAGGCCGTGACGCGGGCGTAGTTGGTCGAGTAGCCCGAGGACGACGAGGTCTCCCCGTTGTACAGCACCAGCGCGCTGTTGCCTTCGGTGAAATAAGCCTTCATCGCGGCAAACAGCGCCGCGTTGGTGGAAGCGTCCAGGGTGTGGGAAACCGTGTTGTTGTAGAACTTGCCCGTCAGCGTTCCCAGCGCGTCCCCCACCTGGGCGGAGCCGGCGATCCCGGTCTTCAGGGACTGATAATTGGCCCGCCGGAAGGACAGCACCTTGGAGCTGGAGCCGGACCCGGCCGCGGAGCAGGTGATGGTCAGCGTGATCCGGGAGAGGATCTTCCCTTTCAGCGCGTCGCCCGCGCCCGGAAACACCATCACCCCTACCCGGGACTTGGATGCCGTGGTCCCCTGATATGCCCCCTGGCACGCGCCGTTGGAGGACCCGGTATTCCAGGAGGAACTGCCGTACTGGGCATACCCGATGGTGGCGCTGGTGTTGGCGGCAGCGGAAAAAGTGCTCATGCTGCTTTCCCCTTATTCAATCGGCACCAAACAAATCTGTCCGTCCGTTCCCCCGGAGGGGAGCGTGTCGGCGTAGAAGACGCCGAGGTTCTGAAGCGCCGCCTTGGCGGAACTCGCGCCGGTGCCGCCGCTATCGATGGGCAGCGCGCCGGTGGTGTTGCCGAGCCCCAGCGCGCTGCGCACGGCCGCGGCGCTCGTCTGGCCGGTGCCGCCCTTGGAGAGGGGCAGCGTGCCCGTGATCGCGGAATCCGTCAGCGCGTGGGTGTGCCCTGATGCCGCGGCGCCCAGGTTGGTCCGCGCCGCCGCCGCGTCGGTGGCACCTGTGCCGCCCTTGGAGAGGGGCAGGGTGCCCGTGATGTCCGAACCCGTGAGCGCGTGGGTGTGGCTTGCCGCCGCCGCGCCGATGTTCCCGGGCGTGATGCCCAGATTGCTCCGGGCGCCCGCCGCGTCGGACGCCCCGGTACCACCGTTCCCGACGGGGACGGGCGTGGCCATGCCGGCGTGGAATACCCGGTAGGTGTAGTAGGAGCTGTTGATCACAGAGCGCAGCACCACGGCGTTGTCCAGGCTGGGCTCATAGGCCGCGGTGCGCACTTCCAGCATCCGGCGATTGTTCCCCGTACTGTCCTCCCAAGCGGAAAAGGAGCTCGCGCCCACGTAGCTCCCCTCAAACACGGTGCGGTTGGTGGTGGTGTTGTAGGTGGGCAAAAGATATACCGAGGGATACAGATACCCCTGTATGGAGAGGTTCCCCGTCATGGTGTCGCCGGCCTTCTTGACCGCGCCGAGTCCTTCGCACGCCTCCGCAGCAGAGTCCGCGCCCGTTCCGCCCTTCGTAACGGCCAGCGGATACCCGCCGGGCGGGAGCGGGTAGATCAGCACGTCCTGCCCCTGGGCGTTTCGCGCGTGGAGCTGGACTTCCTTCTCAAGGGGTTCGCTCATGGTTTTCACGCTCCTTTATCCGCCGCACTGGTGCCATGTCCCGTCCGCGCCGTAGTACGGGACGCACTGCACCCACGAACCGTTTGACGCCCAATACACCCGGCACATCACGAACGCGCCCCCCACGCCGTACTACACCAGCCCGTCCTCGTAGGTGACGACGATCGTCAGCGCGTCCAGGTACAGGGAGTTCTCCGAATAGCCGCTGGACGGCGTGCTGTCCCCGGCGTAGAGCACCAGCGTGTGATTGCCGCCCTCCAAGTAGGCTTTGAGCCGGGTAAACA
>JARKQH010000443.1 GCA_029974925.1 Verrucomicrobiota bacterium
TGAAACCACTTCGTTTGGGGTGGCGTACTTGGCGACGAATTTCGTGCCCGGGCTGGGGCGCTTCTCCTGGGTTGCATCCACCCGCGCGACCTCCGAAGTGTCGTCCCAGACATAGAAATTGGTATCCTCCGGTTTCGCGCCGGCGCCTGCCGGGGCGGATTCGGGCTGCGGGAATCCGAAGAACAGGTTGGGGATGTCTTCATCCACCGTCACCTTGGGCTGAGGTTTGGCCAGGCGCCGTTGGCGTTCCAGGAACAAGGGGGCCACCAGTTTGAGGGGCAGTTCCAGCACCAATCCGTCGCGCGGGGAGGCGATGGCGGGTGGGGGAGGCTTGATCCACGATCGTAACGTTTTCCAGGAAAAGGCAATGCGTCCGTGCTTGAGGGCCTCCTCGATCGCGGCGTAAGGCAGTTCGACCTCGGCCTCGACGAGGTTCATCAACAGGATTTCTTTGCGGATTTCCTCGGGCCAGGGGTCCGCCAACTCGCTTAGTCGGATGGCAATCGGTGCCTGCTGTTTGGAGTCGGAGCTCGGCCCGGCAACCGTGCCGTGTGCGGCGGGAGAATTCGGGGCAGCCGGCTGGACACTTGGAGCCGCGGCGGGAAGAGCAACTTCCGCCGGCGTAATCCCGGCCACCGGCCCTGGTGGTGGAGACGGAGGTGCGGCGTTGCCGTTGACGGGCGGCTTGACGCTCGGGGCCAACTTCAGCGGAGGTGGCGACTTGGCAGATGGCGAAGCGGAACCCAGTTCGATCGGTTGAGCTGGTTGAGCCGGTTTGGGCGGGGATATTCTCAGCTCGGGTGAAGGTTTCCTCGGCGCCGGCGGTGACGCCGGTTGAGGGCCGCTGCTTGCGGGCGGCTCCGGCCTCGTGGGGGCGGCCGGAGGAGTGGCCAGGTCCGCGGGTGGAGCCGGGGTCGCCGGCTCGGGCGTGATGGGAGACAGCGAGAACGAAAGCCGTCCGTGAACGCTGGTTTGATCGGCCGGGCGCACCGGCCCTGGGGCCGCCGGCGGCCGGGCGGGTGGCAGTTTGGGAGCGACCGGCTCGGAGGGTTTTGAGGGTCCGACCGAGAAAATCAGGGCGTCGCCGTAGTTGTCAAAGGGGCTGCTGACATCCGTGGGCACCTCAACCGTCCGCTGGACCCGCCGCCGCTGGATCAAAGCCGGATTAAGGCGGGGCACGATTTCCGAAAGGGGCAGTCCCACCAGGACTTTATCCCGGTCTGGCTCCGAGCTGAAGACGCCGGGCGCCGCCTGGCGAAGCTCGCCGAACGTGATGCGCACCGCGCCGCGGGAAAGCTGGGCCAGAACCTTTTCCAGCGGGACGGAAATGGAGAGTTCACACACTTCCTTCTGTCACACGCGCGGCTGCAACTCCAGGGTGAGAACCTCAAGAATGGCCTTTAGGGAAACCTCCACGCAACGACCAGCACGTACTCCCGGCGCCGCGCCAGCCG
>JARKQH010000449.1 GCA_029974925.1 Verrucomicrobiota bacterium
CGCAACCCCGCCGCCGCGCCGCTGCAAGCCGTGATTCCCGCCCGACGCAGGCCGCGATGGCCTATTCGAAGGTAACCACGCGGAAGAACTTCTTTGCCTGGCCCGGCGGCACGTCCAGCGGCATGCACATGCGCTGGCCGGTGCCGGTTTGGGGGGGCCCCACGTCCACCCACTGGGGATTCTCGGTGCTGGTGGTGGACTGGACCTGGTAGCGCGCTCCCGCCACGGACTGCCAGCAGATGTTGACCACCGACAGCGCGATTTCGGACTGCACCGGGCGCGCCACGGGGACTTCGACCACTCCGCAGTGGGGGTGATCCTCGGGCGAGTCGTTCCAGGAGCCGTAAGGCCAGCCGGAATTCGGCGGCCAAATCATGGCGTAGTCCTCGTCGGGGTAATAGCCAGCGCCACTATTCGGTTCGCCGGGCGCCCAATTGCGGTAGGCGGCATCCTGGCCGCCAATCCAGGACCAGACGCCTTCCTGGTGCTGATCCGTCAAGCCGATCCAAAGAGCCCGCGCCTGGCCGTCAAAGTTGCCGAAAGTCTCAACCACCCACAGGTTCTCGGCGGCGTCGTTGATTGTCGCCAGATGGCCGCCGAGGGCGACCGCCTCAGCCTCGGCGGCCAGCCAGTTGGTTTCAGCCAGCAAATAGTAGGTGTGGCCGTTGGCCGGGTTGACGATGGGCCCGTGCAAGACCGCGCCGGACACGGTCAGAGTGAGGCAAAGACCGCACAGCGTGCCAGCCAAAGTTGATAAGTTATTCATGGGACGTTGGACGATACGCCTGAAGGTAATGCACAGGGGAATGCCGTTCAATGTCGAAACTTCCTGGCCAAACCGGAGGAATACGAGCTGCAGAAGAAGCGGATTCTGGAACGTTAGGGAGCCCAGGAAGGGGCGAACCGGGAGGCAGTCAAGTGGCAGGAGGGTGTCGTGGGGAAGTTGCGCTTTTCTGGCGCAACCCGAAGCCCAGGCCCCTCTGGGATGAGGAGCTGGGGCTGGAAGGGCACATGGTCACAAAGCCAGGAATCAGGCTTGCCCACTGGCAGTTAAAACGGCAAGGGCCGCGAGACATGGTGTCCCGCGGCCCTGCGCGTGAATCAACCTGAGCCTACCGGACCACGCGGAAGAAGACCGGTCCCGCCGTCAACGGCAAGGTCACCGGGCTGTTCGCTCCGCCCGGCACGGGGGTCCAGACCGCGCTCGGCCCAAGAGTGGGGCTGGAGACGAGGTACCCTTCGCCGCTGGGGCTCCAGGAGATGACGATGTTGTTGCCCATGATGGCCGCCTGCAGCACCGGCGCCGCCAGGCTGACGTTCATGTAGTCCGCATACGCGGAGGTGTTCCAATAGAGCTGCCACGGGGCATCCGGCTGGTCGTTGTTGTGCGCCGTGGTGCAGATGCCCACATACAGCTCGGCCGGCAGCCCGCCGGCGGCCGCGGTGTCCACCGTGCCGCGCAACAGCCAATCCACGCCGTTGGTGGAGGAATAGCCGCTGACAACGGTGCCGGCGCGTTTGAGCCGCAGCCACGCGTTCGGATAGGCCGGCGGCGGTTGCGTTGCCGGATCGGCCACGTTCGCGTCGGCACTCGGCCCGCCAAACACGGCCCGCACGCCGCACGCGACGAGGTTGGCGCCCGTGCCGGAGTTGTCCGGCGCCTGGATGCCGTCCGCGCTAAG
>JARKQH010000461.1 GCA_029974925.1 Verrucomicrobiota bacterium
GCGGCGGCATCACCGCCTGGGCGGGCTTGGCAGAAGACGTATTCATCCGAGCGTAGGAGAGCAAAAATCCCGTCCCGGGTCTAGTCCAAATTTTACGCGGTGCAGTTCAATGACTTGCCTTCCCAAAACAAATGACCCTGCACGAGCGGGGGCCGTCCCGTTGCCTGCGCCGAAATTGGAAGCCGGCCCTGCCGGGCGCGCCTGGTTCCTGTCGCGTTGGGTGGCGCGAGAGAGCCGGACTGATTTCCAGCCCGCCCTTCCCGCCAGGCTCGTTTTCAGCTCGAGGATGTTGGCAACCGCAAGCGGCGGCCGTGTCAGCTTTATCGCATGCTTGCAATCTGCCGCCCGCCCCGGCATGCTTCCCAAACCGGCTGCGAGGTGCGTGAGCGGTTCGCGCCTGTCGTATTTGAATGAGCACAGTGCCTGATAACGAATTTGATCTGGAAAAGCTTTTCCTGCCCGCTTGGGCCCAGGAACCGGCTTCCGCCCAATCCTACGCCCAGTACGAAGGGATGGCTGAGCGGAGCGAGCGCCGGGACGATCGCCGCGGGGGTCGGGGTCCCCGCCGGGAACGCCCTCCCGGAGCCCGCCGCGATGACAACCGTCCCCGAAGGGAGCCGCGAGGACCCGGGCGCCCCGAGGGCACCCGCGATCGCAGCGCGGCCGCCGAGCGGGGTCCCCGCCGGCCGGAACCGCGCGAGCGGCGGGAACCGCCCCCGCCGCTGCCCCAAATCGAGGTGACGCTGATTCCGGAGGAGAAGGGGGTCGAGTCCCTGGCGCGCCAAATCCGGATGACCGGCCGGGCTTTTCCCCTGTTCGACATTGCGCAGATGATTCTGCAGAAGCCCGACCGGTACACGGTGACCTTCGTTGTCAAGAAAAACCCGGACGGGCAGCCGCTGGACCGCCTGTTCCTCTGCGCGTTGGACGACACCTTGTGGCTTTCCGAGGACGAGGCCGTCGCTTATGTGTTGCAGAAGCATTTCGCCACCTTCTACCAGGCGGAACGCACCGCCACGGAACCGCCCAAGGGCCAATACACCTTCGTGGCGCAGTGCGGTCTGAGCGGCGTGGTGCTGGGTCCGCCCAATCATCACGACTACCAGAACCAGTTGCGCAAACTGCACGCCGAGCGGTTTTCACGGATGCCGTTCGAGGTGTACAAGTCCCGCGTGAAAATCGTCCGCGACGAGGCCGTGGTCAAAAAGTGGGTGGAGGACCAGAGCTGGCGAACCGAGTATCTGTGCCTGAACATGCCCGAGCCTTTGCGGCTGGGGAGCCTCGAGGCGGTGGAGCGGCATTTCCGGGAAAACCACAAGGAAATCATCATCAAGGAAGTCGAGTCGCATACGCTTTCGGGCACGGCGTCCCGCTCGCTTCGCTGCGCGCCGCTGAACCGGCTGGTGCGCCAGGTGTGGGAGGATCAGAAACGCTTCCCGCTCCAAATCGCCACCGTGCTGAGCCAGCAGTTCGCCCGGCACGGACTCCAGTTCTTCAAAGTCAACAAGACCATCACCCACGTGGCTGTTGCCCGGCCGCATTATCTTGACCTGGAGGCGACTCCCGTTTCCGATGGCGTCAAACGCATCGTCGAGTTCATCAACGCCAATCCCAAGTGCACGCGGCGGCAACTGATGGAGGCCCTGGCGCCCGCCCCTCCGCCGGCTCCCGTCCCCGCCCCCACCACTGCGGAAGGCCAGCCTGCCGCCGCCTCCGAACCGCAAACGGCCACGCCTGAACAAACGGCCTTGGTTGCCGATCTGCATTGGCTGATCCACCAGGGACACGTGATCGAATTTGCCAACGGCGCCCTGGAGACGGCCAAGAAACCGCAGCCGAAACCGCCCAAACCGGAGCCAAAACCTGCGGCGGCCCCTGAAGGGACGACGCCGGCAGCCCCTCCATCAGAGGTTCCGCCCTCGGGGGAGGCAACCGCAGCCGCCGCAGAGAGCCCAGCTTCCGAAATGCCTCCCCCGGGTTTCGCTCCTTCCGCAAGTGAAGCCACGCCAGCAGCCGCCGGCCCCGAAACTGGTGCGGCGGCGGGGTCCGAGGACGGGCAGGGGTCCCCTCTCCAGCCAGAGCTGGTCGCAACCCTTTCCGTGCCTGCGGAAGCCCAGCCTGCCCCGGCCCAGCCGGTCGGCGAAAGCGCGCCACCTCCTTCCGAACCCCCCGCCGCCGCGGAAGAACCGAAGCCCGCCGTTCCGGGCGCCTAAGGTGTGACCCCGGCGGCTTTGGGGACGGTGCGCTCAAGGAATGCCTTGAGGCGGGCCAGCACCTCGTCCTGACCCAAACGCGCCATGCAGAGCGGTTCTGGAAAGCGGCAGTAATCCGAGCAGGGCTTGTAGGGGCAGGGCTTGCCCTCGACACATTCACCCGCGGGATGCAAGGGGGCGAACCACTCCGGCAACTGGGGGCCGAAAATCGTAAAGGTAGGCACGCCGCAAAAGGCGGCGAGATGGCACGGTCCTGAATCGTTGCCAACAAAGGCCCCCGCGCGCGCGATTTGCTCGAAAAGCTCGGTCACGCTCGCCGGAGTCACGACTTGCGTCTCGCCTTGGGCAAGCCACCACTGGCGTTGGTCGGGATCGCACGCGATGCGGACGGTGTAGCCCAAACGCCTCAGGCTGTTGGCGACGTCCCGATAACGCTCGAGCGGCCAAACGCGCACCGGCTGGCCCGCTCCCGTGTGAATCAACACCTCCGACTGCGCCCGGGGAGGCGCCAGCGGCAGCGCCTCACGCGTTGGCAGTTCGAGGTCCAACGCCCGGGCCAGCACCCGCCAGTTTTCATACCGATGTGCCGTCGGATGCGGCCGCGCCAGCGGGTCCGTCAGGAAAATCTGGCTCCGCATCCGCGGAAAACCCAGCCGGCGCCGAACTCGCAGCGCCCGCAACAGCAAGTGATCGCGCGGGTCCCAGCGCGCCGTCAGCCCAATGTCAAACCGGGGCCTGGCCAGATGGCGCAGCCGATAGATGTCCGCCCACGGCCACTTGGGCAGCCAATACTTGCGGCGGAACGCCGTCCACGGCGCCACGAACGGCCTGACCCTGACGTCCGGCCAAAAATGCGCCTGCAGGTCCCGGGCATAAGGCTTGGCCAGGAGTGTCACCTCGTATTTTCGGCTGGCGGCCTGCAAAAACGGCGTGGCGATGACCAGATCGCCCAGCCCCCACAGTTCGATGACCAGCAGTCTGGCTTTCACGGCGGACGCTGGGCAACCAGGTAGGCGGACCACCCCAGCCAATGGACCCGCGCTGTGAACTTGCGCCGGCTGGGCGGCAGGAAAAACCAAAGCGGGTAACTCGCGGCAAAGAGCCAGTTTCTCGAAATCCCGCTGGCCAAGACCCTCAATCCGGCCCGGCGAACCCCTTGGGCCAGGGCGCCGACCGCCACCGGCCGAACATGCGTTGGGTCATCGTAGAAATTCAGCGTAAAGGTCCCCGCCGCCGGACCTTTCGGACTCGAATACCGCACCGTCCGGGGATGCGGGGTTTCAAAATAAATCTGTCCGCCCGGGCGCAACAGCCGCGCCGCCTCGGTCAGCAACGGTTCGTAACGGTGGAGGTGCTCCACCAGATGCATGCAGGTGATCCGGTCCATCGAACCGTCCCCCCATGGCAGCCGGTCCGTCTCCAGGTTCGCCCGATGGAACTGGCAGCCGGGGGGATACCGCTCCGGCTGTCCCGCCAGGTCGCTCGCATAGAAGCGCAAATCCGGCCGCAACTCGGCGAAATGCCCCAGCGTTTCGCCGTCGGAAGAGCCCAAGTCCAGCAGCGCGCCCCCCCGGGGCGCTCCCGCCACAAACCGGGCGCGGGTGTCGAGCCATGGGCACCACCTCAGATACGCCCAATTCATTTTGCGATCATCCTGGTCACTCGTTGCCGGTCTTGGGCCGGGCGGCGGCACGTATGCGCCGGGAGCCCGGCCGGTTGCCCAAGCCTAACGGCTTGGCCCCAGGCTGTAAAGGAGGCGAGAAAAGCCGAAAAATTCATTGCGCGCGGCTGCCGGCTGTGGCTTTATCGTGGCTGTCAGACCGCCGGCGGAGCGTTGAACTCCCGGATTCAGGCCAGGTGTGGCATGGTAAACGCGCGAGTTTTATTGTGAACCGTAAGCGGATGCACATTTTTTATTCCGGAAACGTGCAAGGTGTCGGGTTTCGATATACAGTGAAATCCGTGGCCGCCGGTTACGAGGTGACCGGGTTCGTGCGGAATCTCCCGGATGGCCGGGTGGAACTGCTGGCCGAGGGCTCGAAGGATGAGCTCGAGGCCTTTCGGCAGGCAATCCGGGATTCGGGCTTGGAACATTTTGTGCGGCAGGAACAGGCCGCCTGGAGTGACGCGACCGGTGAGTATCGCGGCTTTGAAATAGTGAGATAAGTGACATGAAGTTTGCCATCATCGCTGACATCCATGCGAATCTGGACGCCTTCCAGGTCGTGCTGGAGGACAGCAAGCAGCAGAAGTGCACGCATTACGCCTGTCTTGGTGATGTGGTGGGCTACAATGCCAACCCCAAGGAATGCCTGGACATCGTCCGGAGCATGAATATCCCCTGCGTCAAAGGCAATCATGACGAATACTGTTCCAGCGAGGACAGCCTCGAAGGCTTCAATCCCGCCGCCGCTGAAGCCGTCAACTGGACCCGCCGCCAGCTCAGTCCCGAGGACAAACAATGGCTGCGGGATTTGAAATACTCCCGGATGGTCACCAATTTCACCATCGTGCATGCCACTTTGGACGGCCCCCAGCGTTGGGGCTACGTCTTCGACAAACTGGCCGCGGCGGCCAGCTTCACCTACCAAAACACCGCGGTCTGCTTCTTCGGCCACACGCATGTCCCGGTCGCCTTCGTCCGCGACAGCATGGTCCGCGGCGGGACCTACTCGAAATTCAAGATTGAACCGGGCAAGAAGTACTTCATCAACGTCGGCGCCATTGGACAGCCTCGGGACAACAACCCGAAGGCCGCCTATGTCATCTATGACACCGACGAAGGCACCATCGAGTTGCGCCGCCTCGAGTACGACATCGCCGCGGCCCAGAAGAAAATTCTCGATGCAGGGTTGCCGCCGCGTCTGGCCGAACGCCTGGCCTTTGGCCGTTAAATCCGGCCCCGGGCCCTCGGGGACCCGAAAACCGTGGGCTGCGCCCTCGTGATGGCGGGATGCATGCAGCAAAACCGGACGATGGAAAGCGGCTCAAAGGCTTTCTTGCTTGCGAATTCTCATTCTCAAACCCAGTTCAATGGGAGACGTGGTGCAGGCGCTGCCCGTCTTGCGCCACCTCAAGCGCCATTTCCCACAGAGTGAAATTTACTGGTGGATTGAGACCGGCCTGGCCCCCTTGCTGGAGGACGATACGGATCTGGCCGGGATCATCCGCTTTGACCGGCGGCGGTGGGCCGAGCCGCGCAACTGGGCGCGATTGTGGCGGGACCTGCGGTGGATGCGCCAGCAGGCTTTCGATTGGGTGATTGATCTCCAATGCCTCGCCCGCAGCGGCGCCTTCGCCTGGCTCGCCAACGGCCAGCTCCTGATCGGATTGGACGAACCGCGGGAGGGAGCCCGCGGCTACTACGACCTGGTGGCGCGCCGGCCCTCCTATCATACCCATGCCGTGGACTGGTATTTAAGCGTTCTGCCCCTGCTCGGCGTGCCGACCGCCGCCCCCTTCGCCTGGTTGCCGGAGCGGCCGGCTGTGGCTGCCGCCATTCGCAGCAAATGGCCGGTTGAAGGCGCACGCTGGATTCTCCTTCAACCCGGCGCCCGGTGGGTCAACAAACGCTGGCCGGTCGAGTATTTCGCCGCCCTCGTGCGCGCGGGCCGTGGCTTCGATTCCACGTTCCGCTTTGCGATTCTGGGCGGGAACGAGGACCGGGAATTTGGCGCTATCATCAGCCGCGCCGATCCCACGCGGTGTCTCGACCTGACCGGCCGGCTGTCCCTCCCTGAAATGGTGGAGTGGATTCGCGCGGGCGAGTTGCTGGTGACCAACGACACCGGCCCGATGCACGTGGCTGCCGCTCTGGGCCGGCCGGTCGTGGCGCTGTTTGGCCCCACGGAGCCCCGCCGGACCGGTCCCTACGGTCAGATCGAGCGCGTTCTGCGCGCCGACCTGCCCTGCGCCCCCTGTATGAGCAGCCGCTGCCGCCATCTCAAGCCTTTGGAATGTTTAACCCTGATCCCGCCGGAGCGGGTTTGGCAGGAAGTCCAGCGGCGGTTGGGGGAGCCATCCCTCCCCGCTCGCTCCGCGAGTACATAAAACGGGCGTCTCCCTCTTGAAGGGGACGCCCCGAAAAAGTCGCTGGCCCGTGATTACGGAGGCGTCAGCAAAATGAACTCGCCGCGGCGATTCAGCCGCCAGGCGCTTTCATCATGCCCCTGCACGGCGGGCCGGTCCTCGCCATAGCTCAGCGTATCCACGCGCGTGGGATCAATCCCCAGCCTCACCAACTCCTCGCGAATGGCCAGGGCGCGCCGCTCACCCAGCGCCCGATTGTACTCCTCGGTGCCGCGTTCGTCGCAATGGCCTTCGACCCGCACGGCGGCTTTGGTATTGCCTTTCAGATAGTCTGCCACCGACGCAATCTTGGATTTCTCGCCGGACTTGATGGCGGAACTGTCGAAGTCAAAATACACCGTGTCCTGTTTGAACATGCTGGCATCTTCGAGCCACCCGAAGTGGGCGCCCGGCTGATTGGACGTGATGCCCCCAAAATCCTCGGGTTTAATGTCGCTGCCGGTGGTCTTGCCGGTATCCAGCGGCGCGCCGGGACCCACATCCCCGACCGTGCCGGGCGTGGTGCCGGGCAGTGGGGTGAGATAACCGGGTTTCTTGCGACAGCCGGTGGCGGCCGTCGCGACGATCAATCCTAGAACCAATAACGTGGCGAACTTGCTAACTTTCATTTTCGTTTCTTTCCGGGGCGGGCTATTTGGCCCAACTGGGTTGTGAGTTGCTTCCCGAATTTCCAGAGACTCGGGAAATATCCTTGTATTGTTTGGTCGGGACGTCAAGAAGAGACAGCACCCGCCTGCCGCCCTCGCGGCGGGCAAAGGCCACCGTCCGCGAGTTGGGCGCCCACGACGGGTCCTCGCCGCTGACCAACACCGTGGCGGTCCCGCCCTCGGCGGGCACCACGCAAATCTCGAACCCGCGCATCATGGAGGTAAACACGATCCATTTGCCGTCTGGCGACCAATCCGGCTCGGTTGGGTTCAGCACCCCGCTGGTGGCGATGCGCTGCAGCTCACCCCCCGAGGCAGGAATCTTGCACAGCGCGCGCCGCTCGTTGATTCGCGCGGCAAAGCAAATCCACTTGCCGTCCGGCGACCAGCACGGCGAGGACTCGTCCTCCCGCGAGCGGGTCAACCGTCGCACATTGCCCCCGTCGGCATCCCCAACATAGAGATCGGTCCACCCGTCTTTGCTGAGAATCATGGCCACTTTGGTGCCGTCGGGCGAAACCGCCGGGCTCATGTTGGACCCGCCATACCGCGCAAAAATCTTCCGCGCCCCCGTTGAGAGGTCGTGGTGGAAAATGTCGGGGTTGCCAAGCTTGTAGGAAGTGTAATAGAGCGCCAGCCGGCCCGGCACCCACGCTGGGGCGGCCACCAAGCTGTTGTCCTTGGTCACTTCCTGCATGCCGAAACCGTCGAAATCGGACACCACAATTTCGCTGTTGGCGCCGGTGTCGAGCTTGAAGGCGATCTTGGTTTGCGCAATACCCTGCCGGCCAAGGGCTTTCACAAAATCGTCGGCAAAGGCATGCACCTGCCGGCGCAACGTGCCGCCGGAATAACTCTTGGCCACCAATGACGCTTTGGAATAGCGGTCGGTAGCGCGGCCGGTGAGGTTGCCGTTAATGCTTCCCGACAGGAGGTATTGGGCGGCGTCGGCGTTGGTGAAGGCAAAGCCTTGCACGTAGAGGTCGAACTGCAGCACCTGGGCCGCCTCGCCCGTCAAACCGCTCAACGAAACGAGGATCGGCTTGGTCTTGCCGGGCTCAAAGCGCTCTTTCTCAATCACAATCGCCTGCTGGGCCCGAAGCGGGCTGGCGGCTAGAACGGCTGCGATGCAGAGGAGTGGGGCTGACGGTATTTTCATGCGAGTCCTCGTTTTGCTTTCAAATTGAAGTGGATAATATAAGTTCGTTCCTTGTCCTTAACGCCCTCCGGGAAAGGACGTCCAATGGTCCTGACCCGGTCCAGGGTGCTGCGCACGGAGGCATCCACCAACGCATCCCCCGACCCCTTGCTGATCCGCGCGGATACCACCGTCCCGTCGCGCGCGATGGTCACGGTCGCGACGGTAATGGCGTCATCCGAAGCGGTCTCGGCGGGGGGCACCCAGGCGTTCTCATAGACGGTTTTGACCCACGCCGCGTAGCTGGCGTAGGCCGGGCCGCCGCCTCCAGGTCCAAAATCCTCGATGGTGGTGGGTGCGGCGGCCGCTTCGCGGATGCTCGAAGCCGCGCGGGCAATCTGCTGCCGGGCTTGGGCCAGGGCGCGTTCACCGGCCTCCAGACCCGCCTTCGACGTCTTGGCCGGCGTGTCTTTGCGCGTGACGATTTTGGTGCTAATCGCCGGCTTCTTTCGTTTCTGCACCTCCAGCGAGTCGGGATCAGGCGTCTGCTCCTTCGCCGTCTTCACCGGTTCGGGCTCGCGCACCTTGGGTTCCGGTTTCGGCTCCGGTTCAGGCGCCGGCGCCGGCTTCACCACGGGTGGGGGTGGGGCGGGCGTCGGCGGAGCGGGCGTGGGCGGCGGGGGCCGCACATTCGGGTTGCCGCCCCCGACCACGGCCGCGTCCACCAGGCGGTCCGGGATGAAATCAATCACGGGCAGGTTGGCCAGGGGATCGCGCGGTGACAGAAACGCCGGGCCAACAAACAGGATCACCAGCAGCAGGAGGTGAATGCCTGCCGAGGCGAGGAAGCATTTCTGTTGGAGCCGGCGGTTCATTCGGGCCTCAGCGCGGTTGGGTCCGCAACGAATAGCGGGTGATGCCGTTGCGCTGGCAACGGTCAATGATCGCGTACAAATCTTTGTTAAAGCCCATCTCGTCTGCTCGAATATAGACGACCAGGTTGGGATTGTATTTGAAATCCTGCACCAACTGGCGTTCGATGGCATCGAGGCTCATCCGCTGCCGGTTCAGCAGGTAAGCGCCGTCGCGGGTGATTTCAACCGTCCGCACGTCCTGAGCGGTGACCGGTTTGTCGGGAATGCCGCCCCGGGGGAGGCGCAGATTGATGCTTTGCTCCAGGAGGGGGGTGGTGATGATGAAGATAATCAGCAGCACAAACGCCAGGTCCAGCAGCGGCGTGATATTGATCTCGCTGAGGGTGACCAGGGAACTGCGTTGGGAAAAACGGCGCACGGCGAAGCCTTCCCGAGACTCAGTCTTCGAGATACTCGGTCTCCATCTTGGAAACCAGGTCCTGCGCAAAGTTGTCCAGCTCGACCGTCAGGACGCGCAGATTATGCACCAGCCAGTTGTAACCGAACATCGAGGGGATCGCCACCAGCAGGCCCGCGACCGTCGTGATGAGCGCGGCGGCCACGCCCGGGGCCATGGCCGAGAGGGTGGCGCTGCCCTGCTGGGCCACGTGGCCAAAGGTGCTCATGACCCCCCAAACCGTCCCCAGCAATCCCAGGAACGGCGCCCCGCTCACCGCAATCGCCAGCAGAATCAAGCCGGATTCCAGTTTCAACGATTCCTGGGCCACCGCATTCTCCAAAGTCCGCTTCACGTGTTCCATGGCTTTGAGGGAAAGGCGGGTCTTCCGGCCGTTCGTCTCCGGATTGCGCAGCCGGGTGTCCAGCTCGAGGCTGCCGGCCTGGTACACCATGAAGAGCGGGCAACCCTCCGCCTGCACCCGCCGGTCGAACACGTCCAGCACATGCTTTTGCGTGCGGTATTCGGCGGTGAAATACAAGTTGAGTTTCTTGGCGCGCCGCATCTGCAACGCCTTGGCGATCATGACCGACCACGCGAGGATCGAAAACATCAACAAACAGACGATGATCGCCTTGGCCTCGGGGGTCGCCTGACCCCAGATGTAAAGCAATTCCGCCTGTTTGGCTGTGGCTGCGGCAAAAAATGGCGCGTTCATTCCGACACGATCTCTCTCCGACTCCGCATACTTGGTCGTGAGGAATAGAAGCGCCCAAGCGGGACCGACATCAAAAAAACAAACTCTAAATTAGAGTAATTTCGATCTGTATCTAACAGCGTTCTCAAGAAATGCAACAAGTTTTTGCTCGAAAAATAGAAAACACGCTTCCGCCTTGTCGAGGTCTTTCAGCCCCCCGGGGAAAGCCGCGGCCGGCGCCTCGGGCGGCTGGTCAGGCCGTCCGGAGGCAACCCCGCGGCGCGAAGAGCCGTTTTGCCAGGGCAGCGCCCGGGGATCCCCCTTTCCTCAGCCCGCGACCAGGAACAGCAACAGGACGGCCGACAGCCCCAGGCGGTACCAGCCGAACAGAACAAACGTGTGGGTCTGCACATAGCGCAGGAGCCATTTCACCGCAATAAACGACACGGCGGCCGCGGCCACAAACCCCAGGCCGACCATCGGCCAGAACTCGGGAGGCGCCGCCGAAGCCTGCTGCACGGTTTTCAAAATCTTCAGTCCCCCGGCGGCCAGCATGGTGGGAATGCCTACCAGGAAGGTGAATTCGGTCGCCGCCACGCGATTCAGTCCGAACAGGAGCGCCAACAGGATGGTGGCGCCGGAGCGGGAAGTGCCGGGAAAGACCGCCGCCAGGAGCTGGCCGGCTCCCACCGCCAGCACGATGGGCCAGGTGATTTCGTCGAGCAACCGGCGGCCTTTGAGCCGGTGTTCGACCACCAGGAACAGCACTCCGCCCACCGCCAGCGCCACGGCCACCGGGAGAAGGTGTTCCGGCAGCGTGAAGTCGTTCTTTTCCAGCAGGACCCCGCCGACACCGGTCAGGGCAAAGGCCGCCAGAATCTTAAGCAGATAATCGCGGGTGGCAGGGGTCCGCCACTCAAACACAAACTGGCGGAGCCGGTGGGGAAACAGGGGCAGCACTGCCAGCACTGCCCCGGACTGGATCACCACGTTGAACAGGTCCTTCAGCGGGCCGGCTTGCACCAGCCAGTGCGAGCGCGGCAGCACTTGCGTCAGCTCGAACACCTTCTCCGCGATGATCAGGTGGCCGGTCGAGGAAATCGGGATGAACTCGGTAATCCCTTCAATGATCCCGAGCAACAAGACCGTTATCCACAGCGGCATGCGGGTAGAGACAAAAAAATGCCCGAACATGCAAGCCGCAAAGCGAAACGGGCCAGCTTTCCTGAACCGGTCCGGTGCCCCCTCCTGCCTCGGAACGGAACTGGATTGCCGACAGATACTCCTTGCCAACCCGCCGCCTGCTGACCATAACTGAAAGCCTGCTATGAGACTAAGTTTTGCCACGATCGCGCTTGCGGCCATGCTTGCCACCGTTCCGCCTTTCGCCAGCTCCGGCGCCGAGCCCTCCGTTCGGCTGATCACCCTGGACCCCGGCCATTTCCACGCGGGCCTGGTGCAGAAGTTTATGTACCCGCAGGTCAGCCCCGTGGTTTATGTCTATGCGCCGGGCGGCCCCGAACTGGAGGACCATCTCAACCGGGTGCAAAGCTTCAACACTCGCGCCGAAAACCCCACCCGCTGGGAGGAGAAGGTTTACACGGGGAAGGACTTCCTTGATCGCATGCTGCGGGAGCGCCGGGGCAACGTCGTGGTGATCTCCGGCAACAACGCCCGGAAAACCGAATACATCTACAAGTCCATCAACGGCGGCTTCAATGTCCTGGCCGACAAACCCATGGCCATAGACCCCAAGGGCTTCAATCTGCTCCGCAAGGCGTTCGAGCGCGCCGGGAAGAATCAGGTGCTTCTCTACGACATCATGACCGAGCGCTACGAAATCAACTCAATGTTGCAGCGGGAGCTGGCCCAAATGCCGGAACTGTTTGGCACCTTCGAGACCGGCAGCCTGGCGGAACCCGCCGTTGAAATGGAAAGCGTCCATCACTTCTTCAAGGAAGTCGCCGGCAAGCCCCTGGTTCGCCCCCCCTGGTTCTATGATGTCCGGCAGCAAGGGGAGGCCGTGACCGACGTAGCGACGCACTTGGTGGACCTGGTCCAGTGGGGGTGCTTTCCCAACTTGGTCCTGGATTGGAAGCGCGACATCAAGGTGCTGGATGCCAACCGCTGGCCCACCCGTCTCACCCGCGAGCAGTTCAAACGCTCGACCGGGCTGGATGATTTTCCGTCTTACCTCAAGCGCGACGTCGGCGCCGACGGCCTGCTTCAAGTTTATCAAAACGGCGACATCACTTTCGCCCTGCGCGGCATTCATGCCAAAGTGCGGGTGCGGTGGAATTTCGAGGCGCCCGCGGGCACCAAAGACACCCACTCGGCACTCATGCGCGGCACCAAGGCCAACCTCGTGATCCTCCAGGGCCCCGAACAGCAATACCAGCCGGTCCTTTACGTCGAGAACAAATCCGGCGCCCCCGCCGGGGAGTTTGAACGGGTGCTGCGCGCGGCGGTGACCAAGCTCTGCGCCACCTGGCCCGGCCTCGACGTCAAGCCCGCCGGGAACCGCTGGGAAATTGTCGTCCCCGCCCAATACCACACCGGACACGAAGCCCATTTTGGCGAAGTGACGCAAAAATTTCTGCAGTATCTCGAGCAAAAACGGCTGCCGGAGTGGGAAGTGCCCAACATGATCGCCAAGTACTACACCACGAGCGAAGCCTACCGCATCGCCCACGCCAAACAGCGCAAACGTTGATTCGCAGTTCTTGAAAACAGGGCGTCAGAACGTATGCTGCCCGGTGTGAAAGCCAACCTGGCCCTGCCGGTGGCGCTGATGATTGTCTTCGCGCTCTCGCGCGTGCCGGGCATGCTCCCGGAGAACTTCAGCGCCGCCTATGCCATTGCCTTTTGCGCCGGAGTCTATTTTTCCGGCGGGATGGCGTGGTGGCTGCCGCTGGGCACCCTGTTGCTGACGGACCTGGGACTGAATTGCTACTATTATTTCTACCTGGGCTACCATGTCTTTGATCTCCCGGTGCTCAAGTACCAGTTGTTCAATTACGCCGCCTACGTCTTCCTCATTTGGTTCGGCCGGCGCCACAAGCCGCAATCCTCCTTTTTGTCCCTGCTGGGGGGCGGCATCCTCGGCGCGCTGGTCTTTTATCTGCTGACCAACACGGCTTCATGGTTTTTCAATCCCTTTGGCAATCCGGAATACACCAAGGACCTGCTCGGCTGGCTCACGGCGCTGACCAAAGGCACGGCCGGATGGCCTCAGACCTGGGAGTTTTTCCGCAACACCCTGCTCAGTGGCGGGTTGTTCACCGGCCTGTTTGTCGGCGCCATGAAGCTCACCGAGGCGGCCGAATCCGCCCGTGAAAAGGAACCGGCGGAGGAGCCGGCCGAGGCCGGGGAGGAAGAGGCCGCGCCGGAAGAGGGCAAGGCGTGAGCCAACCCCGTGGCGAGGCGGGTTTTCGAGTGGGGGTCATTTCGGACACCCACAATTTCCTGGACTCGCGCGTGCTGAAACTGTTTGCGGGAGTGGACCACATCCTTCACGCGGGCGATATCGGGCTGCCGCGCATTCTCCACCAGCTCGAGCAACTGGCGCCGGTCACGGCCGTCATGGGAAACACCGACGATCCCGCCTTTCGCTACCCGCATGCCGAAGTGGTTGAACTCAATCGGCTGAGGTTTCTCATCCACCACATTGTCAACCCGCATTACCTGACGGAAACCGTCAGACGCTGGATGGACCGAGAACGTCCCAACGTCGTGGTATTCGGCCATACCCACAAGCCGTTCAACGAGACCCTCGAGGGGGTCCTCTTCTTCAACCCCGGCTACGCCGGCAAACCGCGGTTTGGCATGCCTCGAAGCGTGGCCATCCTTCACCTCTCGGGCGAAAAAATCCGCCCCGAGTTCCTGCCCCTGCCCGAGTCAGAGGGCGCCGGGCTTCGCCCGTGAGCCGGCTTTGGTTCTCTGGCGGGGCGCTATTCCGCCATGGCGTCCAGATCGCCCAGGGGACGTTTGAACGTCGCTGCAGCCGGCTTGGCCACCAGCGCCTCGGCGGTGGGCTTCACACTTTTGGAGGCTGCCGCCACCGGCAGGGCCACGACAAACAGCGCGCTGCCAACGATGGTGGAAGCCAGGCACAACGGCCGCACAACCACGGCATCCGCCGCCACCGCCAGCGGTCCGGGAGTCTTGTCCGCCGCGGCGGCGCGGGGCGCACCCGCTCCGGCCAACGCCAGGGCGCAAACCAATGCCAGACATTTCGTTTTCATTGCCCGGCTATTCAGCCTCAAGCGGTCGCTGCTGTCGAACTATTTCCACGAGCCGGTTTCGCGCGCTTGCGCCCCCTCCCGGCCAATGCCACCCTCCCAGGCAATGAACATTCACCACCTCGAATTGTTCTATTACGTCGCGCGCCACGGCGGCATCAGCGAAGCCGTTCGCAACATTCCCTACGGCATCCAGCAGCCGGCGGTCAGCGGCCAGGTGGCCCAGCTTGAGGAATACCTGGGGGTCGTGCTCTTTCAGCGCCGCCCCTTCGCGCTCACCCCCGCCGGCGAAAAGCTTTATCGCTTCATCGAACCTTTTTTCTCCAACGTCCAAAACGTCGCCGCCGAATTGCAGGGCGGGAAAGCCCGCCAGGCCCGGATCGGCGCTTCCACCATCATCCTGCGGGACCACCTGCCCGAGTTTTTCAGGAAAATGCGGAACCGTTTTCCCAATTTGAAGATCACCTTGCGGGAGGGATACCAGATGGAGCTGGAGGCTTTGCTGTTGAAAGGGGAAATTGACCTGGCACTGACCGTTATCGAAAAGAAATCCCCGCCGGGCATCCATTCTCTCTCGCTGGTCAGCCTGCCCCTGGCCTTGCTGGTCAACGAGGCCGCCGGCCTGACCGCTCCCGGCCAGCTCTGGAGCCGGGACCGCATCCAGGAGCCGCTGATCTGCCTCCCCGCCCATGAAGCCATCAGCCGCCATTTCCAACAGGGTCTCAGCCGGCTGGGAGTGGACTGGTTCCCCGGCATGGAGGTCAGCTCGATTGACCTCATCGAGACTTACGTGGCCGGCGGATTCGGAATCGGCGTGTCGGTCCAGGTGCCCAAGGCCGGGGTTCCTAATGGTGTCCGTGTCATCCCTCTGCCGCCCGCGGAATTCGAACCGATCAGCGTCGGGGCCCTCTGGCGGGGCAAGGCCTCGCCGGTCATGCAGGCGCTGCTGGAGGAGCTGCAGGCCGGCGCCAAACGCCTGACGGACCCGGCCAGTTAAACGAAGGCTCACTCCGGACTTTTGCCAGCGGTGGCGGACGGTTAATCTCCGCCCGTGATTCAATGGCTCCAATCATGGGATGTGGCGGCGTTCCGGTTTATCAACCAGGGACTGGTCCATCCCTGGCTTGACCAGCTCATGCCCTGGCTGAGCGGTAACCCGCTTTTCTATCCCCTGCTGGGGTTGCTGGCCATCTGGCTGGTGTGGAAAGGCGGCAGCCGGGGCCTCGTTTGCGTTGCCATGCTTGCGCTGATTGTGGCGCTCGGAGACGGCTTGGTGTGCCGCACGCTCAAAGAGGCCATCGGCCGTGAACGCCCCTTCCTGGTCCTGCCCGACGTCCGCTGTCTGGTCGGCAAAGGGGGGTCCGGCAGCTTTCCCTCTTCGCATGCAGCCAATTGGTTTGCCGGCGCCATGATTGCCTTCCTCTACTTCCGAAAAAGCGCCTGGTTGACCTTGCCGCTGGCCGCCCTGGTTGCCCTGTCCCGCGTCTATAACGGCGTTCATTACCCCTCGGACGTTCTGGGCGCCGCCGTCCTGGGAGCCGGCTATGGCGTGGCGGGGGTCTGGGCCTTGGACGCCCTCTGGCGCTGGGCGGGCGCCCGATGGTTCCCCCTCTGGTGGCGGAAACTGCCCAGCCTGGCCAATCCGCCGGCCAGGCTGGCGGAGGAGGAGTCCGAGGAACCGGTGTTTGCCCCGCGCTCGGGCGCTTTGGGCGCGCCCGTTCCGCAAACGAGCGTGGACGCGCATTGGCTGCGCCTCGGTTTCCTCCTCATTGTCGTGCTGTTGGCCGCCCGTTGGTGCTACATCGCCAGCGACACCATCCAGCTCTCGGAAGATGAAGCCTACCAATGGGTCTGGTCCAAGCACCTCGCCCTCTCGTATTACAGCAAACCCCCGCTGATTGCCTATACGCAGTTCCTTGGCACCTCGCTTTGGGGCGACCGCGAATTCGGCGTCCGCTTTTTCGCTCCCCTCATCACCGCCTTGCTCAGTGCGTTGATGCTGCGCTTTTTCGCCCGCGAGGTGAACGCCCGCGCCGGCGTTTTCCTCCTGCTCATCATGACCACCACCCCCATGATCGCCGCCGGCTCCGTCCTCATGACGGTGGACCCGCTGTCGGTCCTGTTCTGGACGGCGGCCATGCTGGCGGGCTGGCGGGCCGTGGGCGAGACGGGAACCAGCCGGGATTGGGCGTGGGTCGGATTATGGATGGGCCTGGGTTTTCTCAGCAAATACACCGCCCTTTTTCAATGGCTCTGTTGGGCTGTGTTCTTCGTGCTCTGGGCCCCCGCCCGGCGGCATTTGCGCCGGCCGGGTCCCTGGCTGGCGCTGCTGATCAATCTGCTGCTGACCATCCCCGTGCTGGTTTGGAATTATCAGCACGGGTGGATCACGGTGACGCACGTGTCGGAAACCGCCGGCGCCGGCCACGAGTGGCATCCCACCCTGCGCTACCTGGGCGACTTCCTCGGGGCCGAGTTCGGGCTGTTAAACCCGGTCTTTTTCACCGCCACGGTCTGGGCTGCATTGGCGATGTGGCGCAAGGCGCGTCATCACGCCCTGCTGGTGTTTTGTTTCAGCATGGGCGCCCCGTTGTTTCTGGTTTACACCCTGCATTCCTTTTACTCGCGGATTCTGCCCAACTGGATCGTCCCCTCGGTCCTGCCCCTGTTTTGCGTGATGGTGATTTATTGGGACACCCGCGCCCGGCTGGGCACCGCTCGCATCAAGCCCTGGCTCATCACCGGCCTGGTGTTCGGCTTTGCCGTGGTGGCCATCCTTCACGACACCAACCTGGTGGCGCGGTTGACCGGGAAGCACCTCCCCATCGCGATGGACCCCTTGCGCCGCGTGCGCGAGTGGGACCAAACGGCCGCGGTGGTGGCCCAGGCCCGGCAGGAGTTGCTGGCCGAAGGCAAACCGGTATTCATCATCGGCAACCACTACGGACTGGTGGGACAGGTCTCGTTTTACCTGCCGGAAGCGCGCGCGGCGGTGAAAACCAACCCCCTGGTCTATTTCCGCCACACCGCCACCCCGCAAAACCAATTCTTCTTCTGGCCGGGCTACAACCTGCGCAAAGGAGAAAACGCCGTCTTTGTCAACGAGCTGGACCGCACCCGGCCGGAACCCGAACTGCCGCCCGCCGAACTTCTGGCCGATTTCGAGTCCGTCACCGAGGCGGGCATCCGCCCCGTCTTTTATCACGGACGCGTGCTCCGCGTGCTCCAGTTCTTTCACTGCCGGGGAGTCCGCTGAAATGCCGCCCTCCTGCACCACGCGCTTCGAGGTGACGGCCTATGATCTGGCGGCCACGCTGGATTCCGGCCAGGTCTTCCGCTGGCGCCCCACCGCCGGCCAATGGGTCGGCGTCGTCGGCGCTCGCTGGGTTGCACTGGCGTCCGAGCCGGGCGCCATCGTGGCCCGCACCGCCGTGCCCTGCGCGAGCTGGGACTGGCTTGCCGACTATCTTCAAATTCAAACCGATCTCGAGGCGGTGCTGCGGGCGTTTCCGGACGACGAGCCCCTCCGCCGCGCGGTGGCGGCGTGTCGCGGCCTGCGGTTGCTTCGCCAGGACCCGTGGGAATGCCTCGCCTCTTTCATTCTCTCCTCGACCAAACAGATCGTCCAGATTCGCCAGATCATTGACCGGCTCTGCCAGCACTTTGGCGAGCCCCTGGCTGTCCCGCCGGGCCACGTGCCCGCCTTTGCCTTCCCTTCTCCAGACCGGCTTGCCCGCGCCACGGAAGCCCGGTTGCGCGGCTGCAAAATGGGATTTCGAGCCCCTTACCTCCTTGCCGCGGCCCGGCGCGTCGCCTCGGGGCAAACGGACCTGGAAGCGCTGCGCCGCCTGCCTCTGGCCGAGGGGCGAAGCCGGCTCATGGAACTGCCCGGCGTGGGACGCAAGATTGCCGATTGCGTTTTGCTGTTTGCCTATGGCTTCCCTGAGGCGTTCCCGGTGGACGTCTGGATTCTGAAAGCGCTGCGCGAACTTTATTTTCCACGGCGCCGCGTTTCGCCGGCGGTCCTCCAGCAATTCGCCGCGGCGCATTTCGGCCCGTGGGCGGGTTACGCCCAGCAATACCTGTTTCACTACATCCGCACCTGCGCCGGCCGGACCGGCGGCACCCCGCCAGCGTCCGGCCCCCGGGATTCAAACGTGACTCTTTATGCCGACCACCCTTGAAGTGCTGTTTACGCCGGCGGACTTTGCCGCCCTGGCGGACCGTGACCTGGGCCAGACGTGCTGTGTCGTCTTCGATGTCCTGCGCGCCACCAGCTCGATGGTCACCGCCCTGGCTCACGGCGCGAAGGCCCTCCAGCCCGTCGCCGACATCTCTGAAGCGCTGGCCCTGCGCGCGGCGCACCCCGAAGTGCTGCTGGCCGGCGAACGCAACGGACTGCGCATCACCCGGGCGTTGACCGGCAGCGTGGATTTCGACTTGGGCAACTCGCCGCGCGAGTTCACGCCGGAAAAGGTCCGCGGCAAAACGATTGTGATGACAACCACCAATGGCACCCGCGCCCTCCGGGCTTGCGCCCGGGCGCAGCGAGTGCTGGCCGCTTCCTTTCTTAACCTCGCGGCCACGGCCGACGCGGTGCGCGCCTGCCGCCCCCAAAACCTCCTGCTGGTTTGCAGCGGCACCCTCGAGCAAGCGGCGTACGAGGACGCCCTCGGCGCCGGCGCCCTGTGCGACCTCGTCTGGGCGGACTACGCCGGCGGTGTCATTATGGATTCGGCCTTGATGGCCTTGAGACTTTACCGCCTCGAAAGCGCCAACCTTGAAGCCGCCCTCGCCTCCTCCCGCAACGGCCGCCGTCTCTCAGCCCAGCCCGCCCTGCAACCCGACGTCCCCTTCTGCGCCCAGCGAGACCGCTTCCCCCTGATCGCCAGCCTAAACCCGGACGGAACGATTACAATCGGCACATGAGGTTTGTTGCCCGGCTTGCGGATTGGAGCCGGTGTCAGCCCGACGCTGGCGGGGGTTTGACTCGCTAACGGCGCGGGGTACGCTCGATGATCCAGCGGTAGTCGGCGCTGTTGGGCGCGCTGAGCCCGCCGAAATTCGAAAGGCGAACGGGCTGTTGAGTTGAGCTCTCGCGCCACTTCTTGATTTCCGAATGGCCGTCCGCGAACGCGAAGCCGCACGCGCCGTTATGATAGCTGGCCGGGAGGTCCGTCCAATAATACGCGTTGGGAGCGAGCAAGGGGTTGTTGAACGCGCAGCCGTCGTTGATGCTGTCGGGGTGCTCATCCACAAACAGCCAGGCCATGGCCGGCGGGGGAGTTATCAACTCGGCCATCTTTTTGGCGTAAAAGAAGGTGCCGTTGAAGAAGTCGGCTTTGTTGCCATCGCCCATGGCCGCGTTCATCGAAATGCTGCGCACGCGCGGACCGGGATTATACGGGCTTTTTTTCTTGTCCGACGGGCACTTGTAGAGTTTCCAATCGCCTTTGGCGTAAGGGGTCAGTTTGGCGAAGCGCGGATCGGTCAAGTAGAGGGTGTTGGTGTTGTGCTGGCTGGCGGTCCAATCGAGCCAGCCGGCGATCCATTGCCCGTAGGGATCGTAGTTGGGATTCGGGTTCTGCGCCACATTGCCGTGCGTGTTGCCCACCAGGCGGTCGCCGTAATCCTGCGAATACATCACCCACGCAATGGCCAACTGCCGCGAGTTGTTCATGCAGGAGATCCCCTCGGTTTTGGTTTTGGCCTTGCTCAGGGCCGGGAGCAGCATGGCCGCCAGAATGGCGATGATCGCGATGACCACGAGCAGTTCGATGAGGGTAAAGCCGCGCACCCTCCGCGACTGCGGGCCTCGGCCCGCGCCGTAGTGTTTAGCGACGAGGAATTTCATAAGGGCTAGCAAGGTTTTTGTATCTAATTAAATTTAATACAAGCTCACACGGGCCGTCAACACCATGCCAAAAACGCCCCCGGGCTGGGGTGTCATCAAAATGAATGACAACAGCGGCAGGGGAGCTTAACGCGTCAAGGCGCCCGGCGCCGGCTCGCCTTGCGTGCCCGCGATTGCTTGATCTTTTCGAGCGCGTGCCGCACCCGGTCCAGTTCCTCCCGGGTGCGCTCCAACAAGGGGGGAACATCCGCCAGGGACCAATTCCGCGCGGTCTGTTCCATTTCGTCGCAGAGGGCGGCCAGGTCCCGCGCCCCCAGGTTGCCGGCGCTGCCTTTAAGCCGGGAAAGCGCGTTGAAGGTCCGGGAGAGCGAGGAGGCATCGTTGTCCGCCACAGCCTTCTCCAGCGTCGCGACATGGGCCGGAGCTTCCTCAAGGAAAAGGTCAATCAGTTCAACGACCGGGTCCGGTTTGCCTGGCATTTGCAGTTGACCCAGCCCGGCGATGACCACGGGATCAATCACGGCATCCAAGGCTCGTTGCAAAGCTCGATCCGCCAAACCGCGATGGAGGGCCGCCTCCAACTCCGGCAACTGCACCGGCTTGTTGATGTAATCATCCATCCCGGCCTCAAGACACTTTTCGCGGTGATCCGCCCGGGTGTTGGCGGTCATGGCGATGATATACACGCGCCGGCGGGCATGCCCGGTTCGCCCCGCCTCCTTCTCCGCCTGCCGAATATGCCAGGTCGCCTCGTACCCGCTCAGCTCAGGCATCTGGCAGTCCATCAGGATAATGTCATAAGGGCTTTTCTTGACAGCCTCGAGCACCGCCGCGCCGTCGGCCACGCCATCAGCCGGAAAGCCGAGTTTTTCCAGTTGCTTCAAGGCAACTTGCTGGTTGAGCGGGGAGTCTTCGGCCACCAAAACGCGCACGGGGGCGGGGGTGGAACTTTCCGGATCGTGAGGGGAAGCAGTCATAGGTGGTTAGTCATGAATAAAGGTTGAACACTCGACAACCCTGCCACTACCTGGAGCCTAAAGCGGCTGCGGCCTTCTGTAAAGGAGGGATGAGAGTCCCAAATCGGCGGATAAGGATGCGCCACCGCTGGTTGGTGTGATTTCCGTCCAGCAAAGGCGGCCAGCAGCAGGGCAAAGGGCGATTTGGCGGAGCGCGGACGGCACCAATTGCTCACCGCCCCGAAAAATCCAGGCACTTTTCCCTCCCGTAACGACACCGCCCCCTCGACCCGGGTCCGTGACGGGCCGGTTGGGGGTGGTTTGGAGGATCCGCTCCCGCTACTGAAACGCCGTCGCCTGGGTCGGCAACGCAAACACTTC
>JARKQH010000464.1 GCA_029974925.1 Verrucomicrobiota bacterium
GTCCGTTGTGGCCCCGCGAGAAAAACGCCCCCCGAGGCGGCGCACGCAGGACCCCGAGCGCCTTGGCGGCCCCTTACGGGACCAGGTCCATCCGGTCGGGCAAGTTGGGCACGATGCAGAGAAACTCAAACGGCTCCTCGCCTTGGGCTTGGTACCAATGCGGCACCCCGGCCGGGATGAACAGGATGTCCCCGCGCTGGACTTCGTAAACGGCCTCCCCCACGCCAACCTGGGCGCGGCCGCCCAGGACAAACTGTTCGTGTTCCACCTGGTTGGTATGTTTGGGCATGCCCCCGCCCGGCTCGAGACGGAACCGCCGCAGCAAGAAATGCGGCGCCCGGTCCGGCCCAATCAGCATTTGCATGGCAACACCCCTTCCGGCGGTGACCGGTTGCCACGGCACATCCGCCGCCGGCATCACCCTTACTTTTTCATTCGCATTCGCATTCATGGTCTGGCGGCCCCAGTCCTCCCACACTTTGACCCCGAAGACATTCCAACTCCAAAAACGCGTTTTCAGACTGGCGCCCGCGCCGGCACCATCAGGGATGTCCCGCATTGGAGCATAGACCCGCGTTTTTTGCTTCCCTTTTCGGCAAAGGGGACTATATAGTTGGGTAATAAGTCGGTTCAATGCTCAAACCACTGAATCAGAAGATGTGTGGACCAGCGGTGTTGCTTGTAAGTGCGCCCTGTCCGACGCCGGGAGGCCCGTTGTTCCCTTCTTCCGCGGTTCAGTTCACGAGGCGCGTGACATTTCGATGCGGTTTTCCGCTTTGGGCCGTTCCCACTCAGTCAAACTCAACCTCAATGAAGTAGTTCCATGAAGACACCTTCAACTCACCTGAAACCTGTTTTAACGCTCGGGTGTGTCCTGGCGCTGGGCGGCTTGGCGCGCGCGGACTTCGACCCGATACCCTTGACGCCGGAGAGCTTTACGGCGGACGTGATCGTCGAGAAGACCGCTCCCAAACCCTTCCCGGCTTACGTGACCGCCACCATGGATGGTGGCACTAACAATAACGCCTGGGTTTGGTACGAACGAGGGTTTGATGGCACCCGTCCGACGACCGGCCTGCCTGCGGCGGGCTCGACCTTTACCGCCTACGGCGACCCGAACCACTCCTTCAAAATGCCGGACAGTTACAGTGCAAACAACGCGCTCTGTGTCTATTCAGCGCTGACGCCCGGCACGTTGACGTTGACGACGCCCACGGCGCTGGCCGCGATTTCGGTGCTGAATTCAGGCGGCGGCGGCGCCAGCACCATCAACTATACGGTTTATCACCAAGGGGGCGGAACCGAATCGGGAACCATTGACATTCTCGATTGGTTCAACACCAGCGCCAGCACGGTTGCCCATATCGCCGCCGGCCGGGTGAACGTGGATAACGGCCAACTGGGGAATACCTACAGCGCCAGCCCGCGCTTGTTCTACAGTGACATTGTCCTCACCGACATGGTGAACCCCGTCACGAAAATTGAATTCAGCTCCACCAGCGGCAACAAGACCGCCATTTTCGGCCTGAGCGGGTCTCTGGACGGCATGAATTACACTCCCTTGGCGGTCACCGGCTTCAACCGGGACATGGTCATCGAAGCGGGTGTGACCCCGACGGGTTTCCTGTTCACCAAATCCACAGTGACGATGGACGGCGGCAGCACCAACAACACAGGCAACACCTTCTATGAGCAAGGTTTCAACACCGCGGACCCAACCACGGGTCTGCCCCCGGCGGGTACCAGCATCTCGGGCGGCTCACCCCTGCATACCTTCACGCTGGCGCCCGACTACACCACCAACAACGTCCTGTATGTGGGCAACTACGAGTTCCTGAACGGGGATGTGCCGGGCGAAAACACCCTGACGTTGGTTTCACCGGCTTCTTACACGGCGTTGTCTTTCTTGAACACGGCGGGCAACGGACCCGTGGCTATCAACGTAGCCGTTACGCACCAGGACAACTCGGTGACCTATTACAGTTTCAACTCTTTGGATTGGTTCAATGCGGCGACCCCCTTCTTCACGCTGAACGGCCGTTTCGACCCAAGCACCCTCGGGCTTAATAATGTCAATAGCGGCAATCCGAGGCTCTTTATCAACGACATTCCGCTGACCAGCTCCAGCCCGGTCACCAGCATCCAGTTCACCTACGTCAGCGGCGGCCGCGCCGCCATCATGGCCGTCGCCGGCCAGACCACCCCTGACGGCGCTTTCACGCCCGTGGCCGTGACCGGCTACAACGCCGATGCCATCGTTGAAGCGGCGGGGACGCCGCGGTTCCCCAGCGCGCTGTTGACAGCCACGACCGTATCCATGGACGGCGGCACCAACAACACGGGAAATACCTGGATGGAAAAGGGTTACTACGCGGCCATGCCGGACTCCGGTTTGCCCGCCCCCGGCACCATCATCAGCAGCCTCACCCAGCCGGACCACCATTATCAAATGCCGGCCAGTTACACGGCCAACAATTGCGTGTTTGTGGATTCCGTCCACGCCGAAGCGAACCTGACACCGGCCACGCCGGCAACCTACTCCGCTTTGTCGTTCTTGAGTGCGACCGCGAATAATAACGTAACCAACGAGGTCGTCATGCAGTATGCGGATGGCACGCAGGAGACAAATACTTTCGTTTCCCGCGACTGGTTTAACAACACTCCCTATGCCTACACCGCCTTGGGCCGGGTCAATCTGAACACCCGCACCATCAACAACGACCCGGGCCACACGACCACACCTAATCCGCGCCTTTATGAGGCTCAATTCGCGCTGGGCAACACGGCCAGTCCCCTGACCAACATGGTCCTGCGGTTCCTCGGCGCAATCAATCCCACGACCGGCCGCATGGTCGTTTTGGCCGTCAGCGGCACGGCTGGCGCCGTCCCGCCCATCATCAGCACCATCTCGCCGCAGAACATTCCCACCACCATTGAGGGCTCGAACATCACCTTTACGGCTACGGTCACGGGCGGCACCGAGCCTATCGCATACCGCTGGCAGGTGGGCACCAATGGCGTCTGGGTGGACCTTAACGATGGTGGGCCGTTCTCCGGCGCTACGACCACCACCCTGACCATCACCAGCATCGGCTGGACCAATGCCGGCGATTACCGCATGGTCGCCACCAACATTGCCGGCTTCGGCGTCAGCCCCACCGCCACCATCGGGCGCGTCCTGTCCGGTCTGCCCGACATCACGCTGCCGGGGGATCCCATTATCGCCTACCAGCCCAATGGCGGCAGCTCTCCGGCCAACGAAGCCGTCGAGCACGCCATTGACAACCTGACCTCGAAATACTTGAACTTTGGCACCGGCTCGACGCCCTTCACGGGGCCGGCAGGATTCATCGTCAAACCCTTGCGTGGCGGCACCATCGTCAGTGCGCTGCGGTTCTACACCGCCAATGACGCTGAGGGCCGAGACCCTGCCAACTACCTCCTGGAAGGCTCGAATGACGATGGCACCACCTGGACCACCATCGCTTCCGGGCCGCTGGCCTTGCCGGCCGGCCGCAACGCGGGCGGACTCGCCTTGGACCCGCTGACTCAGAACTTGCAGGAA
>JARKQH010000003.1 GCA_029974925.1 Verrucomicrobiota bacterium
AACCACCTTGACCCCCGCCTCCTTGAGCGCGCGCGTGACCCGGGTAAAGCGCGGCAGCGCCCACGAGTAAAGCACCACGCCCTCGAGGTTCCATTGCCGCCACCAGGCGGGGTCCTCCATCTGCGGCTGGGAAGCCAGGACCAGGTCCGGCCGTTGCTCCATAGCGGGATCGCCAAGGGCCACAAACCGGCTGTCCACCCCGTTGGCTTTGAACCCCTCGTGGAACAGGCCGGCGTCGCGATCCCAGAAGGGATCGCGCAAGTTGTACTGCAGGAGGATGACCGCGAACCAGCGTCCTGGAGGGGAAGGCATTGCCATAGGCGTTTGACTTCGCACGGTCAAACCCTACCGCGTCCTGCGCGGTGCGCGCGCGGCGTCGTGGCCACCCCGGGGACCAAGCATGGATGTTGTCATCACGGTTGACCGCGAGCGTATCAGGCCCCGCGCCCCGCGGCAATATCGGCCTCGGCGGCATATCGGCCCCGGTGGCGATTCGAAGCCGAAACCCGGGCTCTGCCCGCGGTGTTGGCATCGCCTGCCCTTCTCCTCGAGCCGGCGCGCCGGCCATCGCGCCGATGACCGCCGGCCCAGCCGCCGCCCCGCCACAAACCCGGGCAGGATGCCGCTGGCACCTCGACTGCGCGAAGGGCCCGGTGCCTTCTCCGCTTGCAGGGTGGGGCAGCGCGAACTATCTTCCCCGCCAATGAATCCAAGCATACCGTATCTGGATCTGCCGGCGCAGATGCGCGGCATCCGCAGGGACATTGACGCCGCCATCGCGCGCACGCTGGACCAGTGCTCGTTTTGCCTGGGACCCGACGTGGCGCAGTTCGAGAAGGATTTCGCCCGCTATTGCGGGGCGGAGCACTGTGTGGGCTTCAACAGCGGCACCTCGGCGCTGCACATTGCCATGCTGCTGTTGAACGTGGGGCGGGGGGACGAAGTCATCACCACGCCGATGACGTTCGTGGCGACCAGTTGGGCAATCTCGTATGTCGGGGCCAAGCCGGTTTACGTGGATATTGACGACGCGACGTTTGGCCTGAACCCCGCGCTGGTCGAGCGGGCCATCACCCCCAAAACGCGCGCCATTCTTCCCGTGCACCTGTACGGGCATCCGGTGGACCTGGACCCGTTGCTGGCGATTTGCCGCAAGCACAACCTGCCGCTGGTCGAGGACGCCGCGCAGGCGCATGCGGCGAAATATAAAGGCAGGGGGGTCGGCACCTTCGGCGAAATTTCGTGTTTCAGTTTTTACCCGGGCAAAAACCTGGGGGCCTACGGCGAAGGGGGCGGCCTGGTGACGAACAACGCCGCTTACGCCGCGCGGGCCCGCGCCCTGCGCGAGCATGGCTCGACCCGGCGTTATTATCACGATGAGGTCGGGTTTAACTACCGCATGGAGGGCATCCAGGGGGCGGTTCTGGGGGTCAAGTTGAAACACCTGGATCAGTGGACCCGGGAACGCCGGCGCGTGGCGAAGCGTTATCACGAGTTGCTGGCCGACACGCCCCTGCAACTGCCCCGCGAGGCCGATTACGCCCAAAGCGCCTACCACCTCTACGTCGTGCGCCACCCGCGCCGCGACGACCTGAAGCAGCATCTCGAAGCCAATGGCGTCGGCTGCGCGCTGCATTATCCGCTCCCGCTGCACCTGCAAAAGTGTTACGCGCACCTGGGCTACAAGGCCGGCGACTTTCCCGTCGCTGAAAAGGCCGCGCGCGAATGCCTCAGCCTCCCCATTTATCCCGAGCTTACCGAAGAACAAATCCTGCGGGTGGCCGAGGTCATCAAGAGTTTCTTCGCCGGGAAATAGCCTCCCCCAGGCGTGGCGCGGCCGCCGTGGCGGCGTCTCAATCCCGGCCGCCGGCACGCCACACTGACTCTCCGCCATGAACATTCCTCCTCGCGCCCCACGGATGCATGCCGGCTGGACAGGTTGCCTGACGCTGCTGCTGGCGGTCCTGGCCCTCCCCGGCCCCGCCGCGGAACAGGCCCCCGCCCCATTCGAGCCCTTGTTTCCCGAGGATGGCGTCCCCAAGGGCTGGGTGGTGCGGCAGTGGAATGACTTGAAGGCGCCGGCCGCCGCGGGCGTGGTCTGGCAGGTCAAAGACGGCGTCCTCCACGGCAGCGACCCGCGCGGGACGTGGCTGGTCAGTGAAAAGGAATACGGCGATTTCATTCTCGAGTTCGAATGGCGGTTGGGCGAACGCGGCAACAGTGGCGTTGCGCTGCGCGCCCCGATGTTTGGGGACCCGGCCTTCGACGGCCTGGAGTTGCAGATGGTGGACCCCCGCTACCAGCCTGCCAACAGCCCCATGGCCCCCGCGGAACTCACCGGCAGCCTTTACCGCGCCGTGCCGCCCCGCGTGCAGGTTTTCCGCCCCACCGAGTGGAACCGCTACGAAATCACCTGCCAGGGGTCGCGAATCAAAGTCGTGCTCAACGGCGAGACGATTCAGGACCTGGA
>JARKQH010000039.1 GCA_029974925.1 Verrucomicrobiota bacterium
CCCTACGGAAACGCCGCGGCGCGCGGCCCTGGCGGCGCGGCGGCCGTGCGCGGCCCTTACAACGCGGCCGTGCGCGGCCCCATCGGCAACGTGGTGGCCGGTCCGCGCGGGCGCGTGGTGCCGCCGCCGCCGCCGCCCGTCCCCGTGCCCGTTCCCGTGCCTGTGGCCCCCGGGTACTACAACTACGGATACGGCGCGCCCGCTTCCGGCGTGGCCGCGGGCGTGGCCCTGGGCGCCATGCTGACCGTGCTGCCCGCCACGGCCATCGCCCTCTCCAATTCCTCCAAGGAAACCGTGTACATGGTTGACACCAAGTGCTACAAGGAGGTCGTGGAGAACGGCCAGAAGGTCTACCGGGAGATCCGCTGCCCCTGACGGCGGCCCGTGGCCTTCCAACCGTTTGGACCTGACCCGTGCGCCTTGCATACCACTTTGCGGAGGATACCGTGAAAAGCATCGTTGCCGCGCTTGCTGCGCTCCTGTTCGTGACCACCGCCGCCCAGGCCCAGCAGGGCGACCTGTCCAAGGGCTTCGACAGCTACTCCTGGGGCGACAAGTGCTCCAAGTTGTTCTCCGGCAAGGGCTGGGTGGAGGAACGCTCCCGCGTTGTCTGGGCAAAGGACACCAAGAACCTCGAGATCGTCTACGGCGACGACTCCGGCGAGTACGTGCTGCACCGCAACATCACGGAGAAGCCCGCCCGCGACGCCGGCGGCGTGCTGGCCACCTGGTTCGGCTGCCGCAAGTCCGACGGGGCCTTCACCTTCGTGCTGATGCGCATCAGCCTGCTCAAGTACAAGCAGCTCAAGAGCTACATGTACCAGCAGCTGGGCGACCACACCAAGAAGTTCGGCCCCACCCGCACCTGGGACAAGGACAACCTCTACATCCAGCTGACCCAGAACATGATCCTGATCTACCACAAATAGCCCGGAGGCTTCGCCCTCCGGGACTTTCGCCGCGCGTGACGCAGGGACGGCGCGCAGCCGATGCAAAAGGGCCGGTCGTGGACGCGACCGGCCCTTGTTCGTGCTCAACGATGACGGCAGCCAACGCCGCACCGCGAGCGCCCCGGACAGCAAGGCCCCGGCGCATGCGCGCAGAGCGCGCCCGACCTGTTCCGGACCGCCCTGCTGGCGGCATGGTGCTCAGCGCGCGGCCAAGCCCCCGCGCATTCAGACGGACAGGAACACCTCCGCTCTTTGGATGTGCTCGGCTGGCAGTCGGGTTTCCTCCCGGGGGGGGGCCGGAATGCGACCGAAAGGGGACTCCCCCTCCCCTGGCGCGTCACGCGGCTGGTCATGCTGCGCGGAGAATGCGTGGGAGTGTCTCCATAATTAAAACCTGCTCCATCCCCCACCCCCCTGCCAGACGGAAACCCCGGAAGCCTTGCCCCTGGCCCTTCCTCAATTTTCAGGGTGGTGAACCGCACCATTTTCTACAATCCAAACCTTCTTTCACACCTTGACCTTATTCTATTTTTTAGGAATCATTCGCTAAGCCTGACGTTCTATCAGACACTTTCACTCTTGTTCATGCATTTCGCGCGCTGGTCGTCTTCAGCCCCGGTCGAGCAGGGAGAGGAGGTACCCCCCATGCACACATCGTCCAAGGCGATTGTCAAATTGTTCATGGCAACCGTGCTGCTGTTTGCAGCGGCGGCGACGCCCTGGCATTTCGATCCCGGCGCGGGCTTCGAGGCCGCGAAAGCGCACGGTTTCGCCCAAAGCCCGATCCTGTCGAAATTCGTCGATCCGCTCCCCGACATCCCCGTCGCCGTGCCCGACCCGGGACAACCCTACGGCCCCAACTGCGACTATTACGTGATCGGCATCCAGGAATACTCCATGGTGATGCACAGCGAGATGCCCCTGGGCACCCGGCTGCGCGGCTATGTGGACCTGACCACCAATCCGGCCAACACACCCAGCTTCGGCGGCCCGCTG